>JAOUOD010000006.1 GCA_029880545.1 Gammaproteobacteria bacterium | reverse complement strand
GAAATAACCTGAAATGTTTCATAAAATAAGGCGCGGAATGAGATACACAGATTCTTTCTATATGCTCCCATGGAATGAATCCTATTCGTACATCAGATGCCTCGTCGATAACTCCTTTCTGGTTTATAACAAAATCGCCGGTTCGAATTTTTCTAACAAGCAAATATAAAAAACCTATTGGAGTTATTATTATGCCGATATTAGATGATACCTTTTGCATCATTGATAGATAACTCCCACTATACTCTTTATTTATACCCCAGAAAAACATTACCTCTAAAATCACGAGAATTATGAACAACTTGTTTGTCATACTAAAATGATAAACATCAAATTTACTATCAATCATATCTATCCTTTGCATAACAATTCTGCAGTCTTTTCTCTTATCCACTCCAATATTTGCGATACAATAAAAGCCAACGATGCAAATAATATTGATACTAGAATTACTGCGCCGAGTGGCCCCAGCGCCGCCAAAGGCGCAGCGGCAAGTGTCGCCTCAAATACAACTGTAGCAGCAAATTGATAAGCAAAAAATGCAAATGCCGCAGCCAACATCCAATGACATTCCTGGCTCATATCAAAAAAACCATATAACGCAGACATTAATCCCAGCATTTTACTTATTACGCTGTTAAACAGCTTGGCAATTTTGGGAGCGCCGTCGATTTTATGGAAAAAATTGATAGCGTCCGACATCCCGCCTTCCACGGTAATTGCCATTTTACGCAATTCCTGATCCTCCGCCTCTCCTCCATTGCTTCCACCAGAGATCTTCCAGGCACCGTTACCATCGGATGGGCTATAGATTATATAACCTTCTCCTCTCCAGCCCCCCACATTTATCTGGTTCTGATGAGCAACGATGTGCCTTCCTGTACTTAACCCCTGTTGTATTTCCTGCAACGCAGAGCTGCTTAAGCCTAGCTGGGGTAATACTGTCCCGGCATCTTGGACTCTGTGCAGGGTCGGACCTACCTAACCCGTTAATAACAAAGCATTACGTCCCCAAAATTACCCAGTTTTAGGCCCTAGACACCTCTTTTTTGACCCAAAAAGCAGGCTCTAACGAAATGCCGTGTTGTCCTGGGGGCATGGGCACAGCGCCGGACCTGCCTTACCCTCTGATAACAAGCAGTCTGTGCAGGGTCGGACCTACCTAACCCGTTAATAACAAAGCATTGAGTCGTTAAATTTCCCCTGTTTCTGGCCCTAGACGCCTGTTGCCGGATCCGAAAAGCCCGGTTTAAGAAAGTAATGGCGGCTTTCTGTAGGCCGGGTTTGGAAAACACGAAGCCTGGGCCGGATATGCTTCCAATCTGTTAGATCATCCATTTTGCCCTCTAAATGGTCGCTCTAAGAGTGGAATAGGCCGGTTATTTCGATAAAACATACTTAGTATCAATGGGTTACATAGGTCTGACCCCTTGCCGTCGACCCCTTGCCACGAGCACGCCATCCTTGCTTGATTAGGCTATTCATTAAGTAAGTCAATAGTTTTCTAAAAAATACACTAAGCTATTGTAATAACAATATAAAATACTATATTCTGGCTTGATATATCTATTCACAATATCAGTCAATTGGGGCCAGTTTTATGGCGTTATCTATTCGAGACATTCTGCGGCGCGGGCCGGCGACGTCGAAAGCCCTGCAAATTGAGGCTGACATCAGCCAAGCCGGGGTGTCGCGTCAGCTTCGCGCCCTGGGCGACAGCGTTGTCCGGTTGCCCGGGGGCAGGGCGCCGCGCTATGCATTGGCCCGCAACGCGTTTGGCGGTGATGACCGGTTGCCTGTCTATATGGTTGACGCCGATGGCAATAATGCTGTCGTGGCATACTTGCGGCCGTTGGCTCACGGCGGCTATTTCGTCGAACCGCTTGCCGGTATGCCGCCGGTGTTGCTGGGCGAAACCGGACATGGTGTCTACGATGATCTGCCGTATTTCCTGGCCGATATGGCGCCACAAGGGTTTCTTGGCAAGCAAATCGCGCTTGAGATGGCATTGCGCTCACCGGATTTCCCTGAAGACCCACGCCATTGGAATACCGATCATATTGGTCGTTACCTGGTATCCAATGGTGATGACCTGCCGGGTAACCTTGCTTTTGGTGCACAGGCCCATCTGCGCATCAGGCGTGAGCCGCAAGCGGTTGGCGTTGCCGATTTCCCGGCGTTGGCAGATGCGGTGATGGGTGGAGCCGTGCCGGGCTCTTCAGCCGGTGGTGAGCAGCCGAAGTTCACCGCGTACAGTGCCGAGAGTCGTGCACACATGATCGTAAAGTTTTCACCACCGGGGAATGATCCGGTTGCGCGCCGATGGCGGGATATCCTGGTCACCGAACATCATGCGCTGGAAGCCATGCGTCAATGCGGCGTTTCTGTGGCCGATGCGCGCTTGCTGGAAGTGGGTGATCGCTTGTTCCTGGAGTCACAGCGATTTGATCGGCAAGGCAAGTATGGCCGCATGCCCATGCTGTCCTTGCAGTGTGTTGATGCCGAGTTTACCGGTATTGGCAGTAACTGGCCGCGTGCGATGCACGCGCTTGAGCAAAAGGGCATGGTCAGCAGCCGGTATGTTTATGAGGCCGAGATGATGTGGGTGTTCGGCAAGTTAATCAATAATACGGACATGCACCTGGGTAATCTCAGCCTGGGTATAGATGGCAGTATGTTCAGGTTATTGCCCGTGTACGACATGTGTTCCATGGGCTTTGCGCCCCGGGGTGGCGAGGTATTGCCTTACGAGTTTGTTGCGCCGGAAGCATTGCCTGTAACCAGCCTGGATGACAAAGCTGTTGCAGGTATCAGGAGTGTTGCGCGTACCTTCTGGCATAACCTGATGCTTGACGAAAGAATATCGCCCGAGTTCAGGGAATTTCTGCAACGTGGTAATCCTGCTAACTAGAATTTGAATCTCGTTTCATCGATGGTCTCGGACTTCGTTGCTGGGGAAGGCGTGCAGCCGTGAGCGTTCCGATATTGTGAACTCGACTACGACAGCCAGGACTGGTTTGTGAACCTGGTGGGCAAGTTCTAAGTCAGTCTCAAGATGAACAGTTCTAATGAAATGCTTGGTATTGCAGTCTTGATATATCTTACGGCTTTATCGTCAGCACAGCATTTTCAAACATCCGGCGTTCGGCCGCGGTTTCCTTTGAGTACTTGCCGTTTCTTGGTGTCAGTTCGATGTATTTCTCCAGGATGAGATTAACCCGCCTTATTTTGTACGACAGCATATACGGTTGCAGTTGCGCGATCAGCAACAAGGCCTGGCGGTTGTATATGGCGTAGGTATAGCTCGGTGTATGGTTTGGGGAGGTTGTACGTTTGCGCGTAATCTTGCCGGCACCTATGGCCTGTTTGGTAAATTCAAGTAACTGGAGTTCAGTATTGCTGATACTGACGGCGAGGTGGCGGTGTTCATCTTTATGCTTTCTGGTGAGTGTTACGGTGCCTTCGCCATCAATAAGTCCGGCAATGTAGGCAGCATTAACAGGGGTAAGTATATTGATGTCCATAGTTGCCATCCTTGACGATATGAATCTGCTACCAATATAACGTAATAACCAGGTGGGTCAAAAAAGAAAAGGGCTGCCTTTCGGCAGCCCTTTAAGTTGGTGGAGGCGGCGGGACAGTGATTCCTGAATTTTCATCCAGGCCTGGACTATTCCTTCACCTGCAAGTCACTGCAGGGGAGGGCGTGTTGTGAGTCAGAATACGACTCACCCTAGTGCTGCATAGTTCCAGCCTTTTGGGCCGTTACCTTAGCAGCCTATGAGTCTCTAGACGGCTTATGGGTTTCCCCTTCACCGTACGGCGTTGGCCTAGATCGGTAATCTCTGAAGGACCCCTGAAGTGGCGCTTGCTGTGTTGAAAAGAAACTCAAACTGCTCATTTACGAAAATGTAAACTCCGCGTTTTCGTTTCTTTTCGTCTTGCAATCATCCACTTGATGGGTCTTCAGAGCTCACCGGGTTCCTTAGCGTTCACCGTATGAGCCCTCTTTTTCCAATGGAGATCACTCTCCATGGCGACCATTGTCTTAATCGAACCCGCGTCCGCAAGCTCTCCGCCATTGGCTCTACATGCTTAGCCCAGTCTTTGAGTTTAACTAGCGGCTACCCGACGGGCAGGGAAGACCGATAGCGATTCCGTTAAGTTTTAGTGAATCCACCCCGGACGTGTTTCATCACGAGCCTGTGTGCGATGACCCCTCGAACCTGCGCCCACAGGCAAACAGCAGTGAGAGGGCACCCTACTGGGGTTTAGGCAGCGAGTGCGTAGTTGTCTTCGTTGGCAACTATAAGTTTTGCAGCTGATTAGCGAGTTTCTGCCACTCGGCATGCACCGCAGGTTTTGTAACCCACGTCGAAGCCAGGTCGCCCCCATGTACTGCACAAGCGCTTGGCTGTGGCTGAGTATAACGCCGATGCCGGGGAAAAGGGTAATGTTCAGCCTTTTTTCATGGCCCGGGCGACTTCGCGCTTGTTTTCCCGATCCTTGATGCTGGCGCGCTTGTCGTGGGCCTGCTTGCCCTTGGCCAGGGCGATTTCCAGCTTGGCGCGACCCTTGGACCAGTACATGGCCGTGGGCACGACCGTGTAGCCCTTGCGCTCGGTAGCGCCAATCAACTTGTTGATTTCGTGGCGATTAAGCAGCAATTTCCGGGGCCGGGTGGGGTTGGGGTTGATGTGGGTGCTGGCCGTAGCCAGGGGTGTGATCAGTACGCCGAGCAGCCAGATTTCGCCGTTTTCCAGGCGCACGTAACCCTCCTGCAGGTTGACGCGACCGGAACGCAGGCTTTTGACTTCCCAGCCTTCCAGGGCGATACCGGCCTCGAGCCGGTCTTCCAGGAAGTAGTCATGACGCGCTTTTTTATTGAGCGCGATGGTGCTGCTGGGGGATTTATCCTTTTTGCTCTTGCCCATGGCGATAGCTGTTTTGTGATATTTTCCGTTTCCCGGCATGATGCCGGGGTCTGGGTTATATAATAGTATTGTTTCATTGTCACCCGACAACGATAAAGCCGGGACCGAACCCGGCAATAATGGCAGGTGCAGTTTGGCGGAGAATCAGCAAAAACCGGTTCAGGAAGATATGGCCTTGCGCGATTATGGTATCCGCTGGTCGTCCAATCGCCTGTTTGTCATGGCCGGCGCCGGTGCCGTCATTGGTCTCAATAATATCTGGCAGTTTCCCTATCTCGTGGGTGAGCATGGCGGCGGGTTATTCCTGCTGGTGTATGTATTGGCGGTGCTGGTCATTGGCTTGCCGCTGATGATGACTGAATTCGCCGTTGGCCGTCTTGGCCGCGGTTCACCGATCCAGACCGTGCGCGCGCTGGTGGACAAGACTCATGGCGATCCAAACTGGGTCGTGCTTGGCTCCATCAAGACTTTTGCCGGTTTTATTGTTCTTTCCTACCTGAGTGTTATTGCCGGCTGGTTGCTGGCCTACGTCGTACGCAGCTCGCTGGGCATGTTCCAGGATCTTACCGCTGATGGCATGAGTGCCCAGTTTTCCGGGTTTGTCAGTGACCCGGAAAAACAACTGTTCTGGCACAGCCTGTTTGTCATTATGACAACCGTTGTAGCCGCGCGCGGATTACAGCGCGGGTTTGAAAAAGCCGTCCGGGTGCTGGTGCCATTGTTGTTCGTATTGCTGTTGGCACTGCTTGCCTACACGGCAAACTTCAACACCATTGCCCAGGCCGCAACCAGGATTTTTGCCATGGACGTCGAAGCATTTACCTGGACATCGGCAATGATGGCCATTGGCCACGCGTTTTTCAGTCTCGGTCTTGGCTATGGCGTTATCATGATGTACGGCACCTATATACGGGAAGAGTGTGATATTACGCGCAGCAGTATCATGATTATCCTGATTGATCTGGCTGTAGCCATTATTGCGGCAATCATTGTCTATGGCTTGCTGATCGCCGGCCAACAAAGCATATCCAGCGGACCAACCCTGGTGTTTCAGACCTTGCCGCTGGCATTGGACAACCTGCGCTTTGGTTATATCGTGATGCCGCTGTTGTTTGTCATGCTGGTAATCATCGCCTGGCTGTCATCCATTGCCCTGGTTGAGCCGGCCATCGTCTGGCTTATCGAGTGCCATGATACCGGCCGGTTCAATGCCGCGGTTATTGCAGGACTTGGTGTCTGGTTGCTTGGCCTGGTCACGCTGTTGTCATTCAATGTCTGGTCTTTCGAGTTTTCCTATTTCGGCATCAACAAGTACCTGGGTGCATTTGATATTTTGCAGATTATGACATCCCATTACATGCTGCCCGTATCCGGCCTGTTGCTGGCCCTGTATGCGGGCTGGTCAATGGAAAAAACCATCAGCATGGAGATGTTGGGCCTGCATCATCCGCTGCTTTACCGCATGTGGTATGGCAGTATTCGGTTTGTTATACCGTTGCTTATGCTGATGATCATTTTTACTGTTCCCAGGTTGTTCCTATGACATCAATCACCAAGTCGGCTTTGGTGCCTTTCAGTGCCCAGGATATGTATGAGCTGGTTTCTGATATTGAAGCCTATCCGAAATTTCTTCCCTGGTGTGGTGGTACGAATATTATTGAGAAATCAGGCGAGTCTGTTACCGCGTCCATCGCTATCGCCTACAAGGGCGTCAACAAGAGCTTTACCACGCGCAATCGCCTTCAGCCTGGAAGAGTCATGGAGATGCAACTGGTCGACGGCCCGTTCAAGGCGCTGCATGGTTACTGGACATTTGATGCGCTTGATGAAACTGCCTGCAAGGTGACGCTGGATCTGGAGTTTGAATTTTCCAGTATGCTCGTATCCATGGCGCTTGGACCGGTATTCGAATCCATCGCCAACAACCTGGTTGACCAGTTTCAGAAGCGCGCCCACGAGATTTACGGAAAGCGATCATGAGCAAAATTCAGGTAGAGGTTGCCTATGCCTTGCCCGACAAGCAGTTTTTAAAGCCTGTTATCTTGCCGGATGGCGCCTGTGTTCGTGAAGCCATAGTGGAATCCGGCGTGCTGAATGATTTTCCGGAAATAGACCTGCCGTCGGTACGCGTGGGTATTTTCAGCAAAAAAGCTGTGCTTGAGCAGCTTTTGAATGATGGCGACCGGATTGAGATATACAGGCCGTTAACTATCGATCCCAAGGAAGCGCGCCGCCGCCGGGCGGAGCTGCCCAGAGGGTCCTGATAGCCCCGGTTTAATTTCTGAAGTCGCGGTTTTACGAAAAGCTGCGAGCAAAAGTAAACATTATTTTCAACTGGCCTTTCAACGCTTTAAATGCATCTTGTTATCGGCTAAAACTGTTAGGATTTCCGATACGACAGAGAATGCAAAAACAATATGCACTTCGCGGATTTATGAAATGACAGTTGAGGGCGACCAGGCTGAGCTGGTTTTGTGTGTGGAAGACAACCCTGTCAACCAGAAACTAATTGTTGCTTTGCTTAAAAAAGCCGGATACCGCGTGGTTGCTGCCGGCGATGGCCTGGAAGGCATCGATATGGCGCGCAAATACAAGCCTGACCTGGTGATCATGGACATGAGCATGCCGGGCATGGATGGTTACGAGGCAACCACGCTGATCAAGAGCGATCCCATGATTGCACATATACCGGTAGTCGCAGTGACTGGTAATGACCTTGAAGGTGATCGCGAACGCAGCCTGATAGCCGGTTGTAATGGCTATATTACCAAGCCCATTGATCCAGTTGCCTTTGCGCCCAAGGTGGCCATGTACCTGGAAGGCTACTCCGAGTTTGTAAATTCCGAAGAGCAAGCCGACCTGTTATCAGAATACAGTCGTCGCCTGGTAGCGCGTCTCGAAAAGCGTGTGCGCCAGCTGTCCGTCGCTCTTGAAGAAGCAGAAGAGGGCAATCGCCTCAAGTCTCAATTTCTCGAAGTCATGTCTCATGAACTGAGAACCCCTTTGACTGTTATCCAGTCATCAGCGGACATGATGACAACAATCGAAACCAGTGACGATGAATTCTTTGGTTATTGCCTGTCAGCGTTGCGCGAGAATTCTGACAAGTTGCTGTTCACGGTGAACTCGGTGCTGGAGCATTGCCAACTGGAGGCAGACAAGCTGGAGTTGTTTATCAGCGATGTGGATATCGCTCAGCTGCTCCGGGAAGTCGCCGAAGAGTTCAGACCGAGGGCCGAAAGCAAGGGCCTCGGGTTTTCGCTGGAAATCCCGGATGACATGCCGTCTGCCAGTATTGATTCGGAGCGCACCCGCCTGGTTATTTCCCACCTGGCTGATAACGCCATCAAGTTTACCCGCGAAGGTGACATCAGGGTTGTGATGAGTTATGACAAAACAGAAGAAGTGGTAAGGATCAGCATTTCGGATACCGGGATCGGTATTGCAGCAGGCAGCGATCGTGACATGCTTCGGTCTTTTCGGCAGCTCGACAGCCGCGAGTCCCGTGAATACGGCGGCACCGGTATTGGCTTGCCGTTATGCAAGCAGCTCCTGGATCTTCATCATGGATCTCTCAACTGGGTCAGCGAGGAAGGGAAGGGTTCCTGCTTTACCGTCAGCCTGCCCGTTTCCGGCAAGGTCAGTGTTGCCAGGACCGCCTGAGATCGTCTGAAACAAACAGAATGGCAGATTTGGCCTAGTCCTGGTCAGGCTCGGTACCGTTCCGGGTCGTCTTATCCCTGAATTCCTGCTTGCTGACCCGGCTGACCTTGCCGTCACGGAAGAATACGGTTGCCTGTCGTCGCTCAACCTTGCTGCTACCCCCTTTCTGGTAGCTGTAATAGTAGTCCCAGCGATCATTGTGGAACGGGTCCTGTATGAGCGGGGTGCCCAGCACGAAACGGACCTGTTTTTCGGTCATGCCCGCCTTGATTCGCTCAACGTCCTCGGCCTTGATCATGTTGCCCTGCTGGACGTCGGGAATGTAAATGATGCCGCAACCGCTTAGTGACAGCAGCGTAAAGACGAGTAAAATCAGGATGTAACGGCTTTTTTTCATTTGTGGCTCAGGTGCTGATAAAATCGGCCGCATCATACCGTAATCGGCGGTTAAGTGGTACACAGCTAAATAACAAGAAGGGAGTGCACGATGAGCGAATCATCCGAACTGAAAAAAGCAGGCCTCAAGGCGACCATGCCAAGGCTGAAAATCCTCAATATCCTCGAAAACACCTCCAACGCCCATATGACCGCTGAAGACGTCTACAAGCTGCTGCTTGATGCCGGCGAGGAAGTGGGTTTGGCAACGGTCTACCGTGTGCTGACCCAGTTCGAATCAGCCGGGCTGGTGATGCGCCATAATTTTGAGGGTGGCCGGGCGGTCTACGAGATCGACAAGGGTCATCATCACGATCACATGGTCTGCGTAAAATGCGGCAAGGTGTTTGAATTTGTTGACGATGCCATTGAAGCCAGGCAGGACAAGATTTCCCGGGAGGCCGGTTTTGTCATCGAAGACCACTCACTGTCGCTCTACGGAATGTGTGAGGGCATGAAGAAAAACGGCGTCTGCTCAAAACAGTAACGGCATCGCGGTTGCCACGATCGGGCGCCCGGTTCAGGCGCCCACAGCCGGTTTGTATCTCTGCATTACATTTCCAGCAGTACCGCGATTTCGTCGCAGTTGTTGTACTTGTAGCACTTGATACAGATCCCCCAGACCTTTTCCGGCAACATGTCCTTGCTGACAGTCCTGAACCCCAACCGATGAAAGAACTCCGGCACGTAGGTCAACGCCATTAATCGGCGTAGCCCGAGCCTTTTGGCCTCGTTGATGACTTCCTGGACCAACAGCCGACCATAACCTTTTCCCTCAACCTCGGATGCCACCACCAGGCTGCGCACTTCACCGAGATTTTCAGTAAAGATTTCCAGGGCGCAGCAGGCCACGACCTTGCCGTCAAGCTCGGCAACAAAGAAATCGCGCAGGTGACGATAGATGTCGTTGATCGGCCGCGGCAGCAGGTTGCCCATGTCAGCGTAATGGCTGATCAGATCATGTATCTCGTGGGCATCAGCAACAGCGGCAGGACGAATTATGGCTGGTGTAGACATATCAAGACTTGCCCTGGATTTAGCGATTACCGGCTCGCACGAGCATGTCTTCGGCATGAGCCAGGGTTTGCTGGCTGATTTCAATGCCGCCGATCATTCGTGCAATTTCCTGGACCCGTGCCTCGGAAGGCAGGGTGGTGATGCTGGTCTCGGTGATGCCATTTCGCGCGGTTTTATGTACCTGCAGCTGATGATGGCCCTGTGATGCCACTTGCGCCAGGTGGGTAATACATAAAACCTGGCGGGACCCGCCCAGGTCGCGTAGGCGGGTGCCGACAATCTCGGCAACGCGGCCACCAACGCCGACGTCCACTTCGTCGAAGATCAGGGTGGGGATTCGGCCCAAGCCGGCCAGTACCACCTGTAAAGCCAGGCTGATACGTGACAGCTCACCCCCGGACGCCACTTTGCCAAGTGCTTTGGCTGGTTGGCCTACATTGGCACTGACCAGGAGTTCAACCCGCTCACGCCCGGCTGCAGCTGGCAGGTCGCCCTCCAGGGGCGCCAGTTCGACCTGGAATTGACCGCCGGGCATGCCCAGTTCCTGCATGTGTTCGGATACAGCATGCGACAGCTTTTTGGCTGCCTGGGTGCGTGCCGCGCTTACGGTTTCGGCCAATGCTGCGTAGTCTGACTTGGCTCTGACCAGGTCTTTTTCCAGCCGATCGAGGCTATTGTCCGCGTCTTCCACGTCCGCCAGTTCCTGGGCGAGCGTATTCAATACATCCGGTAATTGATCCGGGTTTACCCGGTGTTTGCGCGCCAGGTCAGTCATGACGCCAATGCGTTCATCAAGCCACTGCAGGCGCTGCGGATCCAGGTCCATATCATCCACGTAATGACGTAATTGTGAAACCGCCTCGCTGATCTGGATATCGGCGTCGCGCAGCAGCGAGGCGATGGCGTCTATGGACTGGTCGTGACCACCCAGTTGTTCCAGGCGCGAAATGAGGTGGCCGAGGGCGTTGCTGATGGACTGGTCATCTTCATAAAGTGTCTGGATGGCAGCCTGCGCACCTTCCATCAGTTCTGCACCGTTGGCCAGGCGATCGTGCTCCTGCTCCAGTCGTACCGGTTCGTCGCGACCGAGACCC
The DNA here is from genome assembly GCA_029880545.1 of Gammaproteobacteria bacterium. NCBI lineage: Bacteria > Pseudomonadati > Pseudomonadota > Gammaproteobacteria > Gammaproteobacteria bacterium. Next base: position 207,276 of record JAOUOD010000006.1, on the reverse strand, counting down.
AGGGCTTCCAGCTCGTGTACCTGGAACTGGAGCAGCTCAATGCGGGCGCTGCGATCACTGGATTCCTGGCGCAGCCGGTTCAGGCGATCCTGCAGCGTGCGTGCCGAGCGATAGCGGTTGCCCAGTTCGGCTACCCGGTCATTGATGCCGGCATAATCATCAAGTAGCTGGCGTTGCGTATCGCGTTTGAGCAGCGACTGGTGTTCGTGTTGACCATGAATATCCACCAGCAATTCGCCCAGCTCCCGAAGCAACTGGATAGGCACCGGCCGACCATTGATGTAGGCGCGGGAGGATTTGTCGTTTTCGATAATGCGGCGCAGCAGGCACTGGTTGTCTTCATCCAGGTCCTGTTGCGACAGCCAGGCGCGGGCTTCCGGCGCGTCATCCAGTGAAAAGCCGGCAATCACCTCGGCGCGCACGCAGCCATGGCGAATATTGCCCTTGTCGGCGCGTTCACCGAGCGCCGCTGCCAGGGCATCAATGAGTATGGATTTGCCGGCGCCGGTTTCACCGGTCAGCACGCTGAAGCCCGACTCGAGATCGAGCTCAAGGCTTTGAACAATGGCAAAGTCTTTTATAAAAAGATGGCTGAGCATGGTTTACAGCTTTTCACCCCAGTGCAGTTTGGCGCGAAGCACACTGTAATGATTTCGACCACTGGGGCGCAACAGGGTAATGAGCTCAGGGTTGCGGCGCACAAAAATATGATCATGATCCTGCAGCGAGAACATGGCCTGGCCGTCCAGGGTCAGGTAAGCGTGCTGATTGGACAGCGAGGTCATGACGATTTCAACTACACACTGGTTGTTCACGACAATGGGGCGATCAGACAGGGTGTGCGGACAAATCGGCACCAGCTCTATAGCTTCCAGAGCCGGGTGCAGGATCGGGCCGCCGGCGGAAAGCGCATAGGCAGTAGAACCGGTCGGTGTGGCGACAATGATACCGTCGGCGCGCATACTGTTGACGAACTCACCATCAATGAAGGTTTCGAATTCGATCAGTCGTGCCAGCTCGCCCTTGTTGATGATGACATCATTAAATGCCTTGGCGGCATGGATGATTTTGCCGCTCCGCATTACTTCGGCGTGCAATAAGGAGCGCCGCTCGGTTTCGTGGTCGCCATCGAGTATGCGGTTAATTTCCGGGATCATGTCGTCCACGGAAATATCGGCCAGGAAACCGACCCGACCCAGGTTGACGCCAATGAGCGGCACCTGGTCGGCGGCCAGGTTGCGGGCAATATTCAAAAATGTGCCGTCACCGCCGATGACTATGCCGACGTCGATGTGTTGGCCAATAACATCCAGGGCTTCAGTGCTGTATTGGTCCAGGTCAAAACCGGCTTTGGTAATCAGTTCCGCTGTAGAGGATTCGATGACGACCTTGATTTTGCGGCCAAGCAAATGCCTGGCGAGCCGGGCCAACGTGTCCGCCATGCTGCTGTCGGCATACTTGCCGAATAATCCCGCCGTTTTGAAAGATGAATGTTCCATGGCCGCAATGTGTATTGTTATGTGCAGAAACTACCACGCGCCATGGCGCGAATAAATGATTTCCATCCGGGTATCCGGGTGTTTTAACGGTTATGGCCGGCGCTGTATTGACAGCGCCGGCCTGAGCTAGCAAGCTTGGTTTTAGCACTCCACCAGCTGGAGTGCCAGACGTTATTTGGACCTGGTTTATGTCATCACTATCCGCGCGCGCTGAAATTCTGTTAAAGACACTGGTCAATCGCTACGTGAGCGACGGGCAGCCGGTGGGCTCCGGCGTGCTCGCGCGCCAGTCCGGGCTGGAGGTAAGCCCTGCAACCGTGCGCAATGTGATGGCGGACCTGGAGCAGCTGGGCCTGGTGGTATCGCCGCATACATCTGCCGGGCGCATTCCGACGCAAAAAGGCTACCGGGTATTTGTCGACAGCCTGCTCAAGATTCAGCCGCTGAGTTCGGAAACTGTTAATGCACTGCGGGGAGAAATCGGCCACTGCAGTGATGCGCAGCGCATGCTGTCTACGGCCACTGACATGTTGTCGCAATTGTCATCCATGGCATCTCTGGTCACGCTGCCCCGAAATCCTGACCGTCACGGCTTCAAGCAAATCGAATTTGTGGGTCTTTCAGGTACCCGGGTGCTGGTGATCCTGGTTTCCCAGAGTGGCGCGGTGCAAAACCGGGTTATTCATACCGACCGCGGTTATTCCCCGTCCGAACTGGTGGAAGCAGCCAACTATTTTAATGAAACCTATGCCGGCCAGACGCTGGAGCAGGTCAAGCAGGCACTGGCCGCGGAAATGAAACTGGATAGCGAAACCATGGCCCAGGCCATGCGCCGGGCGGTGACCATGGCCCAGCAGGTATTTGCCGATGCCGATGACGCTGAGAACCTGGTGGTACGTGGCGAATCCAACCTGATGGAATTTCCTGATCTTGGCGACATGCGGCAAATGCGACACCTGTTCAATGCTTTTAATACCAAGCGTGACCTGCTGCATTTGCTGGATCGCAGTGACCGGGAAACCGGCGTGAAGATATTCATAGGTAATGAGTCCGGCTATCAGCCGCTGGAGCAGTGCAGTGTTGTGACCTCGCCTTACAAGGTGGGGAACGAGATCGTTGGCATGCTGGCTGTGGTCGGCCCGACGCGCATGGCCTACGAGAAAGTCATTCCGCTGGTGGATATTACGGCGCGCCTGCTGGGCACGGCCCTGAGCGCTGACAACGACTGATTTTCCTGAATTACCCCTGAAATGCTTGAATTCAACTGCTGCTGGCCCCATTTGACGGGCATTGCGCAAGCCGGAGTATTGTTCACATGACCCAGAATAAAGACGACGTTTACAAAGAAATTGAAGGTGAGACCGAAAACATGGTTGATGCTGCCCGCAATGATGCAGCTGATGCCGATGCAACCGCCGGTGAAACCGGCGATTCGGGCACAGAAACGGATTCGGTGGCAGTGTTGCAGCAGGCGCTGGAGCAGGCTCGGGCCGAAGCCGCCGAGGCCCGCGACAAGATGCTGCGCGCTGCGGCAGAGGCGGAAAATATTCGCCGCCGCGCCGAGAATGACGTGGCCAATGCGCACAAATTTGCTATCGAGCGTTTTGCCGGTGAAGTGCTGGCGGTTCGTGATTCACTGGAGCTGGCTCGCGCCGTGGAAATCAAGCAGGGTGACAGTGACGCCCTGGCCAAGATGCACGAAGGCCTGGAGCTGACCCTCAAGCAACTGGACAGCACCTTCGAAAAATTCAATCTCAAGGTGATCGATCCCGTCGGCGAAAAATTCAATCCGGAGCACCACCAGGCCATGACCCTGGTCGAGTCTGACGAGCACGAACCAAACCACGTGGTTGCGGTGGTACAAAAAGGCTGCCTGCTGCACGATCGCTTGATCCGGCCGGCCATGGTGATGGTGTCCAAGTAGCAGGAATAACAGGAAACAAATTGGCGATCGGGGCTTGAATTCAGGCTTGTCAGCCCCATTTCTGAGTCAGAGCATTTTTAACAGCAAGATTTTTGATTTTTCAGGGGAATTGCAATGGGCAAGATCATCGGTATTGACCTGGGTACGACCAACTCCTGCGTGGCAGTGATGGAAGGCGGCAGCCCGCGCGTCATCGAAAACAGCGAAGGCGATCGCACCACACCATCTGTCGTCGGTTTTAGTACTGACGGCGAAGTTCTGGTAGGCCAGTCCGCCAAACGCCAGGCTGTTACCAATCCGCATAACACGGTTTTTGCCGCCAAGCGCCTGATTGGTCGTCGCTTCGAGGAAGACGTGGTTCAGCGCGACGTCAAGCTGATGCCTTACAAGATTGTCAAGGCCAACAACGGTGATGCCTGGGTTGAAGCCAATGGCAAACAGATGGCGCCGCCGGAAATTTCCGCCCGCGTCCTGCAGAAGATGAAAAAGACCGCCGAGGAATACCTGGGCGAAGAAGTTACTGAAGCGGTTATTACTGTACCGGCATACTTCAATGACAGCCAGCGCCAGGCCACCAAGGATGCCGGCAAGATTGCCGGGCTTGAAGTCAAGCGCATTATCAATGAGCCTACCGCTGCGGCACTGGCTTTTGGTCTCGACAAGAAAGAAGGCGATCGCAAGATTGCAGTTTACGATCTTGGTGGCGGCACCTTCGATATTTCAATTATTGAAATTGCAGAAGTTGATGGCGAGCACCAGTTTGAAGTGTTGTCCACCAATGGTGACACCTTCCTGGGTGGCGAAGACTTTGACTTGCGCCTGATTGATTACCTGGCCGACGAGTTCAAGAAAGACAATGGCATGGATCTGCACAATGATCCGTTGGCCCTGCAGCGTCTGAAAGAAGCGGCTGAAAAGGCCAAGATTGAACTGTCTTCCAGCCAGCAGACTGATGTAAACCTGCCCTACATCACCGCTGATGCAACCGGTCCGAAGCACCTGAACGTAAAGGTTACCCGCGCCAAGCTGGAATCACTGGTTGATGACCTGGTTCAGCGCACTATTGAACCGTGCAAGGTGGCGTTGAAGGATGCCGGCCTGTCCGCTTCAGAAGTGAATGATGTCATCCTGGTCGGCGGCCAGACACGTATGCCGAAAGTACAGCAGGCGGTGAAGGACTTCTTTGGCAAGGAAGCGCGTCGTGACGTGAATCCTGACGAAGCGGTTGCCGTGGGCGCGGCCATCCAGGGCGGTGTCCTGGGTGGCGACGTCAAGGATGTGTTGCTGCTGGACGTTACGCCGTTGTCCCTGGGTATTGAAACCATGGGCGGCGTCATGACCAAGCTGATTGAAAAGAACACTACTATCCCGACCAAGGCGTCACAGGTGTTCTCGACCGCCGAAGATAACCAGCCCGCGGTAACCGTGCATGTTTTGCAAGGTGAGCGTGAAATGGCATCCGGCAACAAGTCATTGGGCCGTTTTGACCTGACCGACATTCCACCGGCGCCGCGGGGCATGCCGCAGATCGAAGTGGCATTTGATATTGATGCCAACGGTATTATGCATGTATCCGCCAAGGACAAGGGCACCGGCAAGGAAAACAAGATTGTTATCAAGTCCAGTTCCGGCCTGTCCGATGATGAAGTCGAGCGCATGGTCAAGGATGCCGAGGCACACGCCGAGGAAGACAAGAAGGCGCGTGAACTGGTCGATACCCGCAACCAGGCCGACCAGATGATTCATGGCGTAAAGAAATCCATGAAAGATGCCGGCGACAAGCTGGAAGCTTCCGAAAAGGAGTCCATTGAAGCCGCCATCAAGGATCTCGAAGATGCCATGAAGGGTGATGACAAGGATGCTATCAGCAGCAAGACTGAAGCCCTGGCCAATGCCGCGCACAAGCTGGCTGAACAAATGTACCAGCAGACTGAAGGCGCGGCAGGTGGTGCCGATGCCCAGGCATCTGGTGCCGGTGCATCAAAGGATGACAACGTTGTTGATGCCGAGTTCGAGGAAGTCAAGGACGACAAGAACAAGGGTTAATCTGTGCTGGCAGGCAATTGGGGCGCGGCGTTCAATAACAGGGCGTCGCGCCTTGTTGCGTAATATGAACCAATAACACGAAGTAGACTGATTATGTCAAAACGGGATTATTACCAGGTACTGGGTGTTGAGCGAAATGCTTCGGAAGCTGATTTGAAAAAAGCTTACCGTCGATTGGCCATGAAGCATCACCCGGACCGCAATCCTGACGACAAGGAAGCCGAGGCAGCGTTCAAGGAAGCCAAGGAGGCCTATGAAATCCTGAGCGATTCGCAAAAACGCGCTGCCTATGACCAGTTTGGTCATGCCGGTGTTGATCCGAGCATGGGTGCCGGTGGTTTTCGTGGCGGACCTGGTGGCGCCAGTTTCTCCGATATTTTCGGCGACGTGTTCGGTGATATCTTTGGCGGCGGCGGCGGTCGTCGTGGTGGCAGCAATGTCTTCCGTGGTTCTGATCTGCGTTACAGTCTTGAGCTGAGCCTGGAAGATGCGGTGCGTGGTACCGAAGTGAAAATCCGGGTACCGACGCTGGTGAAATGCGATACCTGTAATGGCTCCGGTGCCAAAAAAGGCAGCAGCCCGACCACCTGCCGTACATGCGGAGGCCATGGCCAGGTACGCATGCAGCAGGGTTTCTTCTCGGTTCAGCAAACCTGTCCGACCTGTCACGGCAACGGCAAGACCATTACTGATCCGTGCGAGTCCTGCCATGGCCAGGGTCGGGTCAAACACACCAAGACGCTGAATGTAAAAGTTCCGGCGGGTGTTGATGAAGGTGACCAGATTCGCCTTTCCGGTGAGGGTGAGGCAGGAGAGAATGGTGGACCGGCCGGCGATTTGTATGTGCAGGTGAGAATCAAGCCGCATGACATATTCCAGCGTGATGGCGACAACCTGTATTGCGAAATGCCCATGAGTTTTGCTACAGCAACATTAGGTGGTGAGATGGAAGTGCCGACGCTGGATGGTCGTGCCAATATCAAGATACCGGCCGGCACCCAGAGCGAGAAGATGTTTCGGCTTCGTGGCAAGGGCGTGAAAAATGTCCGTAGCGGTCATGTTGGCGACCTGTACTGCAAGGCCAGCGTCGAGACCCCTGTAAACCTGACCTCAAAACAGAAGGAATTGCTGGAAGCATTCAATCAGAGTATTCAGGAAGGTGGCGACAAGCATAATCCGCGCGAGAAGAGCTGGGTCGACAAGGTGAAAGAGTTCTTTGTATGATGATGGCCGGGCACTGCCCGGCCTTTGTTTGTCTGGCGATATCCAGTCAGGCCGCGAACAGGTAGCGCAAAGAGCGTGGTGCAACAGCATCCACGGCAACCAGCGTACCGGCTTGTGCCGGATATAACAGTAAGGGAGCGAAAGTGAAAATTTATCCAACCGAGGCCAGCAAAGACAAAACTGATCTGGGCAGCCGTATCAACAAGGTGCTGCAATATGGCGCAGTCATTGCCTGCCTCGTGATTGTTATTTTGTATTTTTCCTGAAATCTATTCGCGTGTTTGTCCTGGCCGCTGGTTCGCGTGATCCCATAGCATTAAGCGCGGCTGCATAGTGTTGGAGATGTGGTCTCCGATTGCGGGCTGAGTTTTAGAATTTTTATATCTTTTCAAAGCCAGGAATATGCCTGGCTCCGTGCATTTTCCCACCAAAAACCCCGTGCAGTGGTAGCACCATGCTGGTATATTACTGACTGCTAATATTCCTCGTAGCGTTTGCTGCTTCAGGCTAGCGATTCAATTCTGATTTTTCCCGTTTTTTGTGAAGGACCTCATGCCGCTATGAATATCAGGGCGCTTTTTCCGTTTCTTTCGTGGTTTCGCCTGGTTAATCGTGACAGCCTCAGAGCGGATATGGCGGCAGGGTTTACCGGAGCCGTTATCGTGTTGCCGCAAGGCGTGGCCTTCGCCACGATTGCCGGGTTGCCGCCCGAGTACGGGTTGTATACGGCCATGGTGACGCCGATCATTGCTGCGCTGTTTGGTTCATCCATGCATTTGATATCCGGCCCGACCACAGCGATTTCCATTGTTGTATTTTCCGCAGTAAGCCACCATGCGGTGCCCGGAACTCCCGAGTTCATTTCACTGGCTTTGTTGCTGACATTTCTTGCAGGTGTGTACCAGATGGCATTCGGCTTTGCCCGCATGGGCAAGCTGGTGAACTTTGTTTCGCATACGGTTGTAATCGGGTTTACTGCCGGCGCCGCCATTCTTATCGTGACATCGCAAATGAAAAGCGTGTTTGCAGTTCCGATCCCCAGGGGCGAGTCATTTTTGCATACCTGGGTCGACCTCTGGAATATGGCCGGGGACATGAATGGTTATGCGTTTATCGTGGCAATGGTGACCGTGGCAGTCGCCATAGCGGTAAAGAAATTTGCGCCGAAGATTCCTAACCTGCTGGTCGGCCTGGTAGCAGGCAGTTTCGCAGCGCTAGGCATCAGGTTCATGGGGCATGGTATTGATATGGTCGGTGCGATTCCGGCGCAGTTGCCGCCGCTATCTGTTCCGGAATTCTCGTTCAGTTCCATCAGGATGCTGGCCCCGGAATTCATCCTGTCAAGCAACTGCAACTATCCGGTGTTGCCAAAAACTATTTGGAAGCGACAGCCGGGGCGGCATTGTTTTGCTTTGGCCGTTTTCGTTTATCGAACGGAAAAAGACCTTTTCCGGCATCCGGAAATTCGTTCAGTTGTTGTGCCAGGCTGTTGCGATAGCTTTTGACCCCGCCAGTACTAACCCCGTCATGGAACAGGGTCGCCCAGAGTAGTTCTCCGGTTTTAGCATCCACAAGAATGGCATACCCATAAATGTTGTTTTTATGGGGCCTGCCGGAGCTAACCCAAATAGTGGCTCCGGTTACGACGCTTGCCATGGTTGACACCAACACGTCCGACAGCGCCCGCGAAAGAAACTTCTTGGCGGAAAGTGATATCCCGGTGTACTCCAGGAACAAATAGGCGTCTGCTGTATTTACGTTTTGATTCAGGGTGTCGTCATTAAGAAGAACAATATTTGTGTTATACGCAGTATCTACATCGACCAGCCTGGTGTCATATAGCTCGGCCAACGGGGCGCCTGAAAAGCTGGAGCGGATTTCTTCGATAATGGCACACTCCGGGTTGTCAGTTTGCGCCAATGAATTGTTGACCACGGCGTAATGCTTTTCAGTCAATACCTCTTTTAGTTTATCGTGCAACAAGGGGTTGAGTTTCTCGGTGCGTGGGGTAAGCACCTCAAGATTGCCTTCATCATCCAATCGATTCATTTGCCCTTGCGGTGCAAGAACCAGGACTTTTTTGAACTGACTCGTTCCGTAGGCAAAGTCACTTCTTGCGCGAAGAGCGGTTTGCATTGCGCAACCACTCATAGACAAAAGCAAAGTGATAAAAACAAGGCTGGTATAGATTCGGCGGGATGTTGGTATTTTCATTTTTATTTCCTTCTCCAGGAACTTCAATGCGTAAAATCATAATACTGTAAAACATCCTTAAATCAACGGTTTGTTTATTGATAGGGCGGGTGGAATGTCAAACTTTGCGGGAGTATAATTCGTATCCGTACCTATGAAGCCAGGGGGTCAGCGTGTCAACACACCCGCCATTGCTGGTATATATCGCCTGGCGCAACCTCTGGCGCAATCGTATTCGCAGCGTGCTCACCATTTCCGCGCTCGGTATCGGTCTGGCACTGATGATCGTGTATGCCACCCTGGTCGAGGGCATGTACCGACAAATGGCCAACTCGGCCACCCAGATTTCCACCAGTCATTTCCAGATTCATCGGCAGGCCTATGCCGATGACCAGGACCTGTATGCTTTGTTGCCTCAGGAATTGCTGGCAGTGCTGGATACCGTGCCCAGGGTCAGGGTAGCGCCTCGACTGTACGCCGCCGGTCTTGCTGCTGCGGGTGATCAATCTGTCGGCGTAATGTTGAAGGCTATCGATCCGGAGCGCGAAGCCCGTGTCACGAGTATGCTTGAACATATTCGCAGTGGCGAAATGAATCTTGGCAAGACTTCAACACAGCAGGGCGAGGTGACGGTATATCACGTACTTGTTGGCACGCAACTCGCTCGAAGTCTGCGCATCGCAGCTGGCGATGAAGTGGTCATTATCACCCAGGCCGCCGATGGCGGCATAGGCAATGGCATTTATCGCGTTGGTGGCATACTTAAACCTATCGAGGCCGGTTTTGATCGTGCGGGTGTCTTGATGTCTATTGATGCATTTCGCGAGCTCATGTTTATCGAGACCGGCATGCATGAAATTGCCGTGAACACGGATGATCTCGAACAGCTATCATTATTTGGACAGCACCTGTCCGATGCCTTGGCCGGGTTTCGCTCTCAGCATTCGATGCCGGAGTACGGTGGCAAGCTGGTGCTGCGCAACTGGCGACAACTTGTCCCGGCGGTATCGGACATGCTGGAGATGAGTGGTACGGTGATTTATATCATTGGCGGTATTCTGGTGGGACTGGCGGCGCTCGGTATGATGAATACCATGCTCATGGCTGTGCACGAGCGTACACATGAGTTTGGTATATTGCTTGCGATCGGCATGAGCCGCTACCGGTTGCTGACCATGGTGATGCTCGAGTCATTTTTCCTGTCCTTGGTCGCCATGGTAGTTGGTGTAGCGCTTGGTGCATCCTCGTCTCACTACCTGGAGGTGACCGGAATTGATCTGACACCATGGTTGCCTGATGGCATGGACTGGGCCGGTGTAATATGGGATCCGGTCTGGAAAGGTTACTTGACCGGCGAAAGTGTTGTTGTCGGTATTGTCATCATGGTTGTTGTTGCCATGTTGGCGTCTCTGATTCCTTCGTGGCGAACCGTGCGCATGAAGCCGGCCGAGGCGATACGATGAATATTTTTGAATTCAGGAATCGCTGGATTACCCTGGTATTGCTTGCCTGGCGCAACTTGTGGCGTCACCGGCGTCGTACCTTTATCACGCTAAGCTCTGTTGCGCTTGGCTTCAGCCTCGCGGTAGCCAGTATCGGTCTGCAGGACGGATCGCATAATTCGATGGTGCGTAATGGCATTCGGATGGGTGAAGGCCATATCACCATACAGCCACAAGACTACCGCGATTCTCCGGCCAATTACCGCTTTATCGGCGATGGCAACAAGCTGGCGCAATCACTGTCAACATTGCAGTTTGAGGGCAGGATCGCGCCCCGTATCGCCTTGCAGGTACTCGCCAATACTGCCAGTAATTCAGTGGGCGCAATACTGGAGGGCATTGATCCTGAAGCGGATCCGCGCGTCGGCCAGTTTCGGGGAAAGCTTGTTACCGGCAACTGGATTGAAAGCACCGATGCGCGAGGTGTGGTGGTCGGCAGCAACATGGCGCGCAAACTAAAGCTTGAAACGGGACGAAAACTCGTGATTATGATTGGCAAGCGCGGGGGTGATCCGGAAGCAAGACTGGCGCTGGTGCGAGGCATATTCAACACCGGCATTGATGCACTTGACAGTTATTATATAGTTAGCGGTATGGAGTTCGCCCGTCACTTCCTGATAGCAGAAGGAGGCAACGCCGAACTGGCACCGGTAACCCGCGTAGCCTTGTATCTTGATGATGCCGATCAGCTTGAAACCTGGCTGCCCGCGATCGGGAAACAGGTAAAAGAGCCCGGTATTGCCGTACTGGGCTGGCCGGAAATGATGCCGGAGTTATTGCAGTTCATCGCCATCGATGATGGCTTCAGTTACGTCATGTTTTTTCTGATCCTGTTTGTTGTTGTTATTGGCATTCTTAATACGGTGCTAATGAGCGTGCTGGAGCGTACACGGGAGTTTGGATTGTTGCGTGCCCTGGGTCTGAGCCGGGATTATCTTCTTGCCCTGGTATTTTGCGAATCCTTGCTATTGAGCTTTCTCGCAGTCGCGGTGGGCTGGATACTCGGCGGCAGCTTCCATCTATACCTGGCCTTTTATGGTATCGACTTTTCTGCACTGGTACCCGAGGGTACTGAAGTGATGGGCACGGTAATGGACCCGGTTGTTCGTTCGGAGCTGTCGATGACCCGGGTGGTCCAGCTGACGTCTATTATTTTCATGGCGACACTGGCATCGGGTATCTATCCCGCTATCAAGGCGGCGCGTGTGACACCTATCGAAGCCTTGCGTACCTGAAACATGAGGAAACCGGTTATGGCATTGCTGGAGGTCAAACAGATCAACAAAACCTATATCCAGGGCGAAGTGGAGGTGAGCGCGCTTCGTGAGGTCAACCTGTCACTGAAGGAAAGCGAGTTCGCTGCACTGGTGGGTCCGTCAGGTTCAGGCAAGACGACATTGCTGAATATTATTGGTGGGCTTGATGCGCCTTCGAGTGGTGGCGTGTTTCTGAATGGAACCGATATCACCGCGATGACCGAAAAACAGCAGGCGCATTTCCGGTTGATGGAAGTGGGGTTTATATTCCAGGCTTACAATCTGGTTCCGGTGCTGAGTGCACTGGAGAACGTGGAACTGGTCATGGTGTTGCAGGGTCGTCATGCTCATGAGCGACGGGAGCGCGCCCGGCACTACCTGGAAGTGGTTGGCCTTAAAGACATGATGCACCGTCGCCCGGGCGCCTTGAGTGGAGGTCAACAACAACGCGTTGCCGTCGCCAGGGCATTGGCAGCCGGTCCGCGTATCGTGCTTGCTGATGAGCCAACAGCCAACCTGGACTCTGAGAATGCGACGGCGTTACTGGAAATCATGCACGACTTGTCGCATGAAGAAAAAACCACGTTCCTGTTTTCAACGCATGATACAAGGGTGATGGCTCGTGCCGAGCGCATTATTACCCTGCGCGACGGCGCCGTGGAATCAGATAGCTATACCGGGCGTCATCATTAACGAGCACCGGTTTTGAAGGAATTGCCATGATCGCTGCTCTGCTCATTTCCGTGCTGTGCATTATCAGTGGAGTTGTTTGTCACCGCCTTGCTGCTGCACGCGGCAGGCAATCGGTACCTTGGGGCGTGGCAGGCTTGATGTTTGGGCCACTGGTGATCCCGATCATATTGCTGTTGCCGCGTCGGCGCTGATGCCTCACGGTGCAATCGGTTGTCCGCGTGCGGGCAAATCATCCAGTACTTCGACAATGGCAGCAATAAAATCATTATCGTTACCAAAGTGCATGTCCTTGTCAGCCTGGTTTGCCCAGAGTACGGCCCCGGTCTTGCTGTTGATCAATACCGCCAGTGTCTGCACGCTATGACGTGAACCGGTCGGCGTTATGACATTACCGGTTCCGATAATGGTGCCGCCCGACAGGGTGGCGTTGTCCCATTCGCCCGCATAGCTGGCACCGGAGTAACTGATATACAAAACCATGTCACTGTCCTTGAGTAATGGTGATTGCAGGGCCTCGGCCGGAATCGTTGCGTCGATATTAAGAGCCCTTTCCTTTGGCTGGTAGAGTCGGTCGTACAAGGTGCCGGATACAAGGTGCCAGGCGGCGGAGATACCACCGGAAAGCTGTTTTTCCTGTATACGCTTGTCCTGGTGTTCTCCCGGCCGAGATGCCGAGTAACCCTTCTTGTTCAGTTCTTTCACCAATACCGAAGACGCCATCTCCGATATGCGCAGGCTGAATATGCCGGTATTGCGAGGCAGGCCGCCTCGACTGATATACCTGATGTCACCCTCCGGTTTGAGTACCGCAATGCTTGAAACGGGATACCGGCCTCCGGCAAAGTCTGGCGTGGCGCGAACGGTTCCGCCCGAGACACAAGATTGCACCAGCAGTGAAGTCAGGATAAAAACCGGCAGCATGAGCCTGGAGGGGCGTGGCAATGGTAGCCGGGTTGAGTGGTAGCCGGACGTAATCATGATCTGAACCCCGCAATTGTCAGGTTTCGATTGACATATTAAAGTCAAAAAGCCTCAATCAGGCAATCATTGTGTTACACGAGGCGATAACCGGTATGACCGAAAAACACGTTATTTTCACCTACCTCGCAATCTGGGCGGCTTCCCAGGTCGCCGCCGTACTTGTTTCATGGAAGTTGGGCTACATCAGCACAGTATTGATTATCGTTGCGCCCATCCTGGTGGCCGCATCCTTGGGCAATATAATTACCCGCCGCCATTCCGACTAGCGGGTCAGCCACCGGCAGGATTCAGCATGAATTCTGCTACTTTCTCCTGCATGGTCAGCGCCCGGGCAAGCTTCTGGTAATTGGCATTATGGCGCGTGTGCAGAGTCATGCGGTATTCAATCCATTTTCCCTGTTCCTGAAGGTGATAACTGACATTATGAGCCTTGGCATCATGCTCGGTAATCACTTTGCACAGGTCATCTTCGGAGATGGCATTGGCGGCCAGGGTGCGCACGTGCAATCGCGCATAACTCAGGGTTGGCAACATATCTTCGAGAAACCTGAAAATGGACAGTGTGCCCATGGTAATGACTGTCGCGGCGAATGCCGCCTCCATGAAACCAATTCCTATCAGGATACCGATTGAAGCAGTGATCCAAATGGATGCCGCGGTGGTCAGTCCACGGACAGACAGGCCTTCTTTCATGATGACGCCGGCGCCAAGAAAACCAATGCCCGTCATGATGCCCTGGGCCATACGCGTCGGGTCGATGCGAACCGCCTCTATGGGCAGGTCGGGCAGAAGTTTGACCTGGTAAACCGTCAACAGCATCAACAAGGATGATGATACGCACACCAGTGAATGCGTGCGAAAACCTGCCGGGCGACCATTAATACTGCGTTCCAGGCCAATAATAGAACCGGCGGCCAGTGCCCACAGCAGGGTTTCAATGGCGGGCCAGTAATCAGCAAACAGCATGGTGAGCTCCTTGTTGGTAATGCAGTAATGGCGCAATGGTATCCGGGTTTGGAACAGCTGAGCCAGTATTGCTATTTCGTGCAGCTCTCTTGGCCACACTCGGGCAGATGCGCTACTCTCCGACCATATATAGAGGTATTCGACAAGCGAGGCAAAAACTAGATGACACGCATTGCAATTACCGGCGCGGCAGGCCGAATGGGCAAATCGTTGGTGCAGGCCGTGCAGGAAGCCGATGGCGTTACCCTGGGTGCAGCCAACGAGCATGCCAGCAGCCCGGCTTTGGGCGTGGATGCCGGGATCAATACCGGTCTGGGCGCAACCGGTGTGCTCATTCGCGAGCAGCTGGACCCGGCTGATTTTGATGTGCTTATCGATTTCACTCGCCCCGAAGCCACCTTGGCCAACCTGGCCTTGTGTCGCCAGCACGGCAAGAAAATGGTCATCGGCACCACCGGCTTTGATGATGCGGGAAAACAGGCTATTGCCGATGCCGGCAAGGATATGGCCATTGTGTTTGCGCCGAATATGAGCGTGGGCGTGAATTTGAGCTTCAAGCTGGCCCAGATTGCAGCCCGGGTGCTGGGAGATGATGTTGATATCGAGATTGTCGAGGCACATCATCGGCATAAGGTCGATGCACCATCGGGTACGGCGCTGCGCCTGGGCGAAGTCATTGCCGACGCCCTGGGCCGCGATCTCAAGACTGACGCTATCTACGGCCGCGAGGGTATTACCGGCGAGCGCGAGCGCAGAACCATCGGGTTTGCCACCGTCCGTGCCGGGGATATCGTCGGGGAGCATACGGTCATGTATGCCGGTACCGGTGAGCGCGTGGAAATCACTCATCGTGCCACCAGTCGCATGACCTTTGCCGGCGGCGCCGTGCGTGCGGCACGTTGGCTAAGTGATAAATCTTCCGGTGTGTTTGATATGCAGGATGTTCTGGGTTTGCGTTGATTTTATCGGGTTGCTGACGTAACATCCGCGTCCAGCCTGATCCGGATCATCCGGCATTCGAATTCGTTAAAAACGGGAGAGCAGTTCCGACTCTCCCGTTTTTATGTGTCTGTTTTACTTGATTTATTTGGGGGTCCCGCTTGCCACAGCCCGCCTTGCTCGCACTGGAAGATGGTTCGCTTTTCGAAGGAATTTCTATCGGTGTTTCCGGTCAGACAGTGGGTGAAGTGGTGTTCAATACAGCGCTTACGGGTTACCAGGAAATCCTTTCCGACCCATCCTATGCTCGCCAGATCGTTACCCTGACTTATCCGCATATCGGCAACGTTGGTACCACCAGCGAAGACATGGAATCCAAAAAAGCTCATGCTGCCGGCCTGGTAATCCGTGATTTGCCGTTGTTGATGAGCAACTGGCGCGCGCAGCAAACCCTGCCTGAGTTCCTGGAAAAGCACAAAGTCGTGGCCATTGCCGGCATTGATACCCGCCGTCTTACCCGTATCCTGCGTGAAAAGGGTGCGCAGCGAGGTTGCATTGTTGCAGTGGAAAAAGGCCAGCGAATCAACAAGAAGGACGCGGTTGCCGCTGCCCAGGCGTTTGCCGGGCTGGCCGGAATGGATCTCGCCAAAACCGTGACCACGAGAAAACAGTACGACTGGAACGAAAGCAGTTGGTCCCTGGATAAGGGATACAAGCCGCTAACCGATGCACGCTTTCACGTGGTCGCCTATGATTTTGGCGTAAAGCACAATATTTTGCGCATGCTGGCTGATCGGGGCTGCAAGCTGACCGTGGTACCTGCCAAAACACCGGCAGAAGAAGTGCTGGCCATGAAGCCTGATGGCGTGTTCCTGTCCAATGGTCCGGGCGACCCGGAGCCGTGCGATTACGCCATCGAAGCCATCGGCAAGGTGCTGGAGAAGAAGCTGCCGGTATTCGGAATTTGCCTGGGCCACCAGTTGCTGGCACTGGCATCCGGCGCGCAAACCATGAAAATGAAGTTTGGTCATCACGGCGCCAATCACCCGGTGCAGGACCTTGAAACAAAACAGGTCATGATTACCAGTCAGAACCACGGCTTTGCCGTCAACGAAGACTCATTGCCCGGTAACCTGGAAGTCACACACCGTTCGCTGTTTGATCAAACCATCCAGGGAATTCGCCGCACGGATTGTCCGGCGTTTTCATTCCAGGGACACCCGGAGGCCAGTCCGGGGCCGCACGATGTAGCACCGTTATTTGACCAGTTTATCGCTTCCATGCAGGAGGCGAAGTAAGACGCCATGCCAAAACGTACCGACATAAACAGCATACTTATTATAGGCGCGGGCCCGATCGTAATTGGTCAGGCCTGCGAGTTCGACTACTCCGGCGCCCAGGCGTGCAAGGCATTAAGGGAAGAGGGCTACCGCGTTGTCCTGGTGAATTCCAACCCGGCTACCATCATGACCGATCCCGGCATGGCCGACGCAACCTACATCGAGCCGATACACTGGAAGACTGTTGAAAAGATCATAGAGAAGGAAAAGCCCGACGTTATTCTGCCCACCATGGGCGGCCAGACAGCGTTGAACTGTGCCCTGGATCTTGAGCGTCATGGCGTACTGAAAAAACATGGCGTTGAAATGATCGGCGCCACCAAGGAGGCCATCGACAAGGCGGAAGACCGTGAATTGTTTCGCAAGGCGATGCAGAAGATCGGCCTTGAGTGCGTGCGCGGTGCTATTGCCCACAGCATGGAAGAAGCACACCAGGTGCAGGCGAGTATCGGTTTCCCGGTCATCATCCGTCCGTCGTTCACCATGGGCGGCAGTGGCGGCGGTGTTGCCTATAACAAGGAAGAATTCATCGCCATTTGCGAGCGCGGCCTGGATGCCTCACCGACACGCGAGCTGCTGATTGAAGAATCCATCATTGGCTGGAAAGAATACGAAATGGAAGTGGTGCGTGATCGCAATGATAACTGCATCATCATCTGTTCCATTGAAAATCTTGATCCCATGGGTGTGCATACCGGTGACTCCATTACCGTGGCGCCGGCGCAAACCCTGACTGACAAGGAATACCAGATCATGCGTGATGCCAGTCTCGCCGTGTTGCGCGAGATCGGTGTAGATACCGGTGGTTCCAACGTGCAGTTTGCCGTTGATCCTGACAACGGTCGCATGATCATTATTGAAATGAACCCGCGTGTATCGCGCTCTTCGGCGCTGGCATCCAAGGCAACAGGATTCCCCATTGCCAAGGTGGCAGCCAAGCTGGCTGTTGGCTATACGCTCGATGAACTGGATAACGATATTACCGGTGGCGTGACCCCGGCATCGTTCGAGCCGAGTATTGATTACGTGGTAACCAAGATACCGCGTTTCACTTTTGAGAAATTCCCCAAGGCTGACCCGACCCTGACCACGCAAATGAAGTCAGTGGGCGAAGCCATGGCCATTGGTCGCACCCAGCAGGAATCCCTGCAAAAGGCGCTGCGCAGCCTTGAGATTGGTGTTTACGGTTTTGAATCCATGCTTGATCCGGGTATGGGCAAGGATGAAGCGCGTGATCGACTGAAGAATGAACTGCCCAGGCCGACAGCGGAGCGCCTGTTCTATGTAGGTGACGCTTTCCGTTTTGGCATGAGCTTCGAAGAGATCCACGATCTGACGCGCATTGATCCGTGGTTCCTGGCACAGATTGCCGACATCATCGAAACCGAGAAACAGATTATCAAGTCTGCCGGCAAGAAGCTGAGCAAAAAGAAAGTATACGAGTGGAAACGCAAGGGCTTCAGTGATCGTCGTATTGCTGACCTGCTGGGTATTCGTGAGGCGAAGTTCCGCAAGCAGCGTTACGAGCTGGATGTGCATCCGGTATACAAGCGTGTGGACTCCTGTGCTGCCGAGTTTGCTTCGGCCACCGCTTACATGTACTCCACTTATGAAGAAGAGTGTGAAGCCAACCCGTCAACACGTGAAAAGATCATGGTGCTGGGTGGTGGTCCCAACCGTATTGGCCAGGGTATCGAGTTTGACTATTGCTGCGTGCATGCAGCACTGACCATGCGTGAAGATGGTTATGAAACCATCATGGTTAACTGTAACCCGGAAACCGTATCGACAGATTACGATACCTCGGATCGCCTGTACTTTGAGCCGCTGACTCTTGAAGACGTGCTTGAAATCATACGTATAGAGAATCCCAAGGGCATTATTGTTCAGTACGGTGGACAAACACCGCTGAAACTGTCTCATGGTCTCGAAGAGGCGGGTGCCAACATTATCGGTACCAGCCCGGACTCCATTGACCTTGCCGAGGATCGTGAACGTTTCCAGCGACTGCTGAAAAAGCTCAAAATGCTGCAGCCGCCCAATGATATTGCCAAGGACGTGAAGTCAGCGGTCAAGAAAGCCGAAAAGATCGGTTACCCGCTGGTCGTGCGTCCATCGTATGTGCTCGGTGGCCGCGCTATGGAGATCGTGCACAACCAGGGCGACCTGGAAACCTACATGCGTGTGGCAGTGAAAGTATCCGAAGATACACCGGTGTTGCTGGACAAGTTCCTGAATGACGCCATCGAAGTGGATGTTGATGCCATTTGCGATGGCACCGACGTGGTAATCGGCGGCATCATGGAGCATATCGAGGAAGCCGGTGTGCATTCCGGCGACTCGGCGTGTTCATTACCGCCTTACAGCCTGTCAAGGAAGCTGCAGAAGCAACTGCGTGAACAGGCGGTGCAGCTGGCACACGGGCTCAAGGTAAAGGGGCTGATGAACATCCAGTTCGCCATCAAGGATAACGATATTTACGTGCTCGAGGTCAACCCGCGTGCCTCGCGTACCGTGCCTTATGTATCCAAGGCCACAGGCCGGCCGCTGGCGCGTGTTGCCGCCCGCTGCATGGTTGGCAAGACGCTTAAGGAGCAGGGTGTAACCCGCGAAATCATCCCGGAATACTATTCCGTCAAGGAAGCGGTATTCCCGTTCGTCAAGTTCCCGGGCGTGGACTCCATGCTCAGCCCGGAAATGAAGTCTACCGGCGAGGTCATGGGTGTTGGCCGTACATTCGGCGAGGCGTTTCTGAAATCGCAAATCGCTGCTGGTGACGCCATTCCCAAGTCCGGGCGCATGTTTATCAGTGTTCGCGATTCGGATCAGAAGCCGGCAGCGAAACTGGCCCGGGATTTTGCCGACATGGGATTCGAAATACTGGCAACACGCGGTACTGCCGCTGTGTTTGAGAAGGAAGGCGTAAAGGCGCGCGCAGTAAACAAGGTATCGGAAGGCCGCCCGCATATTGCCGACATGATCATGAATGGCGACGTGAGTATTATCATTAATACCATATCGGACAAGCAGAGCGTCGAGGATGCCTCGGACATCCGTCGTGTTGCCCTGCGCCAGAAAGTCACGCACTATACAACACTGGCAGCAGCCAGGGCCGCGCTTGAAGCACTGAAAGAGGATGAGGGGAGTGCTGTCAGCATTTATCGACTGCAGGATTTGCACGAGGAGATTGCCTGATGGACAAGGTGCCAATGACCGTCAAAGGTGCCGAGAAGCTGAAGGCGGAGCTGGAGAACCTGAAAAAGGTCGAGCGCCCGCGCATAATTGCTGCTATTGCCGAGGCTCGTGCCCATGGCGACCTGTCGGAAAATGCCGAGTATCACGCTGCCCGTGAACAACAGAGCTTTGCCGAGGGTCGCATCAAGGAGATTGAAGCCAAGCTGTCATTGGCCCAGGTAATCGATCCGACAAAGCTCAATGCGGAAGGACGGGTGGTCTTTGGTGCTACTGTCGTGTTGGCCGATGAGGAAACCGGTGACGAAGTTACTTACCAGATTGTTGGCGAAGACGAGGCCGACATCAGCGGTGGCATGATTTCCGTTACTTCCCCCATTGCCCGCGGAATTATCGGCAAGGAAGAAGGTGAGGTCGTTGAAGTCAAGGTTCCTGCCGGCATCAAGACCTACGAAATCGTCGAAGTCCGTTATAACTGATTCCATGAGCAGCCTGCAATCCACCGCCTGGCCGGAAAGGGTTGAGCGAGCACTGCTGACATTGTGGATAGGTGGCATGTGGGTGACCGGGTTCATCGTCGCCCCGGTCTTGTTTAAATCCCTTGATGATCGCCTGCTGGCCGGCAATATCGCCGGTCAACTTTTCCATATCACAAGTTATATCGGTATTGTGACCGTATTGCTGATAACAGCTATGGCTGTTGTCCAATACGGCAAGGACGTGTTCAGGCTAACTCACATTCGCATTATCCTGGTCATGCTCCTGTTAACCCTTGTTGGTGAATTCGTCCTGACACCAATGATGGTCGCCCTCAAGGCCGATCCCATCGCCCAGTCCTTGATTGCAGTCGGTGCTCACAGCCGCTTCTCCATGCTGCACGGCATATCCAGCAGCCTGTTTTTATTAAATAGTGTTCTCGGGCTTGTGCTTGTAGCCAAGATCAAATAACTCTATTCAGGTTGTAACCCGCTTCTTTTAGTCTTCCGTTTCAGTTGCACAACGGGCAGTAATCATATGGGCGGCCGTTTTTCTGCTGTTGCTAGCAGGAACTCTATGGAGGATAAAAGTGAAAATATCTCGTTTATTGCTTTGCATGCTTACCCTGTCTTTTCTTGTTTCATGCAGCAGTATGGGCGGCAGATGGGCGATTCGGTCAACCGAGTCAATGTGGCGTGAAAACCCGATGAATAAGATAGTCTTGGTTGGTACGTCCAAGGTAATTGATGTAAATGCAGAACCATTGAAAATACCGTTAGATCCCGACACTTCCGCAAGTTATATTGAGCTGATTTCGAAATCCATACAAGAAGCGCTCGTCGAGAAAGGCTATACAGTAACTGCAACGCTCTCCGGATTCACTGGCAACTGGAGATATCCGCTTGCCGATCAGTACTGGTCGGTAGACATGTACCGCAGAAATGGCGGCTTGGTAACCAGCGAAAGGCTGGTTTCAGAAACACTGCGACCGACAGGGCAGGATGAATTGCAGTACCTGTCGGACAAATCAACGGACAAAGCCATAAGGAATACTACAACGACACTGGCGCTGGAGTTCGATGATGGCATCAGTGATTTTTTGCCTGTATCGGGCAAGAACAACAAGCACAAGGGGATTACCTGCGGTCTAACAAGGCAGGCATATGCGCTGCAGTATAATCCGGATATGGACAAAATTGACGCGGTAGCCCGGTATTACAAGGCCGATACCGTTTGCCTGGTGAATGCCAGATATTCACGCCATTCGGAGGCGTTGATAGCAAAAGAAACCGAGCACTCAGTTGCAAAAGGCGTGATTGCCGCTGTCGCTGTGATTGCGTTAGCGGCTAATGGCCAGATGGTTGGTCTGGGTGCGCCTGGCCGCAGAATTCCAAGAAACAAGCTGCTGTTGCATTTGCAGTGCAGCAATCCAGGTGCGGCGGACGTCAGTTGGCAAAGCCGGGTATTGCTGGGGGTTGAGGATTCACAAAAGCTGGCCGACGATGTGAAATTGTTCCTGAAATTATTTCCAGGGTTGGGGCAACCATTGGACGGCGATTGCCATAAAAAGTCGCAAAGAGGATTGTACAATTGCCCGGGCCCGCGGGCGATGAATGCGCGCAACTGAGATAAGCGGATAGCAAATCCAGGCCATTTGAACCATATCGCCACATGCTGACCTGGTCTGGATACAGCAACCCGGATAGTCAGAGGTTCCGGGCGGTGGTGTCATATCATCCAGACACGAAACCCGGTTGCCAATTAGTGTTTTTGCTACCTGGGCAGCGTGATCTTCGATTCCTCGTTGGCCCGGAACAACACTACCACGCGACCAATACTCTGAACGGCCTCGGCACTGGTGCGTCGGCACAATTCCTCGATCGCGGCGTTCTTGTCTTCCTTTTCCACTGCCGGCAGCTTGAGTTTGAGTAATTCGTGCACATTTAGGGACAAATCCAGTTCGGCGATGACGGCATCGGTGATACCGTTGGCACCGATCGTGACCACGGGCTTGAGGCTGTGTGCCAGTCCGCGAAGGTGGTTTTTCTGTTTGCCGGTGAGTGCCATGGAAAACCGCTCGATCTGAAGGGGCAGCGATCATGCCCGTATTTTTTTCTCCAGACAAGCTAGAATCGGCGCCATGGGAAACAAGCAGCAGCAAAATCGACGCAAAAAAACCAAGGCCTGGCTGAAGCAGCACGTCAACGACGAATACGTGCAGCTGTCACGCCGGGAGGGCTATCGCTCGCGCGCCGTGTACAAGCTCAAGGAGATTGATGAGCGCGATAAGTTATTGAAACCGGGGCTAAATGTTGTTGAGCTGGGTGCTGCCCCGGGGGGCTGGTCCCAGTACGCAAGAGAAAAGTTGGCCGCGGAGGATAGCCTGCTGGCTATGGATATTTTACCCATGGACCCGGTGGCAGGCGTGCATTTCATCCAGGGCGATTTCACCGAAGACGCTGTGCTGAAGCAGTTGCTGGTCGCCTTGGCAGGACAGCCTGTAGACCTTGTAATTTCGGATATGGCCCCCAATATTACGGGTATTGCACCATCGGACCAGGCGCGGTCGGTATACTTGGCTGAATTGGCCCTGGATTTTGCTGACAGGGTATTGAGGCCCGGTGGTCAGTTCCTGACCAAGACATTCCAGGGTGAGGGTTTCCCGGAATTGCGCCAGGAGATGATGAGGCGATTCAAGACAGTGATTTCGCGCAAGCCCAAGGCGTCCAGGCCCCAGAGCCGGGAGATTTATCTGCTGGGCAGGGATTTTCGCGGTGCGGAATAGGCAGGATTAATAAAGTTTTGCAGTTTGCGTGGGGATTTGACGGGCCGCGGCAGTTATACTGGTTGCAAATCCGCCAGCTTACAGGCGCAATCAAGCATGGATACAATGGTCGGCATCTCGTTCGGCCGGTAATGAGCAGACAAGCAAAGTCGTATAGTGAGGTGGCTTTTGAATAATATGACCAAAAACCTGTTGTTGTGGCTGGTGATCGCGGTCGTACTGATGTCGGTCTTTAATAACTTTGGCCGTCACAGCCAGGCACGTCCACCCATGGAATATTCCACTTTCCTGGGCAAGATCAAGCAAGGCCAGATTGAAAGCGTCAATATTCAGGGCCGCGGTATCGAAGGTGTTACCCGCAACGGCGAGCATTTCAAAACCTACAGCCCGGAAACTGACAACCGTGCACTTATCGGCGACCTCATGGACAACCGCGTGGTGATCAAGGCCGAGCCACCGGAAGAGCCGTCAGTACTGTTACAGATTCTTATTAACTGGTTCCCGTTATTGCTGTTGCTCGGTGTGTGGATTTTCTTCATGCGCCAGATGCAGGGCGGTGGCGGCGGTCGTGGCGCCATGAGTTTTGGCAAGTCCAAGGCGCGCATGCTCACCGAGGAGCAGAACAAGATTACCTTTGATGATGTAGCCGGTGTTGAAGAAGCCAAGGAAGAAGTGGGTGAGCTTGTCGACTTCCTGCGCGATCCTTCGCGCTTTCAGCGTCTGGGCGGTCATATTCCCAAGGGTGTATTGATGACCGGTAATCCCGGTACCGGCAAGACCCTGTTGGCCAAGGCTATCGCCGGTGAAGCCAAGGTGCCGTTTTTCACTATTTCAGGTTCGGACTTTGTCGAAATGTTTGTTGGTGTTGGTGCTTCACGTGTGCGCGACATGTTTGAGCAGGCCAAGAAGCATGCGCCGTGCATTATCTTTATCGACGAAATTGATGCTGTCGGTCGCCAACGCGGCGCCGGTCTCGGCGGCGGACATGATGAGCGTGAGCAAACCCTGAACCAGCTGCTGGTGGAAATGGACGGATTTGAAGGCACCGAAGGCGTGATTGTCATAGCCGCTACCAACCGCCCCGATGTACTCGACCCGGCATTGCTGCGTCCCGGTCGTTTTGACCGGCAAGTGTACGTGCCGTTGCCGGATATTCGTGGCCGCGAGCATATCCTGAAGGTACACATGCGCAAGGTGCCCATGGCTGATGATGTGGATGCATCCATCATTGCCCGAGGCACACCCGGATTCTCCGGTGCCGACCTGGCTAACCTCGTTAACGAGGCTGCCTTGTTTGCTGCCCGTGCCAACAAGCGCCTGGTGGATATGGATGACTTTGAAAAAGCCAAGGACAAGGTCATCATGGGTGCCGAGCGCCGTTCTATCGTTATGCCTGAAAGGGAACGCATGAACACGGCCTACCACGAATCCGGTCATGCCATTGTCGCGCGCATGCTGCCCAATACCGATCCGGTTCACAAGGTCACCATTATTCCGCGCGGACGCGCACTGGGCGTGACTATGCAGTTGCCGGAAGAAGATCGTTACAGCCACGATCGCGAAACCCTGTTTTCCACCATCGCCGTGCTGATGGGTGGCCGTATTGCTGAAGAAGTATTCATGAACCAGATGACTACCGGTGCATCCAATGACTTTGAGCGCGCTACAGACATGGCGCGCAAGATGGTCATGCGCTGGGGCATGAGTGACGCCCTGGGTCCGCAGGTATATGGTGACAATGAATCAGAAGTGTTCCTGGGTCGTGACGTCACCACGCACAAGAACCTGGCCAATTCCACGGCAGAACTGGTGGACCGGGAAATTCGCCGCATTATCGATGAACAGTATGATCGTGCGCGCAAGGTTATTGAAGCCAATCGCGACAAGGTCGAGGCGATGACCAAGGCGCTGCTGGAATGGGAAACGATTGATGCCAACCAGATAAATGACATTATGGAAGGTCGCGATCCGCGACCGCCCGAGGCAACCGGGAGCGATTCCGGTTCTGATTCAAACACGCCCAAAGGTGGATCGCCGGTTGAAGGCAAAATCAAGCCAGACCTGGACAATCCGGCAGGTGAACATTGAACATTGAACAGCTCTTGACAAAAGCAGGTATCGCGCCCGGTTCCGGGCGCGTTGCCGTTATGGGTATTCTGAACAGTACTCCCGATTCATTTTCTGATGGCGGCAGGTTCAATACCATTGAGGCCAGTATTGGCCAGGCCCTGCTCATGCGGGAACAGGGCGCCAATATTATCGATGTTGGTGGTGAATCAACCCGTCCTGGAGCACGGCAGGTATCAGAAGCAGAAGAACTGGATCGCGTGATTCCGGTCATTGAGCGCCTGACCCGTGAACTCGACATTCCCGTTTCTGTGGACACGACCAAGGCAGTGGTCATGACCGAAGCAGTAAAGGCAGGCGCGGCCATGATAAATGACGTGTGTGCCTTGCAGTTACCTGGCGCCATGGATGCAGCCGTAAGTGCCAGTGTGCCGGTTTGTCTTATGCACATGCAGGGCGATCCGCGTACCATGCAGGCAGAGCCACACTACGAGGATGTGGTTGTCGAAGTGCGGGATTTTCTGAACGACCGAATTGCCCAGTGCGAGATTGCCGGACTGAACCATGACCAGATTATTATTGACCCAGGTTTTGGTTTTGGCAAAACCGTGGCGCATAACCTGTCGCTGCTTCACGAACTGGAAGAATTGACCGGGCTGGGCTTTCCCGTGCTGGCGGGCCTGTCAAGAAAGTCACTTATCGGAAAGTTGCTGAACCTGCCAGTTGACAGTCGTGCTCATGCCAGCGTGGCGTTGGCATTAATCGCTGTCCAGCATGGCGCGAGATTCGTGAGGGTGCATGATGTTGCCGAAACTGTCCAGGCTGTGCGGATGTGGGAGGCCGTGCAGTCAGGTGAAGTGACAGCGCTTTAGCTGGCGCTATAATAGAGAACAATTGCATGCGCTGTGTCAGCGCCGCGCATCGTCTGTACCCGGGAGGAGAAATGGCAAGAAAATATTTTGGCACCGATGGCATGCGCGGCCAGGTCGGGCATGAGCCGATTACACCTGAGCGCGTACTCAAGCTCGGTTGGGCGGCGGGCAAGGTGTTGTCGCAGCATGTAGAAGGGCGCGGCAAGGTGCTTATTGGCAAGGACACGCGCATATCCGGCTACCTGCTGGAATCAGCACTGGAATCAGGATTTTCCGCTGCTGGCGTTGATGTGCGCCTGCTTGGCCCGATGCCAACCCCCGGCATCGCTTACCTGACGCGTACGGCGCGCGCAACCGCCGGCGTCGTTATCAGTGCGTCGCACAATCCCTATGAAGACAACGGTATCAAGTTTTTTTCGGGCCAGGGCACAAAGTTGCCGGACGATGTCGAATTGCAGATAGAAGCAATGATGGATCAGCCCATGGAGACGGTGCCGTCACAGCAACTGGGTAATGCCAAGCGCTATCCCGATGCAACCGGACGCTACGTCGAGTTCTGCAAGAGCACCTTCCCGGGCCGGGCCAGCCTGGCCGGGCTGCGAATCGTACTGGATTGCGCCAATGGTGCAGCCTATCAGGTAGCCCCGTATGTATTTAACGAGTTAGGTGCCGATGTCATTGTTATTGGCAACAAGCCTGACGGATTCAATATCAACAAGGCTTGCGGATCTACCCATCCCGAGGCGCTTCAGGAAGCGGTAAAACAGTATCGCGCTGATGTCGGCGTTGCTCTTGACGGTGATGCTGACCGGGTGCTGATAGTTGATGAAAACGGGCAACTGGTTGATGGTGATGAACTGCTGTTTATCATCGCCATGTTCAGGAAGGCTGCCGGTATCCTTAATGGCGGGGTTGTCGGTACATTGATGAGTAACTATGGCCTGGAACAGGCCTTCCAGCGCGAAGCCATACCTTTTTACCGTGCTGCTGTTGGTGATCGCTATGTCATGAGTGCGCTGGATGAAAAAGGTTGGGAGCTGGGAGGTGAATCATCGGGGCATATTATCTGTCTCGACAAAACCACAACAGGTGACGGCATCATTGCAGCACTGGAAGTGCTGTCCATTATGCTGGAGCGCAGAAAGCCCATGTCAACGCTTGCTTCCGATATGGAAATACTTCCTCAAAACATGGTGAATGTCCGAATCCCCCGTGAAGTGCACGCAGCACGTACATTCGACGTAAACAGTTCCGGTGCCGTGCAAGAGGCGGTTCGCAGTGCTGAAACGGAACTTGCCGGCAGTGGCCGCATATTGCTGCGGGCATCGGGTACTGAGCCGGTGATCCGGGTAATGGTTGAAGGAAATGACGCGGCATTGATTACTCGCCTGAGCCAGGAGCTGGCAGGCGTGGTGGAACAGGCTGCCGCGGCATTGGGTCAGTAGTTGTTTCGCGGATTGGCAGCAAAACACGGGAGTGACCAAGTGTGGGACTATTTTCGCGAGCACAAGGGTGCAATCCTTTTCATTGTGCTGATGACGTTTTTTCGTGGCGCTATCGCCGACTGGAACCATGTACCGACAGGATCGATGAAGCCCACCATTGTTGAAGGTGATCATATCCTGATCAACCGTCTGGCTTATGATATCAAGCTGCCGTTAACAGCCGTTTCCGTATGGCGTCTTGCTGATCCGGAGCGTGGCGACATTGTTGTGTTTGACTCGGAAGCCGCCGGTATGCGTATGGTTAAGCGGGTTATTGGTCTGCCGGGAGACAGTGTTGCCATGCGCAATAACAGGATTTATATCAATCACAGACAATTGCCGCGTAAGTCCGTGGCGCAGTGCAGCAGTCATGACGAGGGTTATGAAGCGTACAGAGAAGAACTGGGGTCGACCAGTTATTGTCTGCAACTAAGCGGTGAGATTCATCGATTCGGCAGTTTCGGTCCGGCAGTCGTGCCTGCGGATCATTATCTTGTACTGGGTGACAATCGTGACAACTCTGCGGATTCACGCGTGCACGGTTTTATTCCGCGCAAGGAAATTATTGGTCGTACGCTGCGGGTCGCCTGGTCGCTTGACCGGGGTCGTTTTTACCGACCACGGTTTCAACGCTTTTTCAGCGGGCTTGATCCGGTGGCACCCCAATGAATTCATACCAGGGCGGCTGCCTGTGCGGCGCCATTCGTTTTGAAATTACCAGTCCCATACGCAAAATCATTTATTGCCACTGTTCGATGTGCCGAAAGGCGCAGGGAAGCGCCTTTGCCGCCAATGGTATTGTTGAGCGGGAGGCGTTCCGGATATTGAAAGGCGGGGACAAGCTCAGTACCTACGAGTCCTTACCCGGGCAGACCAAGTATTTTTGTTCCATTTGCGGCTCACCCATTATGAGCCGCAATACCCGACGACCGGAACAGGTGCGGGTGAGGCTTGGCACCATTGATTCAGACATCGTCGAAAAACCGGAAGCGCATACGTTCTACAGTTCGCGCGCAAGCTGGGAAAACTATTGTGATGCTGAACTGCCTCGTTTTGACAGCTGGGAGCCGGGACGAAGCAATGCAGACTGATACCGTTGAAGCAGTACTGGATCGCCTGACTGAGCGGTTGCCGCTGGCGGAGCAGATTGCGTCGCTGAATTCCCGACAGCTACGGTTTTACCGCTCCATTTGTTTTGAGTTGATCGCCCGTGGCGAGGCCATTGTTCCGGACAGCTCCGCGCGGGAAGATGTGCTGGCACTGGCGGAGCGTGACCTAGTGGTAATGGATGCCGACCGCGGCGCCGTGCTGGGCGCCTACCCGGTAACCACGGAACACACGCCGCACAAGCTGAAAATGGGGGCGCGGGCATTTCACGCGATGTGTGCTTTCGACGCGGTTTCCGTGGCGCCAATTCTCGAGGTTTCAGTACACATCGAGTCGCAATGCGCTGCAACGGGCGGGGCGATTGATTTTATGCAGACGGCGACCCGGACTCCCAGGCTTGATCGGCCTGTATGGGTAGGCATTGCCTGGCAGGATACGTGCCAGTGTGCTGCACATAGCTTGTGCCGGGATATGGTGTTTCTTTCATCGGAGCATGCAGCAGACGAGTGGCGGCAACAAAAAACCGTATCGGTACTCACGCTGGAGGATGCGATACGCGCCGGACAGCAATTTTTTACCCCGGTTTTACAGCCGATTCGAGCGCAATTGGCGTTATGAAAGGCCGATATCCCGGTGTCGGCAATTGCTTTATCGGTCGCCGACCGGTAACATCCCGCCCGTTTTTGAACCGGAATATTAAAGAATTCAGGAGTTTGTCATGCGTCGTCCCTTGGTTGCCGGTAACTGGAAAATGAATGGTTCGAAGGCGGAGTCTGCCGCTTTGTTGGATGGTATCCTGGCCGGTATCGGCTCGGTGACCGCTGCAGACATGGCCGTATGTCCGCCGGCAATCCTGGTGCCACTTGTTGAGCAGAAACTTGCGGGCAGCGCAGTAGCCTGGGGAGGGCAGGATCTCAACGTGAATGCCTCGGGTGCCTACACCGGTGAAATCTCCGGTCTGATGCTCAAGGATTTTGGTTGCAGCTACGCAATTGTTGGTCATTCTGAGCGTCGCGAATACTATGGCGAAACCGACCAGGTGGTGGCCGAAAAATTTGGTGCTGCCCAGGCACACGGCTTGGTCCCGATCCTGTGTATTGGTGAAACCCTGCAGGAACGCGAAGCCGGTGACACGGAAAATGTCTGTGCCCGGCAACTCGATGCGGTCCTGGCGGCTCATGGTATTGAGTCGTTCAAAAACGCAGTCATTGCCTACGAGCCTGTTTGGGCGATTGGTACCGGCAAGACTGCTACCCCGGAACAGGCGCAGGAAGTGCACGCTTTTATTCGAGGCAGGCTGGCGGAGCAAAGCGCTGACGTGGCAGCAACTGTGCGCATCCTGTACGGCGGTAGCATGAAGCCGGACAACGCCCAGGAACTGATTTCACAGGCCGATATCGATGGCGGCCTGATTGGCGGCGCCTCATTGAAGGCAGAAGATTTTCTCGGAATTGGACGGGCTGCGGGCTAATCCTGCTCGCCTGTAAAGGAAAGAATCGGGATGAAAGAAATCGTACTTATTATTCATGTGCTGGTGGCCATTGGCATCGTCGCGCTGGTGCTGTTGCAGCATGGCAAGGGTGCCGATGCTGGCGCAGCCTTCGGTGGCGGGTCGCAGAGCCTGTTTGGCAGTCGCGGCTCGGCAAGCTTTCTGAGCCGTACAACGGCAATCCTGGCTACAGTGTTTTTTGTTACCAGTATGACGTTGGCGTTTTTTGTGAACCAGCAGGTCAAGCCGACCAGTGTTACCGAGACCGTGGTGGAGCAGGCCGCTGAAAAGCAGGGGGCCCCGGCGATCCCTGATGCACCGGAGCCGAAAAAATCCGGCGATATTCCCGAGGTTCCTCGATAGGAATGTTCCGTTTTGTTGCCGCCCGTTGTATAAACGGGCGGCGATTCATCTCATATTGCCGAAGTGGTGGAACTGGTAGACACGCTATCTTGAGGGGGTAGTGGCGTAAGCCGTGCGGGTTCGAGTCCCGCCTTCGGCACCATCTTTTTCCTGATCATTCACTTTTTGCCGACGTCGATAGCGGGTCTTGTATGGTCATGTCATTTGCACATGCATCTCTATTCATTTTCATGATAGGTGTTTTTTATGCAAGCCAAAAAATCAATATAAGTAGTTGAAAAAGATAAGGAAAACGAATCCGACTCAAACTTGCTTTTGTTTGGCTCAAGCCATAGACTGCCTGCGAACCCTTCGGGTGGACTCTGACAAACTAGAAAGATAAATATTGAAATGTTGGAAAACTACCTACCCATACTGATTTTCATGGCAATCGGCATTGCAACCGGGATCGGACCCATATTGATTGGCCGCATTCTTGGTCCGCACAAGCCGGATAGCGAGAAACTGTCTCCCTATGAATGCGGTTTTGAGGCCTTTGAAGACTCGCGCATGAAGTTCGATGTTCGTTACTACCTGGTGGCGATACTATTCATTATTTTTGATCTCGAGATTGCATTTCTGTTCCCGTGGGCCGTCGTCCTGAGGGAGATCGGCATGTATGGTTTCCTCGCCATGATGCTGTTTCTTGGCATCCTTGTTATTGGCTTTATCTATGAATGGAAAAAAGGGGCGCTGGAATGGGAATAGAAGGCTACCTGGAGAAAGGCTTTGTCACGACGACTGCTGACAAGCTGATCAACGCTGCGCGTACCGGCTCCCTGTGGCCCATGACTTTCGGCCTTGCCTGCTGCGCCGTTGAAATGATGCAGGCCGGTGCTTCCCGTTACGATATCGATCGATTTGGTATGCTGTTCCGGCCGAGTCCGCGCCAGTCAGATGTCATGATTGTTGCCGGTACACTATGCAACAAGATGGCACCGGCATTGCGCAAGGTCTACGACCAGATGGCCGAGCCGCGCTGGGTCATCTCCATGGGTTCCTGCGCAAACGGTGGTGGCTACTACCATTATTCATATTCGGTTGTGCGTGGTTGTGACCGCGTGGTTCCGGTCGATATTTACGTTCCAGGTTGTCCGCCCACACCCGAGGCGCTGTTGTACGGAATATTGCAGCTTCAGGCAAAGATCAAACGTACCAATACAATCGCCCGCTAGAAGCTTTAAAGAGAATAAAGAATAATGACCGCACAGATGGAGACGCTACAAAAACACATTACGGATAAACTCGGCGATGCTGTGACCGGCTCCGTGGTTCATCTGGGCGAACTGACTGTTGAAGCAAGGCCCGATCGCATTGAAGAGGTATGCCGTACACTTCGTGATGATGCGTTATTCGGTTTTGAAGAGCTTATCGATCTTTGTGGCGTTGACTACCAGGACTATCGCAAGGAGTCAGAGCAGGGTGTCAGGCAGGGTCCGCGCTTTGCAGTTGTCTATCACCTGTTATCAGTAAAGCATAACCGCCGTATCCGGGTGCGTGCATTTCCGCAAAATGATGACGCGCCGATTATCCCGTCAGTAATCAATATCTGGGCTTCAGCCAACTGGTACGAGCGTGAAGCATTCGATATGTTCGGTATCCTGTTTGAGGGTCATCCCGATCTTCGACGTATTCTTACTGATTATGGTTTTGTCGGTCATCCGTTCCGCAAGGATTTTCCGTTGTCCGGGCATGTCGAGATGCGTTATGACCCGGAACAGAAGCGAGTTATTTATCAGCCTGTTACCGTGGAACCGCGCAACCTTGTACCGCGTGTTATTCGCGAAGAAGGATACGGAGCCAAGCAAGACCGTGAGCAGGAGTAATTAAAATGGCTGAAATCAAGAATTACACCATTAATTTTAGCTCCGGCGTAACTTGTGCTTCGCAAAAGTTAGCCTGCACTGAAATTTATCCTGAGCCTGCCAGGGCTCAAGTGATTGGGGCATAGGGTAGCGTTGTGGCAGAGATCAGGAACTACACGATAAATTTTAGCTCCGGCGTAACTTGTGCTTCGCAAAAGTTAGCCTGCACTGAAATTTATCCTGAGCCTGCCAGGGCTCAAGTGATTGGGGCATAGGGTAGCGTTGTGGCAGAGATCAGGAACTACACGATAAATTTTAGCTCCGGCGTAACTTGTGCTTCGCAAAAGTTAGCCTGCACTGAAATTTATCCTGAGCCTGCCAGGGCTCAAGTGATTGGGGCATAGGGTAGCGTTGTGGCAGAGATCAAAAACTACACGATAAATTTTAGCTCCGGCGTAACTTGTGCTTCGCAAAAGTTAGCCTGCACTGAAGTTAATGGTGCGAGAGGGTGCCGGCATGGCTGAAATCAAGAATTACACCATTAACTTTGGTCCGCAGCATCCTGCTGCGCACGGCGTTTTGCGCCTGGTGCTTGAGATGGATGGCGAAGTCATTGAGCGCGCTGATCCGCATGTCGGCCTGCTGCATCGCGGTACCGAGAAGCTTGCCGAGCATAAGATGTATAACCAGAGTATCGGTTACATGGATCGTCTCGATTACGTTTCGATGATGTGTAACGAGCACGCTTATGTCATGGCTGTCGAGAAGCTCCTGGGCATCGAGGTGCCGCTGCGCGCCCAGTATATCCGAGTCATGTTTGACGAGATTACACGTATTCTCAACCATCTGTTGTGGCTGGGTACGCATGGCCTTGATGTTGGTGCCATGACCATGTTCCTGTATTGCTTCCGTGAGCGCGAAGACCTGATCGATGCCTATGAAGCCGCCTCCGGGTCGCGCATGCATGCCACCTATTATCGAGTTGGTGGTGTTGCCCGCGATTTGCCCGACTCCATGCCGCAATACCGGACGTCAAAGTGGCACAATGCCAAGGATGCTGATTACATGAATCAGAATCGTCAAGGCAGCCTGCTTGATTTTATCTGGGATTTTACTGAACGATTCCCGGCGCGCGTGGATGAATACGAAACCCTGTTGACGGACAACCGTATCTGGAAACAGCGCCTGGTCGATATCGGCGTGGTCTCGCCCGAGCGTGCATTGCAACTGGGATTCACCGGCCCGATGTTGCGTGGATCCGGTATAGCCTGGGATCTGCGCAAGAAGCAGCCCTACGAAGTCTATGATCGCATGGATTTTGATATTCCAATCGGCACTAATGGCGACTGCTATGACCGCTACCTGGTGCGAATCGAGGAAATGCGCCAGGCCAATCGAATTATTCGCCAATGCGTAGAGTGGTTGCGCAAGAACGGTGGCCCGGTGATGGTGGATGATCACAAGATCGCCGCTCCGGCGCGCGAAGCCATGAAGAGTGACATGGAATCCCTGATTCATCACTTCAAGCTGTTTACTGAAGGTTACTGTGCGCCGGAAGGCGAGGTTTACAGTGCCGTTGAACATCCGAAGGGCGAGTTCGGTATCTATATGATATCGGATGGTGCCAACAAGCCTTACCGGGTCAAGATTCGTGCTCCGGGATTTGCACATATTTCATCCATGGATGAAATGACGCGCGGACACATGCTGGCTGATGTTGTTGCCGTTATCGGCACCCAGGATATTGTATTTGGGGAGATCGATCGATGAGTGTACCGGTCGGGAACGGCAAGATTGATTTGCTGACAGCGGCATCGCGCGCTGATATTGATCAGTGGGTGGCCAAGTATCCTTCTGATCGCAAGAGTTCCGCGGTAATGGCGGCTTTGCGTATTGCCCAGGAACAAAATGGTGGCTGGCTTACCAATGACCTGATGGATGCGGTGGCGGAGTACCTGGAAATGCCGCCCATTGCCGTGTACGAAGTGGCAACGTTCTACTCAATGTATGAATTGACACCGGTGGGTCGACACAAGATTTGTATTTGCACCAATATTTCGTGCATGTTGTGTGGTTCCGACAGCATTGTTGAGCATCTTGAGAGCAGGCTGGGAATCAAGATGGGCGAAACCACAGCCGACGGCAAGTTCACGCTCAAGGAAGTGGAATGCCTGGGTGCCTGTATCGGGGCGCCAATGATCGAATTGAACAAGACGTTTTATGAGTATCTCACCCCGGCCAAGCTGGATGAGATTCTGGATGGACTGGAGTAGCACGTGAGCGCAATGGCGAGACCGGCACCTGGCAAAGTCTGCTTGCACAATATTGATGCGGCTGAGCCGTGGACGCTGGCGGAATATGAAAAAGCGGGCGGCTACGAGGTATGGCGCAAGATTCTTCGTGAAAAAATTCCGCCCGAGCAGATTATCGAGGAGATGAAGGCGTCGGTGTTGCGTGGTCGTGGCGGAGCCGGCTTCCCGACCGGACTCAAGTGGAGTTTCATGCCGCGTTCGGCACCCGGACAAAAGTATATTGTCTGCAACTCGGATGAAGGCGAACCGGGCACTTGCAAGGATCGCGAGATTCTGCGTTTCAACCCGCACGCACTGGTTGAGGGCATGGCTATCGCCGGGTATACGATTGGTGCCACAACCGGGTACAACTATATTCGGGGCGAGTTCTGGGAGCCTTACGAACGATTCGAAGCGGCGATCAAGGAAGCCCGCGAAGCCGGTCTGCTGGGCAAAAACATCCAGGGCTCCGGCATCGATTTTGAACTTTACAGTCACCTTGGTGCCGGCGCCTATATTTGCGGTGAAGAAACCGCCTTGCTTGAATCCATTGAAGGCAAAAAAGGCCAGCCGCGCTACAAGCCGCCGTTTCCGGCGAACTACGGTTTGTATGGCAAACCAACCACGATAAACAACACCGAGTCATTGGCATCGGTGCCGATGATTCTCAAGAATGGCGGTAAATGGTTCCTGGAACTGGGCAAGCCCAATAATGGCGGTGTGAAACTGTTTTCAGTTTCCGGTCATGTGAACAAGCCCGGCAATTTTGAAGTGCCCATGGGTATCCCGTTCTCGGAACTGCTGGAGATGGCCGGCGGTGTCCGTAATGGCAATCGCCTTAAAGCCGTTATTCCTGGTGGTTCGTCTTCACCGGTTATACCTGGACTGCAGATGATGGACCTGACCATGGATTACGATTCCATTGCCGGTGCCGGCTCGATGCTGGGTTCGGGAGCGGTGATCGTGATGGATGAGACCACCTGCATGGTTCGGGCGCTTTCGAGAATGTCGCATTTCTATTACGAAGAATCCTGCGGCCAGTGTACGCCTTGTCGCGAAGGCACAGGCTGGATGGCCAAGGTTATCCACCGGATTGAGCACGGTCACGGTCGCATGGAAGACCTGGATATGCTGGATGATGTTGCCGCGCGCATCCAGGGTCGAACCATTTGTGCGTTGGGTGATGCTGCGGCCTTGCCAGTAGCCAGTTTCATCAAGCACTTCCGGGAAGAATTTGAATACCATATCAAGCATGGCAAATGTATGCCGGGCACCACACGTCATCGTGCCTGAGTTATCGAGATACGGAAATGAGTACTGAAGCGCAAACTACAACTGCTGATGCCGATACTGTAAGTATCGAAATCAACGGAAAGCAGGTACAGGCCAAAAAAGGCAGCATGGTTATCCAGGCCGCCGATGATGCCGGTGTCTATATTCCGCGCTTCTGTTATCACAAGAAGCTGTCGGTTGCTGCCAATTGCCGCATGTGCCTGGTCGAGGTGGAGAAGGCGCCCAAGCCGATGCCGGCCTGTGCCACACCGGTTGCTGAAGGCATGAAAATATCTACGCAGTCTGTTGTCGCCCGTAGTGCACAAAAGTCTGTCATGGAGTTCCTGCTTATCAACCACCCGCTCGATTGCCCGATATGCGACCAGGGCGGTGAGTGCACGCTGCAGGATCTGGCGGTGGGCTATGGTGGCGACAGTTCCCGTTACCTTGAGCCAAAACGCATCATCAAGGACAAGAATCTCGGTCCGCTGATCGCGACCGAAATGACGCGTTGTATTCATTGTACCCGTTGCGTTCGATTCGGCGAGGAAATCGCCGGTGTGCGCGAAATGGGCGCTACCGGTCGCGGCGAGCATACAAAGATTGGCACCTACATTGAAAAGAGCGTGGATTCCGAACTGTCAGGCAATGTCATCGACTTGTGCCCGGTCGGAGCACTGACATCCAAACCATTCCGTTATTCCGCGCGCAACTGGGAACTGGGCAGCCACGACAGTGTTAGCCCGCATGACAGCCATGGCTCAAATATCGTTGTGCAGACCCGCAATGGCCGAGTTATGCGCGTATTGCCTCGTGAGAACGAGGAGATCAACGAGACCTGGATTTCTGATCGAGACCGGTTCGCCTATACCGGGTTGTACAGTGACGATCGCCTGACCGCGCCCATGGTGAAAACCAATGGCGAGTGGCAGGAAACAGACTGGAATAGTGCTCTTGAAAGCGCAGTGCGCGGCCTGAATCGCGTTGCTGAAAAGCAGGGTCCAAGCCAGGTGGCTGCATTGGCATCTGCTTCAGTTACTACTGAAGAAGCCTACCTGCTGCAGAAGTTTATGCGCGGTATTGGCAGTGGCAATGTCGATCATCGTCTTCGTCAACTGGATTTTTATGATGATGCGGCAATGCCGGGATTCCCTGGCCTTGGCTGCAGTATTGCTGATGTCCAGGCCAAGGACGCAATCCTGCTGGTGGGTGCACACCCTCGCAAGGAACAACCGCTGCTGGGGTTGCGCTTGCGCAAGGCAAGAGAGGCGGGTGCCAGGTTTATGGCCATTAACCCGGTTGCCTATGACTATGGCTATCGTCCCGATGTCGAAGTAACCGGAACGCCGCAACAGCTGCTGGAGCAACTGGCAGCCGCGGCAGCGGCGCTGGCCGCTGTCGTATCGGGCAAGTTGCCGGACGGTATTCCAAGGATCGAAGCCAATGACAGTGCCCGGGCGATTGCGTCAATGTTGAATGACTCGAAAAACGGCATCATCATCATCGGCCAGACTGCCATGGCACACCCGCAGTCTTCACAGCTGCGCAGCATTGTTCGCGCAATTGCCGATATGAGTGGCGCTACCCTGTCATTTGTCGGCGAAAGCAATTCAGCTGGCGCCTGGCTCGCCGGTTGCGTGCCTCATCGTGGCAGTGCCGGTGCGGCTACGGATATCAAGGGCCGTGATGCCTACTCGCTGATCAAGGACCCGGTGCAGGCTTACCTGCTGTTTGGCCTGGAACCGGACCGGGACTTCATCGACGGTGGCCGCACCCTGGAAGCGCTTAAGGCGGCAGATTTTGTTGCCCTGGCAACTGCCTACAAGCCGGGCGCGGAAGCGCTTGAGCACGTGAACGTGTTGTTACCGATTACGCCGTTTACCGAAACTGCCGGAACTTTTGTCAATGGTGAAGGCAAGGCACAGAGCTTTGGCGGAGTTGCCAATCCTGCAGGCGAGGCACGTCCGGGCTGGAAAGTATTGCGGGTAATGGGCAACCTGTTTGAGTTACAGGGTTTTGACTACAACAGCGTTGAAGATGTGCGTGCCGAGATTGATTTTGCTGTTGTGCCATCGGCTCTTGCCCAAACCGGTATTGGTGGCACATTCGGTGGCAAGGCCGCAGACCTGGTTCGTACAGGCGAATACCCTATTTATGCAGGTGACAGTATTGTGCGTCGGGCAGTGCCACTGCAGGAAACAATGGATAACCCCGGACCGTTGGCGCGCATGAATGCATCCCAGGCATCGAAGCAGGGCGTGTCCGATGGTGACCGTGTCCGCGTGCGCATGCTCGAAGGCGATGCCGAGGTCGAGCTGATGATTGATAACCGGATTCCGGATGGCTGTGTCTGGTTGCCATCGGGCTATGCCGAAACCAGCAGGCTGGGTGCTTATGGCCCGGCTTCAGTGACGAAGTTATAAGGCGCAGCAATGATTGAATCATTAACGCAAACTGCATTGGGTGTATGGGGCTGGTTTCCGGTCTGGTCGCAGACACTGATCTATAACGTTGCACTGATCATCCTGATCATGGTGCCGTTGATGTTGTGTGTCGCCTACCTGACTTTTGCTGAGCGCAAGCTGATCGGCTACATGCAGGTGCGTGTGGGACCTAATCGTGTTGGTCCGCGTGGCTGGTTGCAGCCGATCGCTGACGCGGTCAAGCTGATGTTCAAGGAAATCGTGGTTCCGGCCAATGCCAATACTTACCTGTTCGTTATCGCACCAATCCTGTCCATCGCGCCGGCGCTGGCGGCCTGGGCGGTTATCCCGTTTGATAACGGTATGGTGCTGGCCAACATTGACGCGAGCCTGCTGTATGTACTGGCGCTGACATCTGTTGGCGTATACGGCGTTATCGTCGCCGGCTGGGCATCAAATTCCAAGTATTCTTTCCTGGGTTCCATGCGTTCAGCCGCACAAATCGTTGCCTATGAAATCGCCATGGGCTTTGCCCTGGTGGGTGTGCTGATGGCGGCCAATACGCTGAACCTGCACCAGATCGTGGTATTGCAAAGCGGTGATATTACCGACTGGTACATGTGGCCGTTGTTCCCGCTATTCCTTGTCTATTTTATTTCGGGTGTTGCTGAAACCAACCGTGCGCCGTTTGACGTGGCGGAAGGTGAATCGGAAATTGTTGCCGGTTTTCACGTGGAATATTCAGGCATGACCTTCGCCGTGTTTTTCCTGGCGGAGTATGCAAACATGATTCTTATCGCGACTCTTACAGTAGTTATGTTTCTGGGTGGCTGGCACGCACCGTTCAATGTTGCACCGTTTAACTGGGTACCTGGGCTGGGCTGGTTGTTTATCAAGGTTTGTTTTGTGTCATTCTTTTTCCTGTGGTTCCGGGCGACTTTTCCGAGATATCGCTATGACCAGATCATGCGCCTTGGCTGGAAAGTATTGATACCTGTGACCCTGGTGTGGATCGCAGTCATTGGTGTTGCCGTGCAGTATCCCGATACACTCGGTTACATGTTTCATTAATGGAGGAGGCTGAGCGATGAACGCGATAAAACGTTATCTGAACAGTTTCCTGCTGTGGGAATTGTTGAAGGGTATGGCGGTAACCGGCAAACACATGTTTGCCCGCAAGGTAACCATTTTTTACCCGGATGAGCGTACGCCCCAGTCACCGAGATTCCGGGGTTTGCATGCTCAACGCCGTTATCCGAATGGCGAAGAGCGCTGCATAGCCTGCAAGCTGTGTGAAGTCATTTGCCCGGCCCTGGCCATTACTATTGAACTGGCCGAGCGTGAAGACGGTACGCGTCGCACCAGCCGTTACGATATTGATCTGACCAAGTGCATATTCTGCGGATTCTGCGAAGAGGCGTGCCCGGTGGACGCCATTGTCGAAACCCGGATTTTTGAATATCACGGCGAGAAGCGTGGCGATCTGTATTACACCAAGGATATGTTGCTGGCCGTGGGCGACCGTTTTGAAAAACAGATTGCAGCGGATCGCGCTGCAGATGCCAAGTACAGGTAACGGGGAAGTCGGTGGAAATACAATCTTTTCAGCAAGTCTCGTTTTACTTCTTCGGTGCGGTGTTGCTGCTGTCCGCCTTTATGGTGGTCACCATGCGCAACCCGGTCAAGTCGGCGCTGTTCCTGGTGTTGTCGTTCTTCAGTGCCGCCGGTATCTGGATGCTGCTAGAAGCGGAATTCCTGTCCATCTCCCTGGTGCTGGTTTATGTGGGGGCGGTCATGGTGTTGTTCCTGTTCGTGGTGATGATGCTCGATATCAATATCGCCGAGTTACGTTCCGGATTTGGTGAGTACCTGCCAATGGGCGCATTGGTTGCGGTATTGCTGATTATCGAACTGGCCATCATTCTGAGTGGCGGACAATTTGGTCTGCAGGCCATGCCCGATCCGGCGCCGCACGCAGCCGATTACAGTAATACCCGGGAGCTGGGTCTGCTGCTGTACACCGCCTATATCTACCCGCTCGAACTGGCCGCATTGCTGTTGCTGGTGGCGATTGTTGCGGCGATTGCGCTGACCATGCGCAAACGCAAGACCACCAAGTACCAGGATCCTGGCAAGCAGGTTCAGGTTCAGGCCAAAGATCGCCTGAAGATTGTAAAAATGCCGTCTGAGCGCAAAAGCTGAGCGGATGAGGAAAGGAGCCTGAATACCATGATACCGCTAAGTCACTTCCTCATACTCAGTGCTGCGCTGTTTGCTATCAGCGTGATGGGCATTTTTCTTAATCGTAAAAATGTCGTCATCCTGCTGATGTCCATCGAATTGATGCTGCTCTCGGTGAACACCAATTTCGTTGCGTTTTCACATTACCTTGGTGATATGTCCGGCCAGGTATTTGTATTTTTCGTCCTGACAGTGGCTGCAGCAGAGGCGGCTATTGGTCTGGCCATATTGATTGTGTTGTTCCGCAACCGTCGCACGATCAATGTTGAAGATCTCGACAGCTTGAAAGGGTAGAGCCCATGTTTGGACTTGAAATGACAACGATCTACCTTTTGGTGCCACTGGCAAGTCTTGCTGGTGCCATACTGTCCGGCCTGTTCTGCAGGGTTATTGGTCGTCGCAGCGCCCACACCATTACCATAGGCGGCGTCACCATATCCTTTCTGCTCTCGGCTTTTGTTGTGCTCCCGGATGTCATGGCTGGCAACATATTCAACGGCACTGTTTATACCTGGGGCGTGAGTGGTGGCATTCCCATGGAAGTGGGATTCCTGATTGATTCGTTGACAGTGATGATGATGGTGGTGGTCACGTTTGTATCCCTGATGGTGCATATCTATACCATTGGCTACATGCATGAAGACCCGGGCTACCAGCGCTTTTTCAGCTATATTTCCCTGTTCACGTTTGCCATGCTGATGCTGGTCATGTCCAACAATTTCCTGCAGCTGTTCTTTGGCTGGGAAGCGGTGGGCCTGGTTTCCTATCTGCTGATCGGTTTCTGGTATACGCGTGAATCGGCGATATTTGCCAACCTCAAGGCATTCCTGGTCAATCGTGTAGGTGACTTTGGCTTCCTGTTGGGTATTGCCGCAATATACATGACTTACGGTACGCTGGATTATGCAGCAGTATTTGCCATCGCGCCGAGCCAGGCGCAGCAAACCATCACTATCATGGCCGGTGTTGACTGGAACCTGGTGACCGTAATCTGCATCCTGT
Source organism: Gammaproteobacteria bacterium (assembly GCA_029880545.1). NCBI lineage: Bacteria > Pseudomonadati > Pseudomonadota > Gammaproteobacteria > Gammaproteobacteria bacterium. The sequence continues at coordinate 165,804 of JAOUOD010000006.1, read as the reverse complement.
TGTTTATCGGCGCCATGGGTAAGTCCGCCCAGTTCCCGTTACACGTCTGGCTGCCTGATTCCATGGAGGGTCCTACCCCCATCTCGGCATTGATCCATGCTGCAACCATGGTTACCGCAGGCATCTTCATGGTGGCGCGCATGTCGCCTCTGTATGAGTTATCCGAAACCGCGTTATCTGTTGTCCTGGTTATTGGTTCCATTACCGCATTGTTCATGGCATTCCTGGGTATGGTGCAGAACGACATCAAGCGGGTCGTGGCCTATTCAACCTTGTCGCAGCTCGGATACATGACTGTAGCGCTGGGCGCGTCAGCTTACTCAGCGGCTATTTTCCACCTGATGACCCATGCGTTTTTCAAGGCGTTGCTGTTCCTGGGCGCCGGTTCGGTCATTATCGCCATGCACCATGAGCAGGACATGCGCAAGATGGGCGGACTCAAGAAATATATGCCCTGGACCTACTGGACCGCCGTCATTGGTTCGCTGGCGTTGGCCGGCATACCGCCGTTTGCCGGGTTCTTCTCCAAAGATGCCATTATTGAAGCAGTGCATTTGTCAAACTTGCCCGGCAGCAGCTTTGCCTATTTTGCCGTAATGACCGGTGTCTTCATTACCGCATTCTACAGTTTCAGATTGTTGTTCATGACTTTCCATGGCAAACCACGCATGGATGATCATACGCGCGAGCATCTCAAGGAATCCCCGTTTGTAGTGGTATTCCCGCTGGTCATGCTCGCAATCCCATCAATTCTGGCTGGCGGTCTGTATATCGAGCCGATGTTGTTTGGCAAGTTTTTTGGTAATGCCATCTCGGTAGCGCCGCAACATGACGTGGTCGGTGAACTGGGTCGTGGCTGGCACGGTATTGGCCAGTTTATGGTGCATGGCGTGATGGCGGCACCGTTCTGGCTTGCCGTGGGCGGCATAGTTACGGCAGCGATATTCTATCTCAAGAAGCCCGAGCTGCCGGAATGGTTTGCCTCGAGGTTCAGTTCACTGCATACGTTGCTGATGAACAAGTACTATCTTGACGAGGTTTACCAGGCTGTATTTGCGGGCGGTTCGCGCGCACTTGGCCGGTTTTTGTGGAAAACCGGCGATGTCAGGCTGATTGACGGACTTATGGTAAACGGTTCTGCGAGGGTAGTAGGCTGGATATCATCAGTCATACGCCATGTGCAGACCGGTTACGTCTATCATTATGCGTTTGCAATGATCATTGGCCTGTTTGTACTGATAACGTTTTATTTGCATGCCTAGGCAGGACCGGCAGCGAACCGCAGGTTGGATAAGGAAAAATAAGCGATATGTTTTCTGAAAACGCACTGAGTCTGGTTATTTGGCTGCCAATATTGGGCGCTATCGCCGTATTGGCAACCGGTAGTGACAGGAATGCGCCCCTGGCCCGGGTGCTGGCATTGATTACATCGCTGCTGACACTGGCTGCCAGTGTTCCGTTGTACACGCGTTTTGACAGCAGTACCGCCAACATGCAGTTTGTCGAGAGCTATCGCTGGATCGAGGCATTCAATATCAATTACCATCTTGGTATAGATGGCATCTCGCTGTTACTTATACTGTTGACCACATTTACCACCGTTCTCGTGGTGCTGGCAGGCTGGAAAGTGATCCAGAAGCGGGTTGCCCAGTACATGGCGATGTTCCTGATCATGGAAGGGCTCATGGTTGGCGTATTCAGTGCGCTTGACGCCATGCTGTTTTACGTGTTTTGGGAAGCCATGCTGGTTCCCATGTACATAATTATAGGCGTTTGGGGCGGACCTAATCGTGTATACGCGGCGGTGAAGTTCTTCCTCTATACCTTCCTCGGCTCGGTGTTGATGCTGGTAGCCTTCATCTATATGTATTACCAGGCCGGCAGGAGCTTTGATATTGCCGCATTCCACGCATTGCCGCTTAATGCAACAGAACAGACGCTGATCTTCCTGGCGATGTTCATGGCGTTCGCGGTGAAAGTGCCCATGTGGCCGGTTCATACCTGGTTGCCGGACGCGCACGTTGAGGCGCCGACCGGCGGCTCCGTGGTTCTGGCAGCCATTATGCTGAAACTTGGCGCCTATGGCTTCCTGCGTTTCAATCTCCCGATCACACCGGATGCCAGCCATGATCTTGCCTGGTTGATGATCGGCCTGTCGCTGGTTGCAGTGGTTTATATCGGACTTGTTGCCCTGGTCCAGGAAGACATGAAAAAGCTTATTGCCTATTCATCAATTTCGCACATGGGTTTTGTCACGCTCGGCTTCTTTATTTTCAATGCCCAGGGAATTGAGGGCGGAATCATGCAGATGATTTCTCATGGCTTTATATCCGGTGCATTGTTCCTTTGTGTTGGCGTAATGTATGACCGTATGCACAGTCGGCAGATCAAGGATTACGGCGGCGTGGTCAACACTATGCCGGTCTTCGCGGCATTCATGATGTTGTTTGCCATGGCAAACAGTGGCCTGCCGGGTACTTCCGGTTTTGTCGGAGAGTTTCTGGTTATTATGGGGGCGTTCCAGGTAAATATCTGGTATGCGTTCCTGGCGTCATTTACGCTGATATTTGGTGCTGCCTATACCTTGTGGATGTACAAACGCACAGTATTCGGTCCGGTAGTGAATGATGCGGTAAAACAATTAACTGATGCGACACCGAGAGAACGTTTTATCCTGGCGACGCTGGCTTTCGCTGTGCTGACGATGGGGTTGTGGCCAATGCCTTTCCTTGATGTCATGCATGCCTCGGTTGATCATTTGCTCCAGCAAGCGGCCAGCAGCAAACTGTAAGTGGTGGGGAAAGAGAACAGAATATGGTAATGCCAAACTTTAATTTGCTCGCCCCGGAGATTTTCCTGTCCGGCATGGCCTGCGTCGTGTTGCTGGTGGACCTGTATCTTTCCGACGAGCGGCGGCATATCAGTTACCTGCTCGCCCAGGTTGCCCTTGCAGGTACGGCTATCCTGGCCTGGCAGGGACTCGCCATTGCACCACAGCATACTTTTGAAGGCATGTTTGTTCACGACACAATGTCGTCCGTGCTCAAGATCATGATGAGTCTCGTGGTGTTTTTCGTGTTTGCCTATTCGCGGGAGTACCTGCGTGATCGCAACATGTTCAGGGGCGAGTATTTCGTACTGGGACTGTTTGGCGTAGTAGGTATGATGGTGATGGCATCAGCCAGCCATTTTCTCACCCTTTACCTTGGCCTTGAATTGATGTCGTTGTGCCTGTATGCCATGACTGCAATGCAGCGTGATTCCGGGACTGCCACCGAGGCGGCAATGAAGTATTTTGTCCTTGGCGCACTCGCATCCGGTATGCTGCTCTATGGCATGTCCATGCTCTATGGTGTAACCGGCTCCCTGAATATTGCCGAGGTGCAGGCCAAGGTTTCGCTGCTTGATATCAAGACCAATATGCCCATGGTGCTGGGTCTTGTATTCGTTGTAGTTGCGCTGGCATTCAAACTCGGAGCCGTTCCCTTCCATATGTGGGTGCCTGATGTCTATCATGGCGCGCCGACATCGGTAGCAGCCTATATCAGTTCTGCGCCGAAGCTGGCGGCTTTTGCCATGATCATGCGTTTACTGGTTGATGGCCTGGCCGGACTCGTGGCGGACTGGCAATCAATGCTCATTATCCTGGCAATCTTGTCCATGGCCACGGGCAACCTCATTGCCATTGCACAGACCAATATCAAGCGCATGTTGGCATACTCGGCAATATCGCATATGGGTTTCTTCCTGCTCGGTATTGTGTCTGCCGGCCCCAATGGCTACAGTTCATCGATGATCTACGTGCTGGCTTATGCAGCCATGAGCATGGCCGCGTTTGGCATGGTCATGTTGTTGTCTCGCAAGGGATTCGAGGCCGACAATCTCGAGGACTTTAAGGGGCTGAATCAGCGCAGCCCCTGGTATGCCTTTATCATGCTGGTGTTGATGTTTTCCATGGCCGGCGTCCCGCCGACTGCAGGCTTTTACGCGAAGCTGATGGTAGTGCAATCCGTCATTGATTCCGGCATGTTGTGGCTCGCATTGACTGCGGTATTGTTTGCCGTTGTTGGCGCGTTCTATTACCTGCGGGTTATCAAGCTCATGTATTTTGATGACCCGGTAGCAGATGCGCCGATTGCTCCACGCCCGGCAGTGGCCGCGTTGATGTCGGTTAACGTGATGGCCTTGCTGCTGGCAATGTTGTTCGCCGGCCAGTTAACAGAACTCTGTCGCAGCGCCATAGCGGCGCTGTAGATCGGTTCGCGCCACAAGACCCCAGCCAGTATCATAAACATAACTACCCGGCCCGATACCAGGGCGGGCAGTTGTGGTTGTACGATAAAATCCCGCTATACTGTATGATGTTATGATTGATTGCGACCATGCTCACAGGAGGGGGTGCCCATGACGGGGAATGATCGCTATCGGGAACTGGATGCAGTCCCGAGAGATGCACATTTTATGGACAAGCTCGCATGTCAGCTTGGCACGGGCACCAGTATTTTTGGCAAGTTTAATTCGAGCGATGTCTCTGTGCTTTCCGGGTACCTGGAAGCTTATCGTGCGCAAACCGGTTCGGCGGTGTTTGTTGAAGGGCACAGGGCGGGGTACCTGTGCATTGTTCTTGATGGCGGGCTGGACGTGGTCAAGGAAACCAGTCTCGGTGTCAGCCGAAAGATTACAGACGTGTGTCCGGGAACAACGATAGGAGAGATGTCTATTATTGATGGTCAGCCTCATTCGGCCACCGCAGTAGCGGCGAAACCTACGTTATTGGCAGTATTGACCAGAGATAGCCTGATTCGGTTGACGGAAGAGCAACCTGGCCTGGGCGCGAAGATGCTGGCCAATATCGCCGAGTTGCTCAGTCGCCGGTTGCGTACAACCAGTGACATGCTGATTAATTACCTGAGCTGACCCAACCCCTTTTGGGGTAATTAGCTAAAGGGGCTGGGACTAGATTCGGGTGGGGCAGAAAAATTAGCAGGCAAAGAAATTGCGGAACGAGCCCAGGTTGTAAACTTCACCGAAACCAAAATTCTGCAGAGCCATTTTTGCCATGCCACTGCGAGCACCGGAAACGCAATACAGGATGACAGGCTTGTCTTTTTCCAGCATTTTCTCGGCAGCCTGGATTACGTCCAGCGGGATGCTTTGGGCGCCAGGCAGACAGCCCTGCATGTATTCGGAAGTTGAGCGCACGTCTACCAATTGTGCGCCTTCGGCAATCATTTGTTTGGCCAGTGAGCAATTAATATCCATGTAGTTTCCCCAGTTGTATATTAGTAAATGCTAATATGCGTAAGATAATGGCTGCGAGGAAAAAATTCAAGTAACCAGTCCCGATTTTTTCATCAAAATATCAACGCATTTCGACGAAATACATTTAAACAGCAATACTGATTTGAAATGGTAGCGCGACGAGCTGATCCCGGGGTGCGGGAATGAGGGCGCCGGGGAGAGAGACGGGCGCCAGGCGAGCGTTTAAATTCCGTTGATTTTGAGCACGGTCAGGATTTCGCGGTCACTTGGCCTGGTGTTGGCGGCGACGGTTTTCATAACCGTATCGGTGTTCCGTGACGGTGTTGCAGATGCGGGAATGGTTGAGTCAATGTCTACGCGAACCGAAGTCGAGTTTGTGACATCTGCAATTAACTCGCTACCTGTCTTGGTGTCGACGCCCGAATCTGTGGCCAATACCGGGAAAGCAAATGATAACAAGCCGGCGCAAAGTATCTGTATAAAGTGTTTCATCGGTTTTCCGTCTTCGTCCAAAGGCGCGGGCCTTCGTTATAGTTTTGTTTGTCATGCCAGTGTAGCAAAACCACCTGGCTGCGCCACCGTTGGTGTAACCGGTGGTACCGTATATCGCGCCGGAGATCGGACGGTCATATCTGGCTTTCCGGGAGAGTGGCCGGACGGTTGCGCCATTGATGAAACACTAACCCGGTCATGATCAATGCTGTACCGGCCCATGTATCCGGCAACACTGGTTCGTTGTTGAACTGGTTGCCGATCAGCAAGGCGGCAACCGGCGTGACCAGTGTAATCAGTGACATGGTATTTGCCGGCACGTGCTTGAGGGCATAGAAAAACATGACAAAGCCGAGTACCGATCCAAACAGGCCGAGGTAGCCGATTGCCCAGGCAGCCCTTTCCGGAACATCGGGAATGTAGGTACCATGCCAGCCGAGCCATGTAAGGGCATACAGCATGGCAGTAATGACCAGCCCGCCAGCGGTTATGCTGAGGGCGGGCAGTTCCGCACCAATGTGCTTGATGAGCACACTGCTGGCTGAGTGGATCAACACGGCCAGCAATATTGCTCCGACACCCAGTGCTGAAAGCCGGCTGTTGATGACGTCGGAGGCGTAGATAATCCAGAGACCAGACAAGGCCAGACCAATGCCCAGAAGATGCTGCGGCCGCAGGCTGTCCTCGCGCAGCAACAGCGCCGCAAACACCGCAGTAATCAGTGGTGTTGTCCCGAACAGGACCGATATCAGTCCCGAAGGCAAATACTGAATCGCCCAGTATGTACACATCATTGACCCGTACAGCATGCTGGCGATGGCCACATAGGTTTTGACTGCCTTTCGATGCCAGGGTAATGGAAGGCGCAGCACCGCGACAAGCGCAAGAGCCAGCAGTGCACCGAGAATCATTCGACTGGTTACACCGAACAGGAATCCGCTTCCTTCGCCGCTCCATTTGATTGCGAGCGGCGTAGTCGCCCAGACGAGTATTACGCCTATGTAGGCAGCCGGTACCGACATCTGTTATTCCTCCGGTATCAACAAAATCAAACTCCAAAACGAAAAAGACCGCGCCCGGATCCGGATGCGGTCTTTAGGAAAATCCAATGTAAATTACAGCTAGAAATTCATTATTGACCGCAAACGGGCAGGCTGACGCAGCTTGTACTTGACGCGCCATACAGGTGAAATACAGACGATTGCGGAATATGAGTTCATGGCCCGAGTGTTGCCGGACTTGTGAGGTGTGTCAAGCGCTTGGTGAAAAAAACCGATCATGGGATACTCGATGAAACACCAAGGAGTCCAGTACATGAAAATACTTGTCGAGCATGACCCGGCGCCGGCCAAGCTTGAGGTGATGGGTGTCTATGACTGGCCAGTGTGGGAAAAGGAGAAGTCGGTTTTCCCCTGGACTTACGATACCAGTGAAACCTGTTACCTTCTGGAGGGGGAGGTCACAGTTACACCTGATGGTGGCGAGGCGGTGTATTTCCGAAAGGGCGACCTTGTAAGTTTTCCGAAAGGTATGTCCTGTACCTGGGATATTCATGAGCCTGTGCGCAAGCACTACCAGTTTGGGTAATGCGTGATGACGGGATTTTTTGCCGGAGCGCGATTTTTTCTGCGTGGTTATGAACTGATTCGGCAACGTGGATTGCGTCGGTATGCGGCGATACCACTACTGATTAATGTCGTGATATTTGTCGCGTTGACGATTGTTGGGGCAAACCAGTTTGAGCAGTTAATGCAATGGCTGTTGCCGGAAGGGCAGGGCTGGTGGATAGAAGTTCTGCGCGCCGTATTGTGGATTATGTTCGCCGCCATAGTGGTCGTGGCCTTTTATTTCCTGTTTACGTTGGTGGCCAACCTTGTCGCGTCGCCGTTTAACGGACTGCTGGCTGACAAGGTCCAGATCAGCCTCGGTTCTGTACCGCCTGACGGGCGCAACTGGTTAAGTGTCATCAGGGGATTTCCGGCTGCGTTGGTTTCGGAATCAAGAAAACTGGCTTATTTTCTGTTGATCGGTGTGATTCTTGTGCTGATAAGCCTGGTTCCGGCTGTTAACCTGGCTGGTATTGTTTTGTGGCCGCTGGCCACGGCCTGGATGTTGACTCTTGAATACGTGGCTTATCCCATGGAGAGTTGCGAGCACGATTTCAGGTCGATTCGCGCGCGCGCGCGTGCCAACCGGATGATGGCCCTGGGATTTGGCCTGACTTGCCTGTTATTCACGATCATTCCATTGATTAATCTTTTCGTGATTCCTGCCGCGGTAGCCGGAGCATCAGCCATGTGGGCCGAGAGCTGGTCGCGCAACTCCGGGTAGGCGGTGGCGATCCGGTCAACAATTGTTCGTGTTGCGATTCTATCAGATACACACGGGTTCATCTGGCCGAAAGTCGTCGAGGCTGTGCGGTCGTGCCAGTATGCAGTGCACGCCGGTGATATCGGTTCGGCAGCGGTGTTGAGATCGCTACTGCCCGAAAATGACCTGGTGGCAGTCAAGGGAAACAATGATGTGCCCGGAAAATGGCATACCGATGAGCATCTGGTTCTGGAATCGCTGGGCAATCGTGCCCGGCTTGAATTGCCGGGTGGCAGTATTGCCGTGGTGCATGGCGACAAGGCGGGGCGAGTGGCAGAGCGGCACCAGGTATTGCGCAAGCAGTTCCCGTCGGCAAGAATGATTGTTTACGGTCACAGTCATCGACAGTCCGTAGACACTGATGCGCTGCCGTGGGTGGTGAATCCGGGCGCCGCCGGAAAAGCACGCACTTTTGGTGGACCGTCGTGGATAATATTGACGATTGAAAATAACGACTGGAGACTGGAAACTTTCCGGCTAGATGTATGACTGAGACCGATAATTATCAGCACACACCAGAGAATGAAAATACGTATCGTATTCGTGCGGCAGTCAGGGCGCTGCTAAGTCCGGGGATGTGGTTGGTGGTTGCGATGCAGGCTGTCACATTGGTGCTGCTTGCTTCTGCAGCCAACGACGGTTCATCTGGATTGCGCCCGTTGTTTGGCGCTGCATCTTTTTTCCTGTTTCTTTATTTTACCAGTGGTATGTTTCAGTCACTGGCGACAAGCCGCGATGCCATATCAGTTCGCGATGTGATGTTGAATGGTGCGCGCGTGTTTAACCGGTTCATGGTAATGGGGCTGAAGGCATTTCTGCTTTTCGGTTTTATTCTGTTTCTGGTGGTCGCGCCGCTAGGAGCCGAGTTGCAGTCCATCCTCAAGGACTACCCGTGGTTTTGGGGGCTGTCCATGGCAGTTATGGGGGTGGTGCTGGTCTACTGGTTGCCCATTGCCTTTGTGACCGGACATTTTGGTCTGACCCAGACCTTGTTGTCAGCGCTCAAGGTACAGCAGCAGCGCCTGCAACAATTACCGTATCCCGCGCTGCTGATCCTGACACCCAACCTGGTTGGCCTGGCAATCCCGACGGAGCGCCTGCTGACCGGCGCGGTGTTGATCAGCGCCTTGAGCGAGATACTGGGCTGGGTGGCATATACCTATTGTACCGAGTACGTGGCGCGGAACCGTGACAAGGTTTTAATTGCATCAAAGTTTTAGAGCGGTGATTGGCATCGAGTATTGTTTTGGTGATTCTTTTTTACTGTATTCGGGTTTACCCTTGAAAAGGCACGGCGATGTCGTTAGACTTCGCGCCTCTCATCGAGTGCGGGGTGGAGCAGTCTGGCAGCTCGTCGGGCTCATAACCCGAAGGTCACAGGTTCAAATCCTGTCCCCGCTACCAATTTTTTAGCTTATAAATCAGAAGTTTATGAGCGGCCAGAAGATCCTCGGGCCCGATTTGGGACCACGCGAGGCAAAAAAATACTCGTACTTATTCGAATCCGAGGATTTTGTTCGCCACGGCAGCAACGTCTGGAGCGTCCTCGTTAATCCATGTCGCATATTTTCGTCGCAACATATCGGTCGACGTATGCCCCATTTGTTGAGCGATCCACTCAATAGGGAGCGCGCCCGTCGTTAACAGCTGCGAGGCGAACGTATGCCGGCATTGGCCCGGCCCGCGATATCTCACCTCGGCCGCCTCGCATTGCCTGGAGAAAAACGACTCGCGCAAAACCTTCGTCGAATAGTGCGGCTCCAGGGTTCGCGAATCGAGAAAAACCGGCCGGATCCTCTCGGTTTTTATTGTCCGGTTGTCGCGGTCGAGCACCTGGGCGAGTATCGGCGCCCGGCCGGCCGTGAGTTTGTGCTGTCGTACCAGGGCGTCGCGGGCCGGCTTCAATAACTGAATCTGGCGCTTAGATCGTTTTGTTTTTGTTGCCTTGTACTGTCCGCGAACGATCGCGCGCCGAAACTGGATAACGCCGGCCTCGAGGTCGGCGACGTCTTCCCAGGCGAGCGCGAGCGCCTCCGAGACTCGGGGTCCCGACCAGATCATAAATTCGACAAGGTTTAACTCCTGGATCCTGCCGCCGGCCGCCGGCGTGTTTAGTAGCCTCTCAATCTCGGCGCGCGTGAATGGATCCGGATCGTCGTCGTCGGGCAGCCGGACGACAATCCCCTCAGTTGGATCCAGGGCGCCCGGATTTCGCTTTCTATAGACGCCGAAAGCCTGGCGCAATACCGCGACGACCTCTTTTATGTATTTGCTCGACAGGTCCGCGAGATCCTGGCTAATCCAGCGCTCAAGCTCGATCGAGTCTATGCTGTTTGCCTGGCGCGCGCCGAACGACGGTTTTAACCAGGTTTCGATTATTGAGCGATAAAGGTCCCATGTGCTCGGCGCGACCTTGTTCGACTTGATCTCGAGAAATAGATCCAGGTAATGCCCGAGGCTGTTCTCGGCCAGGCGAGAGGATCCGGGAAAGTGTTTTGCATAATCAAACGCCCCGACCTTTATCTCGTGCTTGATTTGCTCGACCATGCGCTCAGCGTAAACAACATTTGCCGGCGTCGGCTCCATGTTCAGGCGCTCGCGACACTTTTCGCCATTGAATCGAAAATATACGCGGATCGATCCGCCGCGGATCTCTACACCCTTTGCCATTGCGACCCCGTTGTTACATAATTTTAAAATATATTACACCACGAGACAGGGAGCGAGGGCGATGCCTTTAAAGAATTGTCAATCCTGCGGCGGAGCCATCGACGCGCTCGCCGAAACCTGTCCGGCTTGCGGCGCCGCCGGCCCGGGCAAAAAAAAGAAAGAGCTCGCGGCCGGCTTGCTCGTTATTGGTGTTATTTTCTTTTTTCTTATTGCTTCATTGCTTGACGACAAACCAGCACCAAAGGCGCAAGCCTCGGCGCCGGCGGACGCGAGAGCGCTCGCTCATGCGCTGCTGCTTGTAAAACAGGAAAAGAAAATAATAGACGCAACCTGGGGAGACGATACTCGGCCGACCCTGCTCGCCGGTGTTGTTGATGATTCAACGCGCCGCGATGGGTTTGCCGGTTATTTGTGCTCGCTGCTCACGGATGCGGGGATAAAAGGGGGAGTCGTACATATTTTGAGTGCCAATGATAAGGCCCGCCGCGAGCTGGGGCGGGCCGATTGTCCTGGAGGCCGTTAACCTTGACAGCCCGCGCCGCCTTGTTGGCGGGCTTGTGGCTAACTGGTCTCGAGTAGTAAGTCGCTCGCGGTTAACGTGCCGGCGTTGTTTTTAATTAGCCCGTTCGTGTTCAAGTTGCTGAGGTAAGTCCCAAACGTGCCGCCGGTCGAGACCATGCCAACAAGCTCGGCGACGTCTTGACGAGAGATCCCGGCCTCGCCGGCATCGACAACGACCTCGAGGATCCGAAACGCGCCAGGCCTTAACGCCCGCCGCCATTGCTGCATAATCTCGTCGCGAGTCTTTGGCGCCTCCGGGATCTCGCCGCCAAGCTCTTTTATACCGGCCTCGGTTGCCTGTAGTTCGCTATTATCGCCAGCGATAAAACCGGCGACCCTCAAATTGCTAAGGTAAGTCCCAAACGTGCCGCCCCTGGGCGAAAAGCCGGTCAGCGTTGCCACCTGGGCGCGCGTGTACTTTGCCGGGTAGCGCGCAGCCAGAGCGCCGAGGATCTTTTTCGCGCCAGGCCGAATCGAGGCATCGTCCGCCGGCGCAGTCGTCGCGCGCGCGGTTTGCGGGCTACCAGTCGCCGGCGCTGATTTGCCGAGCGCCTTGTCGACGATCTTTTTAATGGCGAGCAATTCCCGCTCGTGGCTCGAGGCTGTCGACACAACAGTCGCCGGCGCCGCCTTGATTCGCTTTAAACAATCCGCCTCGCTTATGCCGGGCCGTTGTTTCGTGGCAATCGTGAGCTCAGCCTTTAGCCTGGAGATCTCTTTTTTTAGCTCTTGCGTGGTTTTAGCCTCCGCCTCGGCCTCTTTGGGTAGATCTCCAAGCTTGGCGAGGATCGTCTTTACCCTTGCCGACGGCGCGGGCGGCTTCGCCAACAGACGACCGCCGGCCTTCGGGTGTGTTGTCGCAACAGGCCCGACCGTTGTTTTAATCACAGTTTGAGAGATCGCCGGCCCAAAGGCGAAAAACGCGCCAGGCTCGAGCGACCTCAACGCCTGGACCGCCTCTTTAGCCGTTAGGCCGAGCTCGTCGGCGGCGCGCTTAACATCAACGTCGAGCCCGGTGCGGCCGATCAATTTGTTAATACACTCGGCGGCGACGTCTTTGTGCAGTTTTGCGAGCCGCTGAGTTGCCGGAATTAAACATTGGCCGCGCTTCCGGCCGCGCGTGGCGACGTCGATTACCGCGCCGAGACTTTCGGCCTTGCCCTTTTCAGGCGCGAAAATGTGCGCCTCGTCGAGCACAATCAAAACAGGGCGCCATAAGTTTTTAGGCGCATTAACCAGGGCGTCGAGAAACAGCTTAACAAACGCGATTCGCTCGTGAGCCTTTAGGTCGTAGATGTCACAAATCGCCGAGGCGCCGGTCTCGAGCAATCGCCGCGCGAGTAGCTTAGCGGTTCGCGGGTGCGCCAGGGCGTCGCCGTCGTGCGGTGCGGCGATTATGTAATCGAATTTTTCGCGCAACGTGGAAAACTCGCCCTCGGGATCGATGATAATGTGTTGCACCTGGCCGGCGGTGATTTCCATTAACCGGCGCAACGCCCAGGACTTGCCGCCGCCCGAGTTGGCCTGGATCAATAGACGCGTTTCGAGGAGTTTTATCACGTCGACGTCGACGTTACCCTTCAGGCTTTTTCCGAGTGTTGTTTGTTTCATTGTTGCCCCCTTTGCAAAACTCAAACCTTGATAAACTCGCCCGATCGTAACAAGTTCGCGGCGTCGATTAGCGTCCCGATCGCCGGATCGCTTGAGACCTGCCAGGCCTTGTCGTCGACGTAGGTGTTTAAATGAATATCCGTAACCAGTCGGCCGGCCAGATCCGCGGGGATATCCAAAAGCGACCGCGCCTCGACGAGCAATAACTCGCCCAGCCTGGGGCGTGACATGCCCAGGTCGTCGGCTTGGTCGGTTAAAAATGCGTCCAGCTGCTCAACGCTAATCGATTGATCTTGTCGCGCGCTCATGCTTCGACCTCGCTTATCACTTCGGCCGGCGGCAAGTTCGGGTCGACCCAGGTTTTAACCAGGCCGACAGAGACGAGCGAGCCATCCTCGGGCAGCCAGCCGACGACCAGTCGCCACGACTGCGGGCTCTCGACTGCCTGAGCCTCGACCCTTGCCTCGATGCGCAACACATTATCGCGAGTCACATGCGCCGAGGTAACGCGTCCGACCTTGTGCATCGGCGAAAAATCGACCTCGATCGGCGCGCCGACTGCGGTTTTTGCCATTGTGCGCAGTTGCTCCGGCGTGAATTGGTGCGCCGCGCCTTGAAAGACAAACCGCGCCGTCGTGGCGATCGTGGCGCGGATTGTTGATTGCTTGCTGATATATCGATTATGGCGGCTCATTGATCGCCCTCCGGTTTGTTGACAACAGAAACACCCAGGGCCGCCGCGACTCGGCGGATCGTCGCCTCGCTGGCGACCTCTTTGCCTTCTGCTTTGCGCTGGGCGTGGTTTTTGACAAGCGAAACGTTTTTCGGCGAGAGGCCTTTTTGCTCGGACCATTCTCCTTGAGTAATCCCCTTGTTAGCGAGTAGCGCGTCGAGGGCGCGCGAGGAAAGCTCCGCCAGGGCGACCAGCTCGTCGGCTTCGGGCGGCCTGGCGGATTTCGAAACAGTGATCGCAGATTTCGCCGCCGCCGGCCGGGCCGGTGCCGTGTTTCCGGCTTGTGTCGAAACGCCGGCCGACGGTTTCGTTATTTCGATAATTGCCATCACCGACACAAGCCAAACAATAACCAGGGCGAGCGCCTGCATAATGACGCGCGCCGCCGCCCAAAAGCCGACGCTCGGCGCCTGAGCGCTCACGAGATCGCGCAACCTTGCCCGGGCGGTGGATAGCTCGGCTTTGCTTGCCTGGATATCGCCCAGCCAGCCCAGGCGCGCCGCCGAATTAGCCAGCGAACGCGCGAGCGCGGCCTCGAGCGTTTCGATTTCCGCTCTCGTGATTTCGATCGATTGCGCACGATTTCGACTTGCTGTTTCGGCGGTTTCGGCCGCGACAATCAACGGCTCGGCGATGTGAAACAACGGGCCGGCCAACAACAAGCCGGACGCAATAACCGCGAACACGCGGCGGCGCTCCCGGTGCGCCCAAAGCCAAAGCGCCGCGCCCTCGAGCGCGAGCGACCAGGCCCAGCCGGTCTCGGTGCCAACAAGCCCCGACCAAAATTTAATGCCGTGCCATTGGGTTAATAGTGTCGCGACCAGTATCGCCAACATATGCCGAAAAGGGATTCGCGCATTAATCATTAATGACCTCTTTTTTTTGCAATGCGAGGAGGGCGTCGACGCGCTCCTCGGGGAGTAGGTATTGCGCCCCGAACATTTCACGCAGCGCCGCGACGTTGGGATCGTTTGCCATGAGATCCGCCAGCTCGGGCGCCTGTTCCTGGATTCCGTTCCAGAGCGCCTCGCGACTCGCTTTCGGTAGGCGGTCAAGCCTGAGCATTGTCGGCGCGCTGCGGGTTTTGTGCCGGCTATCGGGCGCCCAGGCGTGCGGGTCACGAACAAGACAACAAACCTCGCGCTCGGCGTTTTCTTTGGTGTCTTTAGTTGCTGCCACGGTAAAAACCCTCCGGCACAATCAAGTCGACCCACTTAACCCGAGACCGCTCGCGATCCAGCTCAAGAGGAAAAAGCGCGGCCGAGAGACACTCCCAGCCGGCCGCGTTATCGGTTAACAGCCTGCGACCGTGCTCGTCGTCGGCGTGCTTGCCGCATACGACAATCGGCGTCATGCCGACAATAGGCAGCGCCCCGCGCCGGGGGTAAATATGAAGCTGCGCGCGCTTTGTTGCCCGCTCCGGGCAGTTGCAAACCATACAGCGCGCCAAGCGCCCGCCCGTTGTGTTGCTCATTGCGCCGCCTCCGGGTTTTCGAATATCCAGCATTTAACAGTTTTCGGGGTGCCTTCATGATTGCGCAGCAAGGCCGAATTAACTGCGCGCTGGCCGACGTATTTGTGCGATTTACTTGCCTTTAAAAGCCGCTTGAGCTCGACAATGTCGGGGATATGCTGCCTTTGCTCGCTGGCAAGTTTTACAAAGTGATTGAGGTTGACCGCGATCGAGGTCGGTGTTTTGGAATGATCGAGCCGCGGCTCGTGCGTGTCGCCGTTGAGGAAATAAAACGTCTCCCAAAATTGCACGACGAGCGGGTGATCGGCATTTATGGCTTGCTGCCTGGCGAGCGCCATGTCGGCGAGCTCGCGCTTTACTTCGGTTATCACCTGCTTATCGATTGGCAACACCAGGGCGAGCGCATCAACCAGGGCGCAGAGCTGGGCATGATTTAAGACAATGCGAACGTTATTCAGGCCGGCGAGTTTGTGCAGCCTTGCGCGGTATTCTGGCGTCCGCTGCTTGATAACCTCCAGGATCTCGCGCTCGCGCGTAATCGCATCAAGCAAAAAATAACTCACTCGCTCGACGGGGATCGTCGATATTGCCTCGGCGATCTCGCGCGTCCGCTCGCTTTGCTTGGCTTTTGTGAATCGTAAATGAACAATTCGCTCGAGTATGGCCTGGCTCGCCTCGACTTCGGCGTTTTGACTGATAACAATCGCGCCGCGAAACGGCGGCTCGATTGTTTCATTGCCGGAGTTTTTAACGCCACGCGCCCGCACGGAGCGGCCATTGTAAAGCGTTTTAAGTTCGTCCCAGTCAAAGCCGCGATTTTTGCCATCGGCGCCGCGCTCCGACTCAATCAACACGACGGGAAGGTTTGACACTTGCGCGAAGTTTCTCGCCCTGGCTGCCGGTGTTGATTTGCTGGGGTCAAAACCTTCATACCCCAGCCGGCCGCAACACTTCCAGAGAAACTCTATGATTGTCGTCTTGCCGGCGCCAGGCTCGCCGACGATTTCAATAAATGGGTAGCTTTTGTGCGTGGCGCGGATCTGCTCAGCGAAAAACGAGCCCAGCCAAAACGCCGCGGCGATAATGCCTTGCGCGCCAAACGCGCGCCATAAATCATTAATCCATTCGGCATGATAGTCGCGCGGATTGTTAGCGATGTGCAAGTCTGCCGAGCGCGATAGCGACTTTATTGCCAGGTCGTTATATTCGAAAAAATCCTCGTCATTGAGTGCGCAGCGCTCGCCGTCTTTAACCGATATATCGGGATATACATAAACGCCATGATCGGGGCAATAACCAATATAATCGATCGTTTCGACGGTTTTTATCCCGTAGAGTTGATCATGCAAAATGCGGTCGAGCTGCATCGGCGAGCCGGAAAAGATCGAGCCGGCGGCGATGCTTATTAACCGCTTTTTAAATTCTGAGGGGCTCGAGAGCTGCGAGCCGGTAAAAGTATTTTTTATCGATTTGGCACCATGCGGAAAATCAACGCGACAGTAATACCAGCTTTCGTCGGTGAGCGGGGCGTATTGATAATAAAGAAAAGTAAACAAGCAATTCGCGAGCGGCGTAATCGTGCCGGCCTTGTTAATGGCCTGCTCGCGAATATCGTCTTTATCGAGCGCCTTGTCTGATTCGAGCTCTTTGTATGCTTTATCGTATTTCTCGAGATCCAGCGCAAACCAAAAAACCCGCTTGTTATAATTAAAATAAAATTCTCGTCGCCCATTGTGCCTGTATATTAATAAGGCCTTTTGTGTTGCCGACTCGGCAATAAGCAAGTCGCCATGATAGAGATATTCGCCGAGATCCGCCGGCGTGAGCTTGCCGGCCTTATAGAGATCGTTCCAGTCTGTTTTATCCTTGCCTGGCGCCTGAGCGGCGCTAACAACAAAGCCGGCGTCGCGCATCCGTTTAACGTGCTTTCGTGCAAACTTGCGGCCGGCGGCGTCATTATCAAGTGCCATAATCCAGTTAATCGACTTACCGGCATAGCCAGCGAGTGCCCGCTCGGGGTAGTTGCGGCAAGCGAGAATCGAAACCGCTTTAACGCCCGAAAGATTGAGCGCGATCGCATCAATACAGCCTTCGACGATCCAGACTGTATCGCCCTCGACAATGTCCAGGCTTGGCGGCTGCCACCATTGCCCGCCGTGCGAGCCTTTAAAGTGCGCCTTGCGCGTTTCTTTCTCGCCGGTCTCGGGGTCGGTAATGGTAACGGCATCGACAAATCGCTCCATATAAACCGGATCCGCGGCGTTGTCGTCCAGGTAAAATCGGACCGTCGCCGTACCCTTGTCGCCGTCCGGGTGCCAAAATTTGCCCTGCTTATACCAGCCTTTAATTTTGTCAGTATCAAACCCGCGCGCGTGGCGCATATAGGCGTCGGCCGTGGCGTTCGGATCCGCCGGCGTGGGCTTGTATCGCTTATTGAATGATTCGTATAAATCCGGATAGAGCTCGCGCGTTTTCTGTTCGTATGAGCAATGATTTATCCTGTTACAACGGATCACAAACGGCGCGCTCGCGCGAGTATAGAGCTCGTTTTTCCCGCAGCTCGGGCAGCGTCCGCGCTGCAGCCAGCCGCGCGCGTCATGTTTAAACCCAAACTCGCCAACAAGTCGCGCCGTGATTTGATCGGCCTTCGCGGGATCCATTTCAACAAAAGCCATTACCACCACCTCTCGGACGCGATAAGGTTTTTCGGCGCGCCCTTATAGAGTTTGTGCGGGTGGATCCCGACCACCATTTCGCCGACCGATGTTAGGTTATATTCGCGACAGGTTTTCGCCGCGCCGCCGCGCTTGCGCCGGTGCATAACTTCTATATAGCCATTGCGCAGCACGCGCCGACACTCCTCGCGCGAGGGTAGGGCGTCGAGATCGTGAACAAGGCGATTAAGCTCGAATTGCTCATACACGCACGCCGCCAGCGCCCAGGCGGCGTCGGCATTGTCACAAATCGCGACGAGTTTTTCGTTCTCGGTACTGATAACGAATATTTTTTCCGGGCTTGTCATGAGCTACCCCTGATAATGTTGTTATTGCCGACGCCCCGCGCCGACTGTTAAAAATGGAGTGATTGCTGTTTGTTTCTGCTCGATAGCGTTTCGCGAGCGCGATCCAGCGCCGACAGCACGCGCCGACACTTTGCCGGCCGCGAAGTTTTGGCGAGCCGCTCAAGTAATCGGATATGCTTTTTTAATTCCGTGTCGGATAAATGATCGAGAATGGACATAAACGCCCCCGTTATAATTTCAAGCTAAACTCGCCGCGCCCGAGCAATGAGTCGATCGCGAGTTAAACTCGGCGCCGGTTTGCTCGTGCAATGCGACCAGCTCGCCGACGGTAAGCGCTTCGACCGGCTTGCCAAGCTCGGAAACTTTCATCGCGAGAAGGGCCGTATATTTACTATTTGACTCGCAAATAGAGCCGAGCGCGCGTGAGGCGTCGATTAACTCTTTTTCGTTTCGCAAAAAAGCCGACATGATTAACCCCCTGTCGTAATACGCGCCGCGACCTTGCGGGCGGCGCGATGCAAGCCGGAGTTAAAAACCCGGCGCACAACAAAGCCGCGCGCGATTGCGAGCGCAGTAAATAAGCCTGTTATTTCGAGATTCTGCATCGGCTTAACCGGGAGCTCGTAAACCGGCACGACAAACCACGTCCAGAAAGCCAGCGAGACAACAAAGCCGAGCGAGACGTTAAAAGTCACCTCAACAAGCGACTCGATTTTTGATTGATTCATGCGCGCCCCTTGTTGCGACTATTCGGCGATAACAGTCAGATAATCGAGAAACTGCAAAAATGCGGCGATCTCGGCATACCCTTTATGGACGATCTCGTTTAACTCTTTCCGGGTTATGCGCCGGTCAGAATAGGCGCGATGTATTGCCTCGCACGTCGCACCATTGCGGCCTTGCCATTGTGAAAACAGCAAAACGACTTCGGCGTTATCGGCGTCGAGGGTGTAGTCGGGCAGGGGCAGACAGATATGCCTCACCATGAGCGCGTGCGCGTGCAAAATCGGCGCGATCCCGGCGAGCTGCTCGGCCTTTATGGCGTCGTCGAGCCCAAACTTTGCGCGCGGGTAGTCGGCGTTTAATTCGTTGTTTAGGTGTTTAACGGCTTTTTGGAGCGCCTTCGCCATTGCTTTCGGGCCGGTATTGCCGTCGAAAGAAAAATCGCGCGCGAAATTCGCGGCGGCGGTTTGGGCCGGGGTCCAGTGCGCCGGGTATTTGTGAGCGTGTGCCATTTTTTAAAACCTCATGTCGAGATTTATCGATTTATTGGTTAGGCTGTTTTGAGAGCTCGCCCTTAACGATATTTAGCGCCTCGGGGCCGACGCGGCGGTCGTTGCTTTTTGCCCGCCTGACGAGCGCGAGAAAATCGGGCTCCTCGAGCCGGATCATTACGGACACTTTCTTTTGCAATTTGGGGGAGGGTTTTTTGACTGACATTCGGCTAAACTCCGTGAAAACATGCGTTAAAAAAATTAATACAAATTTTCATAAAGTAAAACCGAAAATTATGGATATTCATAATAAAGAATTTTTATCGCGCATTAATAAAGTTTTGGCAGGTCGCCGAAAACACCCCTGGGGCAAGGCGATCGGGCTGAAAAACGCGATAATTACGACGATTTTCGACGGCAAGGTGCCGACCGCGCCGACGCTGGAAAAGATCCATCGCGCCGAAAATGTGCGCCTGGACTGGCTTGTACTGGGCGAGGGCTCGCCCTATTTTGTGAATGATTCGCTCAGCGACGCCGAGCTCGCGCATACTCTGGCGCGGGTCGACACGCGGCTCGCGACGGTGTACGCCATAACCGACGGCGCGCGCGTCGTTGTCGCCGTGAGCGCGGCGGCGGTTGAGCATTACGACGACAACACGTCAGGGCGCTTTACCTCGCTCGATGTATTTGCGCCAGTCGGTGCCGAGGCCTTTGCCGTCCTGAGAGAGTCCCGCCTCGCGACGCGCTGGCGCCAGGCGTCGGCCGAGATCCTCGCCGGCATTGCGACCGGGGAGCTAGGCCCGCCGGAGTTACTGACGCACGACGGCGCGCCCGGATTGCTGGAAACATTGCCCGACGGCCGCGGCCTGCTCGCAACACTCGAGCGCCTGCTCGTACTGGAGCAATACAACGACCAGGAGCGCGCACTATTAAGTCGGTATCGCCT
Organism: Gammaproteobacteria bacterium; assembly: GCA_029880545.1. Classification (NCBI taxonomy): domain Bacteria; kingdom Pseudomonadati; phylum Pseudomonadota; class Gammaproteobacteria; species Gammaproteobacteria bacterium. The sequence continues at coordinate 145,449 of JAOUOD010000006.1, read as the reverse complement.
GGCCGAGCCCAGGGTGCGCGATGCGCTCGACGAGCTTGTGGCGGCGCTGGGGCGCACGCAAGACGAAAGCCAGCTCGTACACTTTGAGCCGGAAAAGTTCGGGCGGTTATATGAGGCGGTCGAGGCAGCGCTAAAAGGCTCGGGACATAAAGCCGGCCCGGCAGCTATCGCGGAGATCGTGATCGTTCTTTATGATCGTTACGAGGAGCTCGTCGCCGACGGCGTCGGCCTCGATGCGGTAATCCAGGCAGTATCGTAATCAAATCAGCGCGAGGCAGGTTTTGCAATTCACCAAAACCCAAGCCGCCAGCGCGCCCAGCGTCAGAACAACGCCAGCCAAACCGCCCAGCGCCAAGCCCTGCAAAAACCGCCGCCGCGCCGTTATAAGGTGCTTTTCTGCCAGCGAGTTAATTAATGTCGCCGTGTTTTCGACCGATTCGCGCTCAAGCGTTCGGAGCGCGATCCGAACGTCGTCGACGAGGCCGTTTGTCATAATGCCGCCCTTGTTTACATAAATCCGGTTTGCCTTTCTTTGTGCGTATCGGCTAACAGGGGCGGCGGCTTTAATTGGTATTATTTCAGGCATAACAATATACAACGCCACCGCTTAAAAATTGTGTTTATAGTTTACTCGCCTTAGTTTTGCAAAATTTAACTATTTATTAGTTCCAGCGATAGCGACGAGGTGAGCGCGCCGCTTAAATTATGACTCACATCTGAAACAATCCAGGCGACCGCATCGACCTCGCTTTTAAAGCCGACCATCTTAATCGGGCTCTCGGGAATTATGTCGAGCATTGCCCGCGCCGTCGTGATCTTGCAACGCTTACTCCCGCGCGCGAGCGCTTTCCATTCTGCCTCGGCCGCCGCCTTGGCCTCGTCCTGGGTGGCGAAGGTTTTTTTAATTACTTTTACCTTGCCCGCCTCGCCGGCGGTTGTGTGGTTTACCTGGCCGGTTCCGTAATTAAGCCAGCGCGCAGTTACGCCACTAAAGGCGCTCTCGCGATCCGGATCGACAAAGTTATAAGCGTCGCCGTCGCTGCGATTAATAATGATCGTTGGCAAGTCCTGGCCTGTTTTGGTTTTGCCATCGCCGGCGCGCATAAATAACAGCGTTTTATTTTTAACCGTAGCAATCGCGCCATACCTGACGCCGAGCCGGGTTAAAAAATTCGCGTCGCTTTCGTCGGTTTGGTCTATGTGCTTAATCACGGCGCCGGCCAGGTTGTCGGCAATGCCGGGCTCGAGCTTGTGTTTGCCGGCGATGGTTTGCACGACATCGCCGAGCGTGACGTTATCCCAGGCGCGGGTTTTTTGTGCGAGCAAGTCCGCGCGAAAGTCGGCAGATCGGCCGCGGATTGTGATTTGATCCGGCGGGCCCTGGTGCCCGACCTCGTCAACAATAAACACGCCCTTATTAATGAGCGGCTCGCCCTTGTAGCCGAGCCAGATCTCCAGCTCGACGCCGCGGCGGGGCAGGGCGACAAGGCCGTCGTGATCGTCGATAACAATCGAGCAATCGTCCGCCTCGAATCCCTTGCGGTCGTTTATTGCCAGGCTTACCAGCCGGCCCTCGATCGCCGGCGTAATGTCGGCGCCGTTAATGCTTAGACGGTAATCCGGCGCGCCAATCATAGCCCGAGGCCGATCCGGGTCAGTGCGCCGATCTTGTCGATCGTGCTGTCGTCCGCGCGCTCGAGCTTTAGCGTAAAGTCGATTTTGCGGGCGGCGCCATCGGCAAAAAGCTCGGTTCGTGTTTCGTTAATATCGGCGATAATAAATAGCCCGTATATATAGCCCTCGCCGTCGACGAGCGGCCAGGCGAGCCCCGAGTCGCCCATTGTGCGCAATACATCCAGCGACGCACGGCCGCCGGTAATGGCCGGCGCGAGCGTGCCCGAGAGCGTGATCTCGTCGCTACCCGGTCCGGCAAACTGAAACGCGGAGCGCTTACCGACGCGCGTTTGCTTTGACCAGCTCCAGGAGGTTGAGCGTTGCAGCTGATGAAACGGCGCGCTCGAGAGTTGAAACACAAATAAACCCAGGCTCGCGAGCATCATTACCCCCTGTCAGTTAATCGGCTACGCACGCGCGCCTCGGCCTCGGCCTGTACCTGGGCGAGTGCGCGAGTAACTGCCGCCTGGATTGCGTTCAGATCATCGGACGGCCTCGGCGTGATGTGGAATGTCGCATGGATAACAACGCCGCCGCCCGCGGGCGCTGCTGCCATCGCCGGCCCGGCCGCCAGGCCGCCGGCGGCAATAATCGGCGGCAAAGCTCTCGGCAGTTGTCGCCCGACTTTGGCGATCGCGTCGGTTGCTACGCGCGCGCGCTGCTGGATCCCGACGGCGAGCCCCTCGGAAACGTTGGCGCCCAGGGCGGCAAACACGCGCGACGGCGACTGGATGCCGAGCTTGTCTTTTAACCAGGCCGGCAACATGCCGCCGAGCGCGAGAATCTGATCTTTAAGCGCCTGCAGTCTGTCGCGGATCCCGTCGCGCAGTCCGTCGATCATCATGCGCCCGGCATTGGCAAAGCGCTCGGGCAGGGCCGAGAGCCAGGCGCTAACCTGATCCCAGTTTTTAATTAACAGCAACAGCCCGCCGGCGAGAAGTGTCACAAGCGCCAAAATCGGGTGTTTAAACGCCAGCGACCCGAGAATTTTTAGCGCGCCGATAATCGGCGTAAACTTGACCGTTAATAACACGGCGGCAAAGTTGCCCCAGCCGCCGACCAGGTTCGCCGCCAGCGAGAGCCCGGGGCGGATCGCCTCGAAAGTGCTATACGTTGCCCGCGAAAAATCAATCACAAAGTCGATTAAGTTCAATATTTTTTCGCCGACCGTATCGGCCCATTGTTTAAGCCGGCCATCTTTCGCCATTGCGTCGAGCTGTGCGAGCGCGCCGCGGAGCAAGTCTTTCAGGCGTTGGAATGGCCCCGAGTCCATAACTAACTTCTGGAATCGGGTCCATTGGTCGGCAACGTTCGAAAGCATACCCTCCCAGGTTTTCGAGAGGCGATCCATTGCGCCCGAGTATTTCTGATTCCAGATTGTTGAGAGCGTGCGCTGAATCATGGCGCGATCGCCTTTCCGGACTGACATTTCGCGCGAACGCCCAGCCTTGTCCGAAAACTCGTAGGTTATTAAATCGCCCGAGGTGCGCGCCTTAATGCCAAACTCTTTTAATCGCTCATTTTCGCCGGTGACGGCGTCGGCGATCGCCTCGACTGACTGCATGAGTGGCTTGCCCATTGCCGCGGACGTATCGCCGAGCGTTTTCATGAGCCCCGAGGTCGGGTCCAGGCCGTAAGCGCGCAGCTTAACAAAGGCGTCGTTTACCTGGCCGAGCTGGTAAGGCGTCGTAACAGCAAAGTCGCCGACCCAGGCCATCGCTTTTTTAGCCTTGGCTTGCGAGCCTTCGATCGTGGTTAAAATGGTTTCGTAGCGCTCAAACTCGGCGGCGGTACGCATAGGAACGGCCGCGATCCCGCCGATCGTCGAGAGCCCAGCAACGCCAACAATCGCCGCGCTTGCGACGACTTTTCGCGTCGCCGCCGCCGCGGCGCCCAGCTTTCCGCCGAGGGCGCGCAAGCTATCCAGCCGGCCCGACAATGTACCCAGCCCGGCGGCGCGCCGGTTGAGCTTGTCCAGGCTGGCCGCCAGGCGCTCGGATTCCTTGCCGAGCCGGCCGGTGTTGACGCCCTGAGCCTTGAGCGCAAGCCGCGCCGCGTGTGTCGATTGCCTGAGCTTTTGCTGATTGGCAGACAGTCGCGCGACGGCTGTGCCGGCCGTCGCCATTTTCTTTTTAAGCGCGTTGAGTGGCTTGCCGGCCTTGGCGGCCTCGGCATATTCGCGCCGCAGCGCTTTCACGCGCTCGCGCGAGGCGGCGAGCTTGCTATTGTTCTCGCTCAGGGCGGCGCTGAGGCGCTTGTATTGCTCAATGCCGCCGGCCTGGCGCTTGAGTCCGGCGATTTCGGTTTGTGTTGCCTTGATGGTTGAGGCGAGCGATTTTGTGCGCTTGTCGATGCGCGCCGCCGGCCCGGATACGCGGTCGGCAAGAGATAAAACCAGGGCAAGAGACAATGACATTATGCTAAACTCGTTTTATGCGATACGTTGTCGGAGTAGTTGCCTTTTTGTATGCCGCCGTCGAGTTTGGTTATTCGCCGGCGTTCCTCGTCTCCTGGGCGGTTATCGCGCTGCTCGTTACTCTTGCCGGCAAAAAACAAACCGGCTAGTCGTCCGGCGCGGCACGTTTGGCCGCCTGCTCTCGCCAGTCCATTAACTCGCCCAGCTCCAGCCCGTCGAGATACTCCGGTCCCCAGTGAAACACGACAGCAATGTCGGCCATTGCATCGGCTACGGATTCGGGGAGAGCTTTTTCGAGCCTAAAAAATCCAGCACCTCGAAAGACAAGTCGAGCAAACAGCTCGGATCCAGGTCGCTTAGTTCGGGCTCAGTCAGCGCCGGCTCAGTAATGCGCGGTAACAGTGTTAACATCTGGTCGGTGTTCATGATTAACAGCTCGGACAGGCTCAGGCCGCGCAGCTCGCCGGACCTGGGCCGGCGCACGCGTACAGCGTCTATCCTTTGCGCCTTGTTATCGCCCTTGTCGCTGCCGCGCGTGATCTTGGGCGAGAGCTTGACCGGGTCCGAGTAATGCGGTGTTTTTGTCGTCATTGTTGCACCTCAAAAAAATAGAGAGTTAAACGCCCAGCGCGTCGCGCTGCTCTTGCAGCCGGTCGACGCCGTTAACTTTTTCGATCATGTTAATTACATCGATCTCGACCAGGTCGGCGCCGTTTAGTGTGTATTTGAAATATGACAGGCTAAAACTCGCCTTAAATGCCGTGTCGTCGCCGGGCTTGTTGCTGCCAAAGTCGAGCTCTTTCACGCGGCCGCGCATAACAATCTCGATCGCGTTATGACTGGCGCCGGCGGTGTCGCTCTCGGCATAGCCGAGAAAGCGCATACCGATCGCATCAACGCCCGGGGCGCCGTATTGTTTAAGCACGGTCTCGGCGTGCTCGGCGAACGTTGCCTCGGCCTCGAGTTTCTCTTGCCCCATATCAACGTCAACAGGGCCGGACATGCCGCCGGCGCGAAACTCCTCGACCTTGCGCGCCAGCTTCGGGAGCGTCAGCTCGGCCACGCGGCCGGCGTAGCCTTCGCCATCAACGAAAAAATTAAAGTTTTTAACTTTCTTTGGAAGTGCCATTGATAAACCTCCAGTTTAGGCGGCGCGCAGTTGCGCGAGGTAATCGGTCGTTATGGTCTGGTAAAAGTCCAGCGCCTCGAGCGGCGGGACCGGCGTATAATCATAACTTATGATTATATTGCCGGCCGCGAGCGTGGCGTCGGTGTTCTTTTCCGGATCCAGCCAGGCAAACGCGTCGACAATATAGCCGCCGGCTTTCAGCTCGCGAAACTTCGCATTAACGCCCTCGACAATATCTTTAATAAGCGTTTTCGAGATCGGCTTGTCGATTGCCCACAAGTGCGCGTCGGCAATGGTGTCGGCGAGAATGTCCGCGGTACGGGCGGCGGATTCGAAAGCATAGAGCGGATCGCTCGAGCATGTGCGCGAGCCCCAAAACCGGAAGCCGCTTTGATTGATTAACGTCGTTACCTCGTTGGCGTTGAGGTAACCGGCGATCGTGTTCGGATCCTGCAGATCCCAGGGAACGTCGGCCGAGATCCCGGTAATACCATTAACCGGAACGTTCGAGATAACCTTATGCCAGCCGAGCACATTGTCTATCTTGGCGCGAACGCCCAGGGCAAACGCAACGGAATACAGATTCGACTCGACGCCAGTGTCGGCATTAAGCCCGACCCAGTCCGGCCAGATCACCATAAGACGGCGCGAGTCGAAGTTGTTGCGGTAAGTAACCGCCGCGGCCGAGGTCGCGGCGCCGGCGGCGTAAGCATAGGCCGAGGCGCGTAACTGGTCGGCAATAGCGACGATCTCGGTCGCGACGATCTGACTATCCAGGCCGGGCGCGCCGAGGATGCGCGGCTTGATTCCGAGCGAGGCCTTGGCGGTCAGTAGCGCTTGCAGTCCAGTATGAGCGCCGTCCGCAACGCGGACCTCGCCAATAACATCGGCGTCGGTCACGGCCGCCGCGTCGGGGATGTCATAGTTAACATTTACCGCCGCGCCGGCGCCAATGGCGCCGGAGTCAACGCGGGTAATAACGCCGGTATCGCTGTCGACGGTGTAGTCGGTGCCGGCGATGTAGGTTGTCACGTTATCGGCTGATTTTACGACGACGTTATAAATATAGTCGTCGACCACTTCGAGCGAGTTGGTCACGGCGTCGAACGTGTACTCGGCGGCGGCGACCGCGGTTTTATGCGTGGCTGGATCCAGCACGTTAACGGCAACAATCATCGCGCCGATTTGTTTAAAAATGGCGTCGAATACCTGGCCGGCGGTGCCGATGCCCTTGCCGAACGTTGCCGCCGCCTTGGTGCGGTCGCCGGCAATCAAAACCGGCGTGTTAACCGGGCCTTTCGGCGCAGTAATAACGACGCCAATAACGCCGGAGTTAACAGTGCGAATCGGGCGGGCGCCCTCGGTGTTCTCAATCGTTCTTACGCCGTGATGATAGCCGGGCATGACTAGCGCTCCTTGATGTGTGCGTGTAATTGCTCCCAAGCCTCGGGCAGTTTGCGGATCGCCGCAACGCGCCGGCGAGGTAACTCGCGCATTTACCGGCCGGTCTAGCCCGTGTTCGGATCAAAAGTGGCGCGGATTGTCAGCGCGGCGGTATCCAGGATCTCGAGTGTCGTGTTGTTGCGAATCTGGATATCGATAATCGATGTAATGTCCGTTAAGCCTGGGCCGGCGGTTGCTATTCGCCAGACTGCCGAGGCGCTCAGGGCGTGCCATGAGTTAATCGGCCCGGTGATGACCTCATGCGTGCCGCCGCGTATCGCGCCATAGACTGAATAAGTGCCGCTGGCGCGCGTAACGGGATCGATCCAGTTGCCGGGGTAAGTAATCACGCCCTGGGCGTTTCTATATATGCGGCCGTCGGCCAACAAGCCGATCTCGGCGTATGCCGTGCCGGCGGCGAGCGAGTACCCATTTGCCGAGGTATCCGCCACGGCGACAACGGGCCAGGCTTGTTTAAACCCGGCGCCGTCGTGTCGGCCGACGTAATTAACATCAACAAACCCCGCGCCGTCGTGGCGCTTGAGTGTTTGCGCGCTTTGAAACGCTGTGCCGTTATGTCGCCCAAACATGCGTCACCATACCCACAAGTCGCCGGCAGTTGCGCCAACTGGTTCCGTCGCTTGGACGCTGATCTTGCGCCCGTTCAGTTTGTCGGCATCGAGGCCGGAGCCGTCGCCATCATTGCCAGCGTGCCAGACTTGATTGCCGGAAATCGTTACGTTGCCAGCCTCAAGCGTGCCAGTGACAGCCACGCCGGTTGATTTAGTCTGGAGTTTGATTTGATTGTTATGCCGCAAGTTTGCATAGACGCTGGACCCCGATATAACATCAACGGCTTGTTGCAGGCCTACCCCGTCTTGTTGTCCGCGAAGATAAATATTGTTTGTTGCTAGTGTTGCATCAATATAGAAATGGCCTATTCCGCCTTTCTGTATATATGAATGGACGCCGTTATGTTGAATCTTTAAATCATTGCTTGCACCAAAAACAGCTAAAACCCCGTCAGCAAAATTCAAGTTTCCGGCTGTTTTGGTGTCGCCTGCGTCGGCGCGCAAAAATTGTGAAGGGCTGAATCCTTGCCAGGTGTCGGCATCGAGGCCGGAGCCTGCGCCATCGTTGCCAGCGGTCCAGACCTTATCCCCATTGTGATTTAAGTATGTGGCCTGAACATTGAGGGAATTTACTGTGGTACCCGTTCTGGATATAGAGAACGCGACGCCATACGAGGACAATGCGTCATTATAGGCGCGCAGCGTAAAATTAGAGCCATCAGCAACAAAGCGCCAATATTTATTATCCAACAAGGCATCTAGCTCTTTAAAGGAAAAAACCGGCGCATTTGATTCTATGCGCAGCGTCCCGGAAATGGCGTTGCTGCCATCTGTTCTTACATAGCCTGCGCCCTGTACGCCATCCAGCAAGTCGGCATCAAGGCCGGAGCCTGCGCCATCATTGCCAGCAGTCCAGATTTTGCTGCCCTGAAGGTTAAAGCTGGTGATTGGCGTGCCCGTTCCAAACGTAGCGGCATTGATGTCAAACACGTTGCCAGTCAGGCTGATATTCAGGCGCGAAGTATTCACCGGGTCTGAGCTATTGTATAAGCCAAAAAGTGACGCAGTAGCGGACCCGCTTGGCATCGCGGTCAGCACCCCGTTATTATTGCCGGACTTTGGCTGAATTCTAAAGGCGGCGGTGCCGTACCTGCCTTCATCTTGCCTGATGTCTTGCGCCACGCCATCAACGGTTATGCCGCCATTGAATATGTTTTCCCCGGTCCATGTGTTAGCGCTGGCCAGTTTGCCAAAAAAGGCCAGCACCGCTGCCAGTGTCGCCGGTGTAACGCCTTTATTTGTTAGCGCGCCGGCAACGGCCTCGGCAGTCGTGGCAAGACTGAGCACGCCGGCGACGGTTTCGGTCGCTGGCGGGTTAACAAAGCCGGCGCCGGTAATGGTGATCGATCCCGGCGTTACTGACGTAAAGACAACGTCGGCGGCAAGCATAAGCCAGGCGCTCGTGGCCTTGTCAGTAATGCCGGCCGGGCTGGAATAAATAGCAAATAAAATTCCTGTGTCGGTGTATAACCCGATCTCGCCAAGCGAGTAGATATCGGCGCTCGTGTCGGTGATGGTAACGTGAAACGCATCATCGGCAATGGCGATCGCGCCGATATCGGTCGCGCTTATGCGCTTGATCTCCGCGGCGAGAGCGGTCGCGGTTGCGTCGGGTGACCACTTCCCGGAGCCGAGCGCGGCCTCGGTAATGGTTACCGGCAGCGTCGCGCTTGCCGTTTCGTCAGCAATCGCGCCGCGGCCGGCGTCGGTGATTATCAGTTGCAAGGCTGGCATAGTATTATCCCTCTAGCTCTATACGCGCATAATTAACCGCAAGCGCGCCGCCGGTGACGCCGACCGCTGCGACGGCAGACAAGCCGACGCCGAGAACATAGTGCGCGCTGAGCGGTTTCACTTCGTCGATGGTGTTTTTCATTGCGTCCTGCAAGCCTTCGTCGACGTAACTGTCGTTGGCCGCAAGTATTACGTTAAACGTCCGCGGGTCGCCGGGCGGTGACTGCTCAAACCACTCAGCAATGACAACGGCTCCGCCAAACGCGTTAATCGAATCGACGACGGCTTTTTTTGTGCCGCGGGTGCGCCGGACTTTGCGCCGGACTTTAATCGCGGCGCGCTGGACGGCGATCGGCCAGTCGCTAGACCATTCCGGCACGGACTCGGCCCAGGCTAAAAACGGGAGCAATGGCTCGGGGCATGTATCCGGATTCCAGAGCTTGCCAACATTGGTTAGATTAATATTGCCGATACGAGACAAAGTCTCGTCGACATTGTTCTCGAGCGCGGTCGCGTTGGGCGGCGTGAGCTTATTCATCGACCGCCCCGAGCGCGACAGTAACGCCGGCGCAATAGGCCGCTTCGGTGTCGTTGTTAACAATGTTCGACACTATGTCGCCGGCGATCGTGTTGTTTAGCGTGATATCCATCACGCCAGGCACGGCGAGCGCTTTTGTGAGCTGGACGAGCACAATGTCGAGCCCGAGCTTGTGGTTATTGCTGCCAAACGCAACGCCGGCAGCCTCGGAGGCCTGGCGCACGACTTCGCGGTTGTATCCCGGATAGGTTTTTATTGTGGCGTTGATTGTGTAACTTTTTATCGTTGCCGATTGTATTGTTAAATTGTCAGTCATCGGCCGGCGAGAATCGTCGAGCGCATCGGTTACGGCTTGCAATAAAGCGCTAGAGGCGGTGCCGTCGCCGGTGTGAGATAAAACGGCGACGGTAACATTTGACGGGCTCGGCGATATGGCGCCGACGTCTTTAACCTCGCCGCTCGCCGACTTTGCAAAATAAACATACGCTGCCCTCGGTCCGGCCGTACTAAACGCGTCCTCAGCAATGGCGCAGCGTGCGCGATAATCGTCGTCGGTCTCATAGGTTGGCCCGGCCGGCGGCACGGCGAGCGGGTCGCCGGCATCAATTACAAGGCGCTGGGTGCGAAAATAAGTAATTCCAATATGATCGAGATCCGCGCCGGTGGCATAGGCCAATAACAAGCCCTGGGCGCGGTCGTTAAGCTCCTGGCTTTTAATCATGAGTCGATATGCCGCAACCTCTAACAACATGGTTAGCGGTTCGGCGGGATTGTCCAGGACCTCGGCGAGTGTGCCGTCTTTTGTAACGAGCTCGGCTTTCATCTGATCGAGCTCGGTCTGATAATCGATCTCGGCGATAACAGGGGCGGGCGCGAGCGCTTGGTAATCTATGGGCATGGCTACACCTCAAACGACACTTGCAAGGCAATCGACTCGCCTGGTGCAATTTCATCGATTCCGGATACCGCGACGCCGGCCAGATCCGCAACAAATCGGCCGGGCTCGTCGCCGGCGTAGATCTGCAAGCGCGTCGGGATAATGCGTTGCTCGTGCCGGACAAGCGCGATAATTCCGGCGGCGCGCATTTTGGCAAGGCCGAGCTCGTTGCCTGGATGATCGATCAAGCCGAAAATATTGGCGCCGTAATCGCGACGCATAACCCGCGAGCGGATCGGCGTCGAAAATAATCGCTTTATCGATTGCCTCAAGTGATCGAGACCGGATACCGCGCGGCCGGTGTGTTCGTTCATGCCTTTCATTAAGTAATAATTCCCGTATGCTCGCCGTCCGGCGCGCCCGCCGTGGTCTGGATCTCGGCCGTTGTCTGTATGTGCGCGATTGTTTTTTCGACAACAATCGCGACAAAGTCGTCGAGCCTGGAATAAGGGTTTGCTGTGTTAAAGCCGGCGCCATTGAGGGCGGCGAGGATCTCGGCGGTTAGCGTGGCGTGATTCATTGCCATAATTAAGCCTCGGCGTTAACGGTTGCGGATCCGTGCGGGTGATTGGTGCCGAGAAATGCGCAAATATTCCCGCAAGTCACGACCGGCGATCCGTTATTCAGGTTTATTTGTGCGCCGGTGACGTTGACGGCGCCGGTCGCGCTGGCGTTAATGTCGGCGCCGGCGGTGGCGTCGATATTGCCGCCGGCATCGGCGACGATATTGCCGGTCGCATTGGCAACCAGGTCGCCGCCGGTAATGCTTGCCGTCATTTTGTGGGCGGCGCGATCGTACTCGACAAAGCTTCCGTCTGAAAATTTAACGAGGCGAATGTCGGCGCCGGTGCTCGGCGCGGGTTTGGCGTCTTGATATAGGCCGCACAAAATCACGCCGAGCGCGAGCTCGCCGCCAGGCGATAATATAAAAACCTGCTCGCCGACTTCAGGCGGAAACCATGTCGAATCGTTGCCGGCGCGAGCAAACCAGGGCAGCCAGGCGGAGGCGGCCGGCGTGCCGTCCGGGTTCTCGCCATAATTCACGCGTGCGCGCGCGGCATTATGATCGACCTCAGCAATAACGCCGGGGCGCAATATGTTTTCGATTCGCTGGAGTAGCTCGAGAGTGTTTGGCTCGTTCATGCCTGGCATTATGATTTAGCGCGGGCGTGGCCGATGCTTGCCGGGTCGGTAACGCGTGGATTTACTCGCTTAGAAACTGGGCGACGGCTTGCTCGATCCAGCGCATATCGTCGGCACTAAAGCCGATTAGCTCGCGCCTGGGGTATTGATAAAACGGCCCGTCGGGTGATACGCGATCAAATTGCCCCTCGTGGTGTGCGCGAGCAATGCGCGCCACTCGACCAAAAAAACCGATCGCCAGGCCTTCGGGTGTTTTGTTAATTCGAAAGTGTCGCGCCTGGCGCAGCTTTAAAAACATTTGTTTTTTCTGCTTTATGCCGTGGCGGCGGGCGGGTCGTTGTTTGCGTGCCGGCCAGCTGGCGCCGTCCGGCGATTTTTGTGCGCGGATCCTGTCCATGTTTCGGCGCCGGATCCCGGTCGCAATGTGGCGCAATAGCTTCGCGCGGGCGGCGGGCTTGAGCCTGGCGAGTGTCGGCGAGAGCCAGGCCGTTAACTGGTCGACGGCGTCCATACCTACCAGATCGCGACGGGGCTGCCGTCTCCCGGCTCAATGTAGAGCGACCACTGATCCGCGCTTAATATAACCGGCTCGACATTGGGCTCGCCGATATGAATTAACCGGATCCCGTCGACGGTTTGTTCTACCTGGACCGTTTCCTCGAGATCAAGCTCGAGCTCTATGTCGCTCTTGTGCGCGTCGATAATGTCGGCCTCAAAACGGCCGGCCTCTTGTTTGTGGTCCGGCTGGTTTTGTTTTAACCAGGACAACACCCAAAAGCTCAGCTTGTCAAAGTCGCCGACAAAGTCAGTAATGATAATCGTCGCGCGGTACTGCCATCGAAAATGATTATTTGTCCCGTCGGCGAGAGAGATTAGGGATCCGGCGCGCGCCTGAGTAATAAGGTTGCCCGCATCGAGCTCGATCTCGCCAGGGATTGAGAGGATATGCTCGCGGAGCGATTTAAGTTTTTGCATTGTTCAATTTTGCGAGCGCGTCGGTTTTTTGTTTGCTGCCGGCGCTGGATCCGAAAAAGAAGTTATAGACCTGCTCGGCCTTGGCGGATACCTGGCCGAGTACAAAACCGGCGAGCGTCGAGTCGGCGCTGATCTTGCCGTTTAGGATCCAGAATACAACAACAAAAAATCCCGTTACCGTCAGCGTCGCCAAAACCGGCACGATGCGGCTTTTGTTTTCTTTTTGCATCGCGCGCGCTGAGTCACGATCGCCGGCATTAATACGCTCGAGATCAATGTCGAGCTCGGCCATGCGTTTTTTAAAATCTTGGTCGGCTTTTTTGAGTCCTGCCAGCAATTCGGGCGACGCATGTTTAAGCGCTTGCTCGACCTGTTTCTCGTCGGCGTTTTCGTCGCCGGTGGCAACTTGCGCGATTAACTTGCCGGCAAGCGCGCCGACGGGCCCGCCGAGCGAGGCGCCGAGTGTTGGCGCAACGGCGCCGAGTAATTCTTTCCAGTTAAACGCCATTACTTAACCCTCCATTTAAACCAGCCAAAAACAAAGGTCTCGTCCTTTTCCCGGCGCTCGGCGAGCTCGATGTAAAACGCGCCCTGCAAAGCGTTCAGCATTTTAAACAGCACGTCGGCGCCGGCTTGCCCCCTGGCATCAAGTAGCGCGACAAAGGCGGCGAGCGTTTTGTCGCCGATCTTGCCGTCGGCAACAATGTCGGCATACAGCGCGCCGCGATTGTTGAGCACGTTTAGCGATCGCTGCAGCCAGGATCCGGCGCGCACGGTGCCGGCATTAATCGCGGAGTCGACGAGCTCGGCGGCGACAAGTGGAGCCTCGCGCTCGATCTCATCGAGGCGAAGCGCGGCCCAGTATTTGTCGACATAAATTCGAAACGCCAGGTCGCGCGGTAGCGACTGCATTGCTCCGGTATAGCCGTTTGCAATGGCGACGGCGCGGGTAATGCCCCAGCACGTCTCGCCGCCGGAGTCGTTCGGGTTGTTGACATAGCCGCCCTCGATCTCGATAACGTGATTAATTGCGGAATCCCTAATCGCGCTCATTCTTCGCCCCCTTCGGTGCGTTTGTTGATCCAGGGCGAGGCCTTACGCGGGCGGCCTTCGACCACTTTTAGCCGAAAGTCGATCTCGTCGACGCGCCTTTGCATGGCAACAATCGAGCTCGACATTGTGCTCACTTCGGCGAGCTTCTCGCTCAGCACGGCGACGCGCTCTTTTAATAAAATAATTTCTTTGCCGGCGTCGTTAATGGATTCGCCGACCCAGTACAAAAGCCCGGCGATCATAGTTACCGCGATCGTTTGCACATGCCGCTCGAAAGCGCCGGGGCGGGGTGTTTCGCTCATGATTTTCAGTCCCATAAATTAACTACCTTTTTTTCCCTCGCCGGCGGCGCGCTCGGGATCTCGAGTCGCGTGCCTCGTGGCAGTACCGGCCCCAGGGCGGCGACGCCCGGGTTTGTGCGCAAAACCTCCTCGGTAATGCCGGCGGTTGTGCCGAGATAGCGATCACAAATCCGCTCGACGGTGTCGCCTTGTTGTGCGGTTACGATCATTTAAATTAACTCTACCGTTAACGTTTGGCGGCCCATAATGGCGAGCACATTTTTAATTGCTTCGCGCAAGTAGCCGTCGCGGGTGTTCTCGTATTCATTGGCGCGTGCATCGCCTTCGCGGCTTGTGTCAATGTCGCGCAGTTTGTCGATTATTAATGCCTTGGCGCGCGCGAATACCGCGGCGCGATAAGAAATAACAAGCTCCGACTCGCCATTTATTACGCCGGAGTCAACATCGGCGAGCCGAGTAATGCCTAGAAGCTCGTGCGCGGCTTGCCAGTCGGCGAGCGCGCGGTTTGTTTCGATTATTGATTGGCTCAGCGCATCGACGACGCGCTGATCGGTGACCGTGTCGACGGTGCGCGTCGACGCTTTAAACGCGGCGACGGTTTGGTCAGGAAAAAAGCCGTTGTTTGCGACCGCTTGGTCGCTTGTGTTGTTCGGGTCGGCAGTCGGCGCAAAAATGTTAGGCATTGTCTCACCTTAAAAGCATAGCCGGCGCGGGTTTGATTTTTGATCGCTGCCGCGCCGGTATGCCCGTCGCTGGGGGTGCAACACTATCGAGCGAGCTGGCCGGCTTTCTCGGCTTCGCGGTCGGCGCGCTCTATCATTTTTTTAACGCCGGATCCTTTCGGATCCAGCTCAAGCGCCCGGCGGTAATAGTTGCCCGCCTCGGCAAAATTACCGAGCGCATCAAAGGCGACGCCGATAGCTTTAAAGAGCTTCGCCCTGACTTGGTCGTGCATGTCGCGCTCGTCGGTTAGTGTCTTAACCTGGAGCAATAGCGCAACATCCGGAAAATCATTTTTTGATCGCAAGACATGGTCGGCGATCTCCTCGGCGAGCACGGTCGCGCAATCGCGGCGGAATTTGTCCGGCATTGGCAAATTATGTTTTAGCGCATACTCGGCCAGGCGCACGGCGTCGACAATCATGCCGGCGTCGATCATCCAGACAAAAACAGTCATTACGACCTCGTCCTCGGTGCCGGTATCGGAGGCGATCACGCCGTCGATATAGTCGCGATAGGTGTCGATAAAATCACGCTTTCGCTCGGCTTTCTTTTCCTGGCTTTTAATGGCGCGCAGCTCGCCGCGATGCTGGGCAATTTTCAAGAGCTGCAGCTCATAGAGCGACGCATTGGCGCGGGTGCGGCCGTGTTCGGCGACCTCCTTGTTTTGCTGTTCGGCGGTCGTCCGTTCAAAGTGCTTTTTCGCTGGCGTGTTCGGCATTTATGCCCCCTTATTTCACAAATAGCCCGACGACAAGTCCGGCAATAAAAATGATTAGCGCCACAACAAACCGACCCAGCTCGCCGGCGCGCGGGTTGCGCGCGGGCGTGACGACAGAATTAACAACGCCGGCCGGAGCTGTTCCGGCCGTGTTGTTAAAGTGCTGCTTTGCTGGCGTGTTCGGCATTAGTTAAAGGCGGTACCGTCCCAGATCTTGATATTAACCGCCACGCAGCACGCGCCGAGATCCTCGATAACATAGGCCTCGTTTGCGCTTTCATAGGTTTCGATTCGGTCGCGCTTGGGGTTGTCGATATACATCAATCGACGCTTGCCGTTCTGGTAGTAGATAGACAGGTTCGACGAATCGTTCTCGCCGAGACGCGTTATCATGATCGTTCTTGCCGGGAAAAACGGCGCCTCGGCGACCATGACTCCGCCGAGCTTTTTGTGCGAGACCATCAAATCGAGCGCATTGGCTTCGGTTGGTGTCTCGGCAAACGTTTCGATCATCGGGAAATATTTTTCGTCGACCAGGTCGGACGAGCAGATCGCGACGAAAGTATTGTCCCGCGCGTGCCACGGATCGAGCAAGCTCGAGCGCATATCGTAAACCAGGGCGTCGAGGTTGGTGTAATCGGGTAGGAGTGTCGTGCCATTACCCGCGCCGACGCGGATCTCGCCGGCAGCCTTGCCGCCTTCGGTCAGGTAACGCGCGGGAGCCTCGGCTTGCAGCTTGGCGACCCAGCCGACGTTAACATCCTGGAGTAGCGGATTGGTGACGCGGTTGGTCTGCACGGCCGCGCTCGTGCCATTAAAGCCGATCATAATCCGGTCGCGCGCTTGCTGCAGCATTTGCGCATCGCGGAGCCGGATTTGAAAATCGGGGAATTTCGCCCAGGCGTCGAGGAGTGCGTATTTTACATGTGTATCGAAGTTCGTTTGCTTGCAATCGTATTGGTTCGGATCGAGCGAGCTCGGATCCTGCGTCGCGCGGTCTGTGGTGTCTGTGTCGGTGCGGCCAGCAATGGTCGAGCCGATAGACAGCCCGACTTTTTGCCCTGACTGGTCATTAACGCCGATAAAGTTAACGCGCTTCAAAAATCCCGCGCTTTGCTGGATCCGCGTCTCGAGCTTCTGCTCGACGCTCGGGGTCGCGGCAAACTTTTTGGTCGCGTCGACTATGCCGTTGTTTTGCGCCTGATCGGCGAGAAATTGGTTGTATTGCTGGCGGGTAAATTCGAGCATTGGTCCGTCTCCGTAACTGTTCAATAATTGCCGCTGGATTAATATTCGGCGCGCACATGCCCGTCGCCGCCGGTAATGGGCGGGCGCTGGGCGTGGTTTGCCGGTGTGTTTTCGAGCGCCGCCTTTAACGAGTTAAAGTTGCTCAATAGTTCCGAATACTGGTCGGCGCTGGCTTTAACCTGCTTTTGCAGCTCGGCGACCGCGGCAGCAAACGAGGCATTTTTCTCGCTTGTCGAGGCGTGCGCCTCGGCGATTGCTGCGACACTCTTTTCGATAGCGCCAAAGCGCTCGGCGTGGTCGGAGCTTTGCGCCGACAGCAGGTTTTTAACCTTGGTAAAAATGGACGGCTCCGGGTCGGAAACCTCGTCAAACTCGAGCGCAATCTCGACGGCGGACGAAAACAGGTTCGTCGGCTTCTGTTTGCGTTCGGCAAAAATCGGCGCTTTTGCCGCGGCGCTAAATTGTAGCGCCTCAGTTCCGAGCGAGGCCGGCGAATCAGTAACGCCCAGGCCGACCAGGTACGCTTGCCCGGATTCGGCGAAATTATCGTCGACCTCGATCGAGGTATAAATTTTTTGTTTTGCCTGATTCATCGCAACAAGCCCGGCGGTCGGGACAATTTGCGCATACAAGCCGAGCTTGCCGTCAGGTTCGACTCGCGACTCCAGCGCGTAAACGTCGCCCAGGGCGGCGAACGGCGAGTCGGGCAAAATGCCGCGGAAGTGTTCGAGCCAGATCCGCGCGCCGTATTTTGTGCGGTCATAGCTTGCAGACATTTGCTCGATCCATTCGCGAGTTATCTCGCGGCCGTCAGTCGTGGCGCCCTCCAGGGCAACGCGGAAAAATTTGGACAAAAGGTTTTTCATTGTTCGATCTCGCTTTGTCGGTGCGTGAATGTGATAGACGAGAGAGTCGATAACCTCGGCTTTTTTATCAACGCGCCGGAGGGGTAATTCGGATTTTTACTCGCCGGCCGAGAATATCTATAAAGTCGCGCCGTTTACTCTCTTGCAATGGCAATCGAAGCAACAGAAAACCCGACCAGGCGAGAGGCCGCGCTCCTGTATTTTCAGGGATACGGGACGACTGAGATCGCGCGCGAGCTGGGCGAATCAAAATCGACCGTCGCGTCGTGGAAGCGTCGCGACCAGTGGGACGACGTCTCGCCCATTGATCGAGTAAAAGCAAGCATCGACGCCCGGCTCGCCCTGCTCGTAAATAAAAACAACAAAACTGAGCGCGACCTTAACGAGATCGACTGTTTAATGCGCGCGCTCGAACGTGCTGCGCGGGTGCGAAAGTACGACGAGACCGGAAAGGAATCCGACCTCAATCCAAAGCTCGCCAACAAAAAGAAAAATCGCAAAAAGCAAAAAAACTTCCTCGACGAGGACCAGGTCGCCGCGCTTGTTGAAGCGTTCGAAACTTCTCTTTTTGGTTATCAGCGCCAATGGAGAGGCGCCGGCACCAATAACCGGATCCGCAACATTTTAAAAAGCCGGCAGATCGGCGCGACGTGGTATTTCGCGCGCGAGGCGCTTGTCGATGCTTGCGAGACTGGCCGTAATCAAATTTTTCTCTCGGCATCAAAGGCCCAGGCGCACGTTTTTAAATTGTATATTCTCGCGTTCGTCTATGAGGTAACGGGCGTCGAGCTGTCCGGCGATCCTATCGTTTTATGGAATGGCGCGACGTTGTATTTCCTGGGAACAAACGCCAGGACGGCGCAGAGTTATCACGGCAATATATACATGGACGAGTATTTCTGGATCCCGCGGTTTTCCGAGTTCCGTAAAGTCGCGTCGGGGATGGCGGTCCACAAAAAATGGCGTCAAACATACTTGTCGACGCCGTCGGCCTTGACTCATGAGGCTTATTCGTTCTGGACCGGCGACCGACTAAACAAAGGCCGCTCAAAAGATAATAAAATTAAAATAGACGTCTCGCATAAAGCATTAAAGGCGGGCCGGCTTTGTGAGGATGGGCAATGGAAACAAATCGTAAACATTAACGACGCGATTGCCGGCGGCTGCGACTTGTTCGATCTTGATGAGTTGCGCCTGGATTATACCGACGACGAGTTTCGTAATTTGTTTTTATGTGAGTTTATCGATGACTCAATGTCGATATTTACGCTCGCTCATTTGGAGAAATGCCTGGTCGACTCGTGGGTTGTTTGGCGTGACATAAGGCCTCTCGCCGAGAGGCCTTATGGCAATAAACGCGTTTGGATCGGTTACGACCCAAGCCGGACAAGAGACGCCGCCGCCGTTGCTGTGCTCGCGCCGCCCGTGTCTGCCGGCGCCAAGTTTCGCATAATTGAGCGGCTTAAATTTCAAAACATGCGATTTGATTTGCAAGCCGAGGAAATAAAAAAACTCACGCAAAAATATAACGTCGAGAAAATGTCGATCGATACAAACTCCATAGGGCTCGGGGTGTTTGATTTGGTGCGATTGTTTTTCCCGACGGCGATCGGGCTCAACTATAGCCCCGAGGTAAAAACCCGGCTCGTACTTAAAGCGCAATCGATCATCGAGGGCGGCCGGCTAGAGTTTGACGCGGAATATAAAGACGTCGCCGGCGCGTTTATGTCGATACGCAAGACAATAACAAAGTCGGGGAACGCCATAACTTATGAGTCGGTAAGATCCGACGAGTTCGGGCATGGCGACCTTGCCTGGGCAACAATGCACGCGCTCGACCTTGAGCCGCTAACCGCCATTGATGCTGGCGGCGCGGCGAGTCAATGTTCCATAGTGGAGATTTTCTGACATGAAAAGCAAGACACAAAAAAACAATGCCAAAGCAACAGGCTCGGGCGCGGTTGAGGTTTTTACGTTTGGCGATCCGACTCCGGTTATGGAGGCGCGCGACCTTATGGGATACTTCGAGTCGTCCTGGAATGGCAGATACTACGAGCCGCCGTTTAATGTGGCGTCGCTCGCGAAAAGTTACAGGGCAAACCCTCACCACTCGAGCGCGATCCAGGTAAAGCGCAACATTATCTCGAGCGCATTTATCCCTCACAAAAAACTAAGTCGCCAACAGTTCGAGCGGTTCGCATTAGAGCAAATTGTTTTCGGCAATAGTTATCTCGAGAAAATCGAAAACGCGCTCGGTGGCGTGTTGCGATACGAGTCGCCGTTGTCGAAGTTCGTCCGCGCCGGCAAAAATGGCGAATATTTATACATCCCGAATTATTACGATAGTTATCCCTTTAAATCGGGGTCAATCTATCACTTGATTGAGCCGGACATTAATCAGGATATTTACGGCGCGCCGGATTATTTGTCGGGCTTACAAAGCGCATGGCTTAACGAGGCCGCGACCTTGTTTCGCCGAAAATATTATTTAAACGGCAGCCACGCCGGTTTTGTTTTCTATATGACAGATCCGGCGCAAGACATTAAAGACGTCGACAATATCCGCGCAGCGTTGAAAGAGGCCAAAGGGCCGGGCAATTTTCGCAATCTGTTCATGTATTCGCCGAACGGGAAAAAAGACGGGATTCAAATAATCCCAATCGCCGAGGTTCAGGCTAAAGACGAATTTTTTAATATCAAAAACGTATCGCGCGACGACGTGCTCGCCGCGCATCGCGTCCCGCCTCAGTTAATGGGGATCGTTCCGAATAACGCCGGCGGCTTTGGCGATATCGAAAAGGCGGCGCGTGTGTTCGCGCGTAATGAGTTGTTGCCATTGCAGGAGAGAATGAAAGACTTTAACGCCTGGGCTGGCGAGGAGGTTATTAGCTTCGGGCCTTACGAGATATCGGTTCCCGGTACAGGCCAGAAAATAAAAATCGAGGTCGACTAGCCGTCTTGTTTATTGTTTGTTGTTTGTCACTATCGCCCGGCAATGCCGGGCTTTTTTTGTTCGCGCGACCGGAAGGCTCCAGGATCTATCGGCCGGATCCTCGCCGCAGGTTATCCGGATCCGGCGCGCGCAGTTCGCCCCCCGCCCCGCCTGCGTTGGTTTTGTGTTGTTTGTTTGCATGTATGCGGGGCGCGGAGATCCCTTTATTTATAGGCTTTTGTCTGCGTCTTGCTGGTTTGTTTTTTTGTGCGATTGGTTGCGAGTTTGCGTTGCGCCGGCGAGCTGCGTTTTTGATTGCGGAAGATTAACAAGAGGGTTCGGATAAAGGGGCGGCGAGAGTGTGTAGGTAATAACGATATTCGCCTTCATGGTGTGCCCGCAATGAGGATTAGAGCAGATTAACTTAAGCTCGCGGACCGTCGGCGATAGTTGGTCGCTCGATCGTATAAAGCAAGACTCCTCGCAATGAGGGCATTTTATTTTCATAGCTTAACCCATAGAAAGACGACCAAAGTGTAAGCCACTGATAACAAATAATAAACCATTATGGAAAAACATAATCTTGGGGTCGTGGCTATTTTTTGGTAATCCGGGTTTTTGGCTTGCTTTATTTTAATAAGTAATTGTTTTTAATGAGAATAAATATAACCGTCTGCTGGTTGCGATTGGTTGGTGTAATGGTAATTTTTTCTAAATCATTGAATTGTATAGACAATATATTCTTGTTTTATTACCCATGAAAGAGGTTATAAAAAACGCCTCGCAACCAAAACATAACCAATAGAGAAAATAAAAAGATACTTTATTATAGAGACTATATATATACTCCGGCCGGGATTACCTTTATTACCCAAACGCCACGAGGCCGGTGTTTTTTTCTGATCTCGAATATTTTCCTTTTTCGTGTAATTGTTGCTGGAATCCTGGGACTACATCGGGACCAAAAACAGACAATAACTCGGCGGCCTATTGAGTTAAGGGCTTGAAACTAAAGACAATAAAATAAGGCGCGGCGGGCGGTATAGCTTCAAATCCTGTCCCCGCTACCAATTTTCCTTACAAGACAATGACTTACTGTTGAGAAATCCAGTCAGGGTTTGTCTTTTAAGTGCTCGCAGGCTGGAGCCAGGCATGATGGCAGAGCTCATTATAGAAGATATTGTTGCCGGCGACGGGAAACAGGTGAGTGGGCGAGGGCAGTCTGTACGGGTCCACTACACCGGTTGGCTTGAAGACGGTACCGAGTTTGATTCCAGCGTCAGTCGCAATGAGCCGTTCCAGTTTCCGGTGCAGGTAGGTTATGTGATTCCCGGCTGGGACCAAGGGGTGATCGGGATGAGGGTCGGCGGCAAGCGCAGGCTCACGGTTCCACCTCATCTTGGCTATGGCGAAGCCGGGGCAGGCGGCGTTATTCCGCCTAATGCAACACTGATTTTCGAGATTGAGCTGCTTAGAGTCAGTGACTGATACCCCCCCGGAACGGGCCGGAAGACAAAAGCACCAATCCGGGTTGAAGAATTGATCGCAGGGCATTGTTTTTTGGTAAAAAATGCCTATAATTCGGCGACTGATTTGGTAATCGGTAGAGATGTGAAGTGGGCTTTGGGCCCACTTTTGCGTTTCTGGGGCCGTGCAAGAGGTTGGGCGCAAATCGTGACGCAGCAGTTAGAAAAACTTTTCCGCATACTGGAGCCCAGTGTGTCAGCACTGGGGTTTGAATTGGTGGAAATCGAGCTGGCGGGCGGTGGTAACCAGACCCTGTTGAGGCTGTATATTGACAGCGAGGAAGGCGTCAACGTGGATGACTGTGCAGATGTCAGTCGCCAAGTCAGTGCGGTGCTGGATGTTGAAGACCCGATTGCCGGTCGTTATACGCTGGAAGTGTCGTCTCCAGGACTGGATAGGCCACTGGTCAAGCCATCTGACTTTATTCAGCGTATTGGCGAAACCGTGAAGGTAAGGTTGTATCAAGCCATTGATGGCAGGCGCAAATTCAAAGGCGAGCTGGTTTCTGCAGATGAGAACCGGGTCGTGATTGATAGTGGCGGTTCGACCCATGAGCTGAAATATTCAGACATGGAGCGGGCCAGACTGGTACCCAAGTTTTAGGATCGTTTTAGAGGAAAACAGCGGTGGATGAGATCCTGTTGATCGTTGATGCAGTGTCCCGGGAAAAAGGCGTGGAAAAGGAAATTATTTTCCAGGCCATTGAAGCGGCGTTGGCAACAGCAACGCGCAAGAAACATGAAGGTGATATTGATGCCCGGGTAACGATTGATCGTAATACCGGTGCTTATGACACCGTTCGCATCTGGGAAGTTATCGAAGATGATGCTGAACTGGAGTTCCCGGATCGCCAGATTTTTGTAAGTGATGCCAGGAAAGTGGTGCCGGAAGCCGAAGTTGGTGGAACTGTAGAAGATCCGCTTGAGCCCGTGGAATTTGGCCGCATTGCGGCGCAGGCGGCCAAGCAGGTAATCATGCAGAAAGTGCGTGAAGCTGAGCGTAGCCGCATCGTTGAAGAGTTCGCTGATCGCAAGGGCGAAATGGTTACCGGCCTGGTCAAGCGCATGGAGCGCGGTGATGCCATTATTGAAATTGGCTCAACAGAAGCGGTTTTGCAACGTTCAGCCATGATACCTCGCGAAAGCCTGCGTCCGGGCGACCGGATTCGCGCCTACCTGGCCGATGTGCGTCCGGTACCGCGTGGACCACAGCTGTTTTTGAGCCGGGTTGCTCCCGAATTGCTGATTGAGTTGTTCAAGCTTGAGGTTCCTGAAGCCGGGGAGGGCCTGATTACGATTCATAGTGCTGCTCGTGATCCCGGCGTACGGGCCAAGATTGCGGTGAGCACATCAGATGCCCGAATTGATCCTATTGGCGCCTGCGTGGGCATGCGCGGGTCACGGGTCCAAAGTGTCTCCAACGAGCTTGCCGGTGAGCGTGTCGACATTATTCTCTGGGCCGGCGATCCGGCGCAGTTTGTTATCAGCTCTCTTGCGCCGGCAGAGGTCGAATCCATTGTCGTGGATGAAGACGCCAAGAGTATGGATGTGATTGTTGACGAGTCACAGCTGTCGTTGGCTATAGGCCGCGGCGGCCAGAATGTACGCCTTGCCAGTGAGCTTACCGGCTGGGAAATCAACATCATGACCGCGGAAGTCTCGGAAGAAAAAACCATGAAGGAGTCCGAGGAACTGGTGCAACAGTTCGTCAAGGACCTCGATGTGGACGAAGAGATTGCCGGTATCCTGGTTCAGGAAGGGTTTACCAATCTTGAAGAAGTGGCCTACGTGCCCAAGCAGGAAATCATGGAAATCGAAGGTTTTGACGAAGAACTGGTCGAGGAGTTGCGCAATCGTGCCCGCGATGTATTGCTGACCAAGGCTATTGTCATGGAAGAACAACTTGGCATGGCGGAACCGACAGAGGACCTGCTCGGCATGGAAGGCATGGACGAGACGCTTGCGCGCATGTTGGCCAATAAAGGCATCAAGAGCATGGAAGACCTGGCCGAGCAGGCGGTTGATGAGCTGATTGAGCTTGGAATCGAAGGTGTGGATGAAGAAAAGGCGACAACCCTGATCATGACTGCTCGCAAGCCCTGGTTTGACGAAGAGTAGCCAGGAAAAGCGAACAGGGTTTGAGATTGAAAATACGGGTTTATACGAGTTACTGCTACAGGTTGTTGAGAAATCGCGAAGTTTATGTCTGAAACTACAGTACAAGGTCTTGCCGAACAGATTGGCATCGAAGTCGAGAAACTGCTAGGCCAGTTAAAGGCTGCCGGTATCGAAAAGTCCCGTGCCAGTGACACGCTCAGTGATGACGAGAAAATGTCATTGCTGGCCTATTTGCGTGGCGGCGGTGATGCCGAAGCGCCGGGCTCAGGCAAACGAATCACGCTGAAGCGGAAGACGACCAGTGAAGTCACGCAAAATGTGCGTGGTGCGACCCGGACGGTCAAGGTGGCGGTGCGCAAGAAGCGTACATTTGTAAAGCGCAGCGAGATCGAACAGCAGCGCGCTGAAGAAGAAGCGCGTCGCAAGGCTGAAGAAGAAGCCAAGGCCCAGGCTGAAGAAGAAGCGCGTCGCAAGGCTGAAGAAGAAGCCAAGGCCCAGGCTGAAGAAGAAGCCAAGGCCCAGGCTGAAGAAGTGCCGACCACTGCCGACGAAACAGCGCCGGTTAAGGAGAAGCAGGACGAAGAGGTCAAGACCTCAGAGACCAAAGAGGAAGAAGCAGCAGAGAAAAAGGCTGGCCGCAAAAAACCTTCGCGCGATCGCGAAGAATTCCGGACCAAGGCCGAGCGCGAAGCAGAGCGTAAAGAGCTTAGCCTCAAGAGCGGCAGCAAGAATAGGGGCAAACCTGGCAAGACCAGATCTGCCGGCAGGGGCGCCAAGGTAGTGACCCAGCTTTCCGAAAAACACGGTTTTGAAAAGCCTACTGCTCCCGTAATTCGAGAAGTCATTATTCCTGAAACCATTTCCGTGGGCGAGCTTGCCCAGAGAATGTCGGTCAAGGCAGCTGAAGTAATCAAAATAATGATGACCATGGGCAGCATGGTCACCATTAACCAGATACTGGATCGTGAAACTGCATCAATCGTGGTTGAAGAGATGGGTCACAAGGTGCTGGCCGCGAAGCCGGACAATCCTGAAGCTCTGCTGGAGGCGGAAGAGCAAGGTCTCGAAGGCAGGCCACGTCCTCCCGTGGTAACTGTGATGGGCCATGTTGATCACGGCAAGACATCATTGCTGGATTTTATCCGGGAAACCCGCGTCGCCAGTGGCGAAGCCGGGGGTATCACCCAGCATATAGGCGCCTACCATGTTGAAACCGATCGTGGCGTTGTGACGTTCCTGGATACGCCGGGCCACGAAGCATTTACCGCCATGCGTGCACGCGGAGCCAAGGCCACCGACCTGGTTATTCTGGTGGTAGCCGCCGATGATGGCGTCAAACCGCAAACTATTGAAGCCATTCACCACGCGCGCAATGCCGAAGTACCTATTGTTGTTGCCATTAACAAGATCGACAAGCCGGAAGCTGAGCCTGACCGCGTCAGACAGGAACTGGTGGGCCAGGAAGTCATTCCTGAAGACTGGGGTGGTAACGAACAGTTTATTCATGTATCTGCAAAGACCGGTGAAGGTATTGACGCCTTGCTGGATGCGGTGTTGTTGCAGGCCGAGGTGCTGGAATTGAAGGCGCCTGACGAGGGCCGGGCAACGGGTATCGTGGTTGAAGCCAGGCTCGACAAGGGTCGTGGACCCGTCGCTACTATCCTTGTACAGCAGGGCACGCTGAAGAAGGGCGACATTCTTCTTGCCGGTCGTGAGTATGGCCGTGTTCGTGCCATGCTGGACGAAGCCGGCAGGCCGGTGGCGACGGCTGGCCCTTCCATCCCTGTCGAGATCCAGGGCTTGTCAGGTGTGCCCAATGCCGGCGAGGAGGTGACTGTCGTCCAGAGTGAGCGCAAGGCTCGCGAAATCGCGCTGTACCGCCAGGGCCAGTTCAAGGATGTTCAGCTTGCGCGCCAGCAGGCGGCCAAGCTTTCCAATATGTTTAACCAGATGACTGAAGGCGAAGTGCAGACACTGAACCTGGTTATCAAGGCCGATGTACAGGGCTCCGTCGAGGCACTGACTGATTCACTGGAAAAACTGTCAAGCGATGAAGTTCGCGTGAAAGTGGTTCACGGCATGGTCGGCGGTATCAATGAGTCTGACGTAAACCTTGCGGTCGCCTCTGGCGCAATCCTGATCGGCTTCAATGTTCGCGCTGATGCCGGTGCGCGCCGCCTGGTTGAAACGCATGATGTTGATCTTCACTATTACAGCGTTATCTATGACGCGGTGAATGAAGTGAAAGCGGCCATTGGCGGCATGTTGTCACCCGAAATCAAGGAGCAGATTGTTGGCCTGGCCGAGGTACGCGACGTGTTCCGCTCGCCGAAGCTCGGCGCCATTGCCGGCTGCTTTGTAATTGAAGGCTACGTCAAGCGTAACCTGCCGATTCGCGTATTGCGCGATAATGTCGTGATATTTGAGGGTGAGCTTGAATCCCTGCGTCGATTCAAGGATGACGTTGGCGAAGTCAAGGCGGGTACAGAGTGCGGTATTGGCGTCAAGAATTACAATGACGTCAAGGTGGGTGACCAGATCGAAGTATTTGAGAAGGTCGAAGTCGCGCGAACGCTTGACTAGTTCGCCAGCCAATCTGACTTAAACTGTAACGGCGACATTCCTTGGCACCAGGAAACTCTCAACGTGGTGATGGCACCAGGCCTCGCCGTATCGGCGAGGTCATCAGGCGTGGGCTGGCGGAAGTTCTGCGCCAGGATTTTGAGCACCGCAAGTCAGCTTATATAACTCTCACTGCAGTTGATGTATCTCCTGATCTTCGAAATGCCCGCGTCTTTTTCACGCTGATTGGCAAGGACAGTGATCCGGCTGAAATTGTGAAGGATCTTAACCGGGCGAGCGGCTACCTGCGCCATTGTCTTCGCGACAAGGTGGATTTGCGCGGCTTGCCAAAGCTGGTTTTTGAATATGATGTCGCTGTTGAGCACGGTTCTAAAATGGAGGACTTGTTCAACAGGATTCACCACGACGACAAACCCGACCAGTAGTCCGGGTTGCTCGACATTTTCCACGAGAGAGTTATATCGTTTTGGGCAGAAGAAAACGAAAGAATTGTATTGATGTAGACGGCATCCTGCTGCTCGACAAGCCACAGGGGCTCACCTCCAACGGCGCCTTGCAGGAGGTCAAACATGTTTTCAGGGCTTGCAAGGCCGGTCATACCGGCAGTCTTGATCCTATAGCGACAGGCTTGTTGCCGTTATGTTTTGGTGAAGGCACAAAGGTCAGCCAGTTTCTGCTGGATTCAGACAAGACCTATATTTGCGAATTCAGGCTGGGCCAGGAAACGGATACTTACGATGCGGACGGCCAGATTGTTGCCGAGCACGAGGTTAATGTATCGCGACGCGATGTGGAAAATGCGCTGAAACATTTTGTTGGTCGAATCGAGCAGCTGCCACCCATGTATTCCGCAGTCAAGATGAACGGCCAGGCATTGTACAAGCTGGCGCGCGAAGGTGTTGAGGTGGAGCGCCAGGCGCGAACAGTGACAGTTTATGATATTCGTGTGCTGGACTGGCCTGCGGATGAAAGCTGCCGGCTGGAAATCAATTGCAGCAAGGGTACGTATGTGCGGGCGTTGGTGCACGACCTGGGCCAGATGCTCGGTTGTGGCGCCCACATGACCGCCCTGCGGCGAACCCGGGTGGGCGAGCTGAGTCTTGACAATGCGGTCACGATCGACGAGATCCGGGATATTGATGAATTGGCTCGAGCGGCATTACTGGCACCCATTGATGATGCCCTGATGGGGCTGCCCGAGGTGACACTGACATCCCTGGCCACGCATTACCTGTTGCAGGGGCAGCCCATTTCCATGACCCATGGCCATGCGCCGGGCTGGGTGAGGCTGTACGAGCCTGACAGGCAGTTTCTGGGCATGGGCGAGGTATTGGATGACGGCCGGGTAGCACCCAGGAGATTGATGATTTCGCAGCAAAAGGCTTGAATTTGCTGGAAAAATTGAAAAAAAACAGGTTGAGAAGCGGTGTTGACGCAGTTAGAATACGCGCCTTCTGAAATTTGGTTCATTTTAACGGGAAGAGGTTTATTGAAATGGCTTTAACAGCTGATGACAAAGCGGGCGTGGTAAAAGATTACCAGCTCAAAGATGGTGACACTGGCTCTCCTGAAGTTCAGGTTGCACTGTTGTCTGCCCAGATTAATGATTTGAGTTCCCATTTCCAGGAACACAAACACGACCACCATTCACGTGTTGGTCTGCTGCGCATGGTAAACAAGCGTCGTAAATTGCTCGATTACCTGAAGGGCAAGGACATCAATCGCTACCGTTCATTGATCGATCGTCTCGGTCTGCGTAAGTAATTGAAAAATCAGATAAAATAGATAACCCCACCGGGAGCGGATTAGTGGCAAAAGTAAGCGTATCGTTCGACTATGGTAATCAGAAGGTAACTTTGGAAACCGGCGAAATCGCCCGCCAGGCCAGTGGCGCAGTCATGGCCAGCATGGGTGACACCGTGGTACTGGCAACGGCCGTTGCCGCAAAGGAAGGTCGTGGTGGGGATTTCTTCCCGCTCACCATCGACTACCAGGAGAAAACCTACGCCGCCGGCCGAATCCCGGGTGGATTCTTCCGTCGGGAAGGCCGTCCTTCCGAAAAGGAAATCCTGACCGCTCGCCTGATTGATCGCCCGATTCGCCCGTTGTTCCCCGACGGGTTCACCAACGAAGTCCAGGTCATTATTACCGTACTGTCCAGCGATCCGAATATTGACCCGGAAATTATTTCCATGATTGGCGCCTCCGCGGCCGTGTCCCTGACCGGCGCACCGTTTGATGGGCCTATCGGCGCAGCCCGTGTGGGTTACAAGGACGGCAACTACCTGCTTAACCCGACCATGGCCGAACTGGCGACATCTGACCTGGACCTGGTGGTTTCGGGTACCGACGATGCCGTGTTGATGGTGGAATCAGAGGCAAAACTGTTATCAGAAGAAATCATGCTGGGCGCCGTGGTATTTGGGCACGAGGCGCAGCGTACAGCTATTAGCGCCATACGTGATCTGGTTGCCCAGGCTGGTGTGCAGCCTTGGGACTGGGCCGCCCCGGAAAAGGACGAATCCAAGATGGCGAAAGTGGCCGAAATCGCGGAAGCGGACCTGGGCAAGGCTTATTCCATTGCCGACAAGATGGATCGTTACGCAGCCGTTGGCGAAGTGCGTAACCGTGTGGTTGCTGGGCTGTGTCCTGAAGGCAGCAGTGACGACGAAGTCGAAGCGGTCAAGGGCCTGTTCAAGAAACTGGAAAAGAAAATTGTTCGTGGACGCATTCTGCAGGGCGAGCCTCGCATCGATGGTCGCGATACTCGGTCCGTTCGACCGATTTCCATTCGTACCGGTATTCTGCCGCGCACTCATGGTTCCGCGCTGTTTACCCGTGGCGAAACCCAGGCGCTGGTAGTGACCACGCTTGGCACCAGTCGTGACGCGCAAATCATTGATGCGCTTGAAGGCGAACACAAAGATCCGTTCATGCTGCACTATAACTTCCCGCCATTCTGTGTAGGTGAAACCGGTCGTGTTGGTAGCCCGAAACGCCGTGAAATTGGTCATGGCCGCCTGGCAAAACGCGGTGTGGCCGCGGTGCTGCCGGAAATGGATGGCTATCCATACGTTGTCCGTGTTGTTTCCGAAATCACTGAATCCAACGGATCCAGTTCCATGGCTTCAGTGTGTGGCACATCGTTGTCGCTGATGGATGCCGGCGTACCCACCAAGGGGCCGGTTGCCGGTGTCGCCATGGGCTTGATCAAGGAAGAAGACAGGTTTGCCGTATTGACCGATATCCTGGGTGATGAAGATCACCTGGGTGACATGGATTTCAAGGTGGCCGGTACTGCTGATGGCGTGACTGCGTTGCAGATGGATATCAAGATCAACGGCATCACCAGGGAAATCATGGAAGTGGCCCTGAGCCAGGCAAAAGAAGGCCGCCTGCATATCCTGGGCGAGATGAACAAGGCGATTTCCGCGCCGCGTGAAAAACTGTCTGACTTTGCGCCGCGCATCATTACGTTCAAGATTAATCCTGAAAAGATTCGTGATGTTATTGGCAAGGGTGGTGCAACCATTCGTGCCTTGTGTGAAGAGACCGGCGCAACGATCGACCTGACGGATGACGGCACGGTGAATATTTCTTCTGTAGACGCGGCCGGCGGTGATGAAGCACGTCGTCGCATTGAACAGATTACGGCTGATGTTGAAGTTGGTATGGTCTACGAAGGCAAGGTTTCCAAGCTCATGGATTTCGGTGCATTTGTTACGATCCTGCCTGGCAAGGACGGCCTGGTACATATCTCCCAGATTTCGCAGGAACGTGTCGAGAAAGTCAGTGACAAGCTCAGTGAAGGAGAGATGGTGCGAGTCAAGGTGCTTGAGATTGATCGCCAGGGCCGTATACGCCTCAGCATGAAAGCGCTCGAGGAGAATTCCGAGACTGCCTGAGCCGTAGTTTGAAAATTTTTGTCACAACGGCAGAAAAAGGAGGCATTTGCCTCCTTTTTTGTTTTCTTAAGTCAAACTATATAGATAGGATAAGTGGAAAATTCTATTGAAACGCGGAAAACAGGATACTGTGCAAAAACTCGCAGAGCCGGGACTGGTGAGCCAGGTTACCGATACATCTGTCAGGTCAGGCGTCGATCATGGCACTGCGGATCTGCGGCTCCATAGTTCCGCGGCTGCACGGCTGTTGTACAGCGGGGCGGGCATTGTCGCCACCAGTCTTGGCGTACTTGGCGTCTTTCTTCCACTGTTGCCGACAACACCCTTTATTCTGCTGGCAGCATTTTGTTTTTCCAGATCGTCGCCAAAATTCCATGCAGCACTGTTGAGCAATCGCTATCTCGGTCCGCCCTTGCTTCAGTGGCGACAGAAGCGATGTATTGACAAGACCATGCGCCAGCGCGCCATGATGATAACGCTGGCAATGTTTGCAATAAGTATTGTGATTGTCGGCAGGTGGGATCTGCGACTGATGTTGGCAGCGATGTGTGTCATCCTGATCGGCGGGTTGCGACTGTTGCCCACCTGTGATGCCGGGTGCGGAGATTCCTGATTATTCATTCGGCCCGTTTTCATAAATTGTGAGCTGAAGATATCCTGATAATACAGGTTTGATTTTCCCGGTTAAGGTCTATAATTCCGGACTGTCAAGAACAAATCATGAAAGGTGTATTACTGATGCAGAACAAGAAAACAGGGATGGCGGCGTTTTTTGGCGGAGGTATGTTGCTTGTACTGGTTTCCATAGTGCTTGCACTAATTACTGCCACTGTTCAGCATAAATACGGGTTGGGCAAGGATGGTGCGCGACTGATGATTCGCATCACCGCTGCAGTATCAATGATCCTGTTCATGTTGTTGTTTTTGTCCGGCGCACTGAGCCGTTACCGGCCAGGACGTTTTAGTGACTGGGTTGCTGACAATCGCAGGTTTATCGGTTTGTCTTTCGCGACGTCGCACCTGGTGCACGGCGGATTCCTGTTGAGCCTGTTGCTGTATGGCAAGGATTACTTTCTATCAATTGTGCGCTGGGACACCATAGTCCTGGGTGGTCTGGCGTACGTGATCATTTTCATGATGGTTTTCACCTCCATTTGGCCGGTGCTGATGCAGCGAATGGCGTGGCTGAAGCCGTTTTATTTCTACAGCATGTATTACCTGTGGCTGATATTCTTTGCCACTTTCGCGGAACGGGCGTGGAGCAAGCCAGTGACTTATTTGCCCTATGTGCTGATTACCCTGGCCGCCTTGTGGCTCAATATCCGGGAAGTGCGTAATCGAAAACGCTGAGTCACCTGTCGCGCTGAATCTGCAACAGCCGGGTGATTGATCGTCTTGAAACAGCCTATAACAGGTTGGCACCTTGATGACGAAAACCAGTGGGTGGCAGAACTGGGCTGTGGTCATGGCAGGCATTTTCGTCACCAGCCTCCGTGGTCGGAACGATCCTGGGTATTGACCGAACCGGGAAGACAGCAGCAATTGGGCACCATGATTGACTGTCGTAAATGCGATAACGAGCAGGCTGGGTGGGGGCCGGATTCTCCTGACGACTAAGCAAACCCGTTGCCCGGTCGGTGTCGATCAACCTGCCTTGTTACCCGGCGATATTTGTCTTGATGTACTCTTTGATTCGTTGCTCCAGCCAGTACTTGGCCTTGCCGGGCACGGCTCCTGAGACAAACCCGACATGACCTCCGCGATCGTAGAGCTCCAGTCGGGCACCTGGTCCCAGTTCATCGGTCCGGGGGGTGACCTCGGGAGTCATAAACGGGTCATCGGCCGCGTGAATAATCAGGCTGTTGGCGGTAATGCCGCCAAGGTACTGTCGACAACTGCTCTGGTTGTAGTAATCATCGGCATCAGAAAAGCCATGTAGCCTGGATGTGATCGCGTCATCAAACTGACGTATGCTTCGCAGGCGCGAAAGTTCATTGGCTGTGACCGGCATTGCCATGGTTCTCATTTTTCGTGCAATGCGGGCCTTGAGTCGTTTCATGAAATAGTTTTCATAGATGCGAAACAGGCTGCCTGACAGTACGTCGGTACATGCCCCGAGGTTGAACGGCACGGAGACTGCGATTGCGCAGGCAATATCCGGCCGGGTTCGTTCTTCTCCCAGCCATTTCAGCAACATGTTGCCGCCAATGGAATAGCCGACAACAGCCAGTGGATGATCACCACAACTGGAAAGTGCATGCTTGACGATGTAATCGACATCTTCGGTGTCGCCGGAATGATAGGCTCTTGACAGCCGGTTGTCGTCTCCGGAGCAGCCACGCAGATTCATGACCACGCCGCGCCAACCTTCGTTTTCGATAGCCCGCATTAATCCGAGTGCGTAGGGTGACCGGCTGCTGCCTTCAAGCCCGTGAATGACCAGCACCGTGGGCTGACCGGAATGATCGCGGTTAACCCAGTCGAGATCGATGAAATCGGAGTCGGGAAGTGGTACACGTTCCCGCATGTAATTGGGTCGCGGCTGATACGCACTTAGCCGCGACCACAAGGTTTGCCCATGCCGGTTCCGACACCACCAGGCGGGCCTAAATCCACCGCGCTCCATGCGCTATCAGATTTCTCCGGCCAACTGTTTGACGATTTCCTCGTTCTCCAGTGTCGAGATGTCCTGGGTGATCTCTTCGCCGCGGGCAATGTTGCGCAACAGCCGGCGCATGATCTTGCCTGAGCGGGTCTTGGGCAGGTTGTCGGCATAGCGAATATCGTCAGGCTTGGCGATGGGGCCAATTTCCTTGGCCACCCAGTCGCGCAGTTCCTTGGTCAGGACGATTGCCGCATCACCGGTTGGGCGCGGGCCCTTGCAGACGACAAAGGCAAATATCGCCTCACCTTTGATGTCATCGGGACGGCCGACTACGGCGGCTTCAGCAACGCGCTCATGCGCTACCAGCGCGGATTCCACTTCCATGGTACCAAGACGGTGTCCTGAGACATTCAGCACATCGTCAATACGACCCATGATCCAGAAATACCCGTCCGCATCGCGCCGACAGGAGTCGCCGGCAACGTAATAGCGGTTGTCGAATTTTGCCCAATAGGTGTCAATGTAGCGCTGGTCGTCACCCCAGACCGTGCGCAGCATGGAGGGCCAGGGTTTTTTGATGACCAGGTAGCCACCCTTGTTGGCTTCTGTCACCGGGTTGCCGGCTTCATCGACGACGTCCACCGCGAGCCCTGGCAAAGGAATGGTGCAGGACCCGGGCTTGGTATCGACGGCGCCAGGCACTGGCGCGATCACATGGGCGCCGGTTTCCGTTTGCCACCAAGTATCGACGATCGGGCAGTTTTTCCGGCCAATAATTTCGTGATACCAGATCCAGGCCTCGGGGTTAATAGGCTCACCTACCGTGCCCAGCAAGCGCAGCGAAGACAGGTCGTAGCTGTTGGGGAAGCTGTCGCCGGCTTTCATCAGCGCGCGAATGGCGGTCGGAGCGGTATAGAAAATCGTGACCTTGTGATCCTGGACAATTTTCCAGAAGCGACCCGCATCGGGAATGACCGGGGCGCCCTCGTAGATAACCTGGGTGGCACCGGTTGCCAGGGGGCCGTAGGCCACGTAGCTGTGACCGGTGATCCAGCCGACATCGGCAGTACACCAGAATATGTCCTTGTCATTTATATCGAACACCCACTTCATGGTCATGATGCTATTCAGCAGGTAACCGCCGGTGGAGTGCTGGATACCCTTGGGTTTGCCGGTTGAGCCCGAGGTATAGAGAAGGAACAGCGGGTGTTCGGATTCAACCCATTCCGGTTCGCAGCTGTCGGCCTGGCCGTCGATGACGGCGTCCCAGGCGATGTCGCGACCATCGGTCATGGTGATTTGCTGCCCGGTGCGCTTCAGTACCACCACGGTCTTGATGGTGGCGCAGCCCTTGGTCATGGCCTCATCACAGGCTTTTTTGAGCTCCACGACCTTGCCGCCACGATTGCCGCCATCAGCGGTGATGACGGCTACGGCGCCGGCATCTTCGATTCGGTCTTTCAGGGACTCGGCCGAAAAACCGCCGAATACAACCGAGTGAATTGCGCCGATACGGGCACAGGCCTGCATGGCGACCACTGCCTCGGGTACCATGGGCATATAAATGACAACCCGGTCACCTTTTTTGATGCCCTGGGCTTTGAGGCCATTGGCAAAACGACATACATCGGCGAGCAGTTGCCGATAGGTAAAGCTGCGAATGTCACCTTTTTCACCTTCAAAAATAATGGCCGGCTTGTCGCCGCGTTCGGCGATATGGCGATCCAGGCAGTTGTGGGAAACATTGATTTTGCCATCGGTAAACCAGGCAAAATGAGGTGCCTTGGACGAGTCGAGCACCTTGGTAAAAGGGGTTTGCCAGTCCATTTCTTCTCGGGCCAAGCGGGCCCAGTAGCCCTCGTGGTCGGCTTCTGCCTCCGCGTACAGCTTGTCCATGTCAGCCTTTGAAAAGCTGGCAGCTGATTTAAACGCATCGCTGGCCGGAAAAATCCGATCCTCGGTCAGTATCGATTCGATATCTTGTTGTGACATTGGACTTTCTCGCTATTTTTTTGGTATGGGAAAGGCCATAAGCTACCGCGAAGTGTGCGGCTCTACAAGTCGAAAGGCGGATTTGGACTGGTTCGAAACGTGGGCCGGTCAGGCCCAGAGGCGCTGCCACCAGCGACGACGATTACCCGGAATAACTTCGCTGTGTTTCAGCGGTTCCGGTGGAATCCGAGACAGGATCCAGCCTGGCGGCGGCGGGTTTTCACTGTAGCCGCAGACGACACCCAGGTTGTTGGGGTCATAGATCTTCACGAATCCGGGATGAGTGCGATCATCTGCGTAGACGATCCCGCAATAGTCTTCATCGTGCTCGCGGCGAAGCAGGCTGTCGATTTCGTCGATGAAGCGCAGCAGTTCTTCCCGCGTACTTGGCTGCGTCGGCGCTGTTTCGCTAATGGCGTAAATGAACCAGTTGTTGTCCGCCTGGTTGCGCAGACAATTCCAGAATTCTGACAAGTTATCCCAGCTTAACAGGTTGATGAACCTGCCGCTCATGGCCTGGTGGAATGTGGTCATCAATTGTACGCCCCGTACTGTATCGCCCGGTGACGGCATTATGCCCCAACGAAACGTTCTTAGGTAGCAACGTTTCGGGAATACACAGGTTTATTGTCGTTGAATTGTTGTCAGATTGGCTGAACGGGCGGGCTAACGCGATATTCAAAAATCGGGTCGTCCGTACTTGTGGCCATTGTTACCATAAAATGTAACTTGGTGTATGGCGGGGATAATTTATTCCGGTCTTTACATTGACAACAATCAGGAGGACCAGGGATGGCAGATATCAGGAAGGCAGAACAAAGTTCCGGAAGGGATCGGAAGGAAGCCATGACAGCGTTACGCATTAATATGCGTCAACAGAATGACTGTCTTGAAGAAAGTGCGCATTGTGACAATGCCCGCAAGGCAATTATTACCAGCATGAAACCGGTTGTTGAGCTTGACCCGCCGTATTTCAGAAATTTTTTCAAACAGCATCAGGAGTTTGCCTCGAGTTTCAATGATTACAAGTTCGTTGAAGAATTATGCGTGGTGGTATGTGCCATCGAGGCCTGGGATAATTCCTTTGCACCGCAAGCCAGCGGTGATGATCCATACAGTGCCATTCCCTGGATTGGCGGCCTGAACCTGCATTTACATGCCAGCATGTATTTTGGTTTCAGCAAGCAGGACATGTTGCGTTGCTTTAAAATTGTTCAGGAGATGAAAGAGTATGAGCTGGACTGCCTGACGGACACTGACTTTGAATTTCCCGATCTCCAGCTAAAAGATTCCGAAGACTGGATGCTTTATTTTGTTGCCGCGATATGCATGAAGTTTCGCGAGGCC
Source organism: Gammaproteobacteria bacterium (assembly GCA_029880545.1). Classification (NCBI taxonomy): domain Bacteria; kingdom Pseudomonadati; phylum Pseudomonadota; class Gammaproteobacteria; species Gammaproteobacteria bacterium. Next base: position 108,910 of record JAOUOD010000006.1, on the reverse strand, counting down.
ATATCAGTCATTGATATGCGGCGTACCGAGTTCGGGATTTCAGGCGAGCTGCGTTCGGATATTATCTCGTCGATCAAGTCCACATACTGGTGGCGTTACATGATGATGTCTCGCGCCATTGAGCCTGCTGCGGAAGGTCTGCCTGGCTCACAAGACAGTCCGGAACTGGAGCTTGAGCCTGTTTGAATCAGGCGGTAATTTGTCGCATTATTGATTGAAACCGATCGTAGCGATCTCGATCCACTGGTGAATCGAGATGACCGTTCAGGGCCGGGTTCGGCATGCTAATTGGCTTTTGTTTGTTTCTTGTAAGGCTTCAGAAGTTCCCGTGCACGAGTAGCCTTGCGTATGCACTTGGTATACGAGCCAAATTGCTTGGCCAGGGCGCCGTCGGTAAGAATGACAGTAATACGCGTAAACGATCCTGCATCAGATAGTGTGTCAGCCTTGGCGGCTTCCAGTTCCTTGTCAGCAATGTCCAGCTGTACTATGCATTTCTGTTTAAGAGATTCCTTGTCTTCGGCATGGGCTGGTGACAGCAGGAAGCCTGTGCCAACAAGCAGGATAAAGGATTGTATCAATAGTTTCATGGCAGCCTTTCCGGTCCCGGGTTCTTGTCTGAAAAGTTCAGGGAGATGACAGGCCGTGTTTCTCGTGCCTGCCCCCACATTGGGTGTATTATAGTGACCGCAACCTGATTTTAAAACCTGCAGCAAGGCTCCAATGTTAAATCAATACGACGAAAACAGGCCATATATCACCAAGGATGGCTCGATTATCAGGGAACTGATGCATCCTGACAGCCATGGTAATATTGCCCAAAGCCTGGCCGAAGCCGTGATTGAGCCGGGTCGCCATACCCGGCTTCACCTGCATCGCACAAGTGAAGAGCTGTATCACGTGACGCGAGGCAGCGGTGAAATGAGACTGGCCGATAAAACCTTGAGCCTGAGAACGGGCGACACAATCTGCATCAGGCCTGGCACGCCTCACCAGGTGTTTAACAGCAGTAGCGAGATGCTGCATATCCTGTGTTGCTGCGCCCCGGCCTATTCCCATGAGGATACGGTGTTGCTGCCCGATGAAACCGGGATGGTTGGCGAGTGAATATCCTGGCGCTGGAAACATCTTCGGAACTCTGTTCGGTGGCGCTGATGGTGGATGGCGAAGTTTTTGGTCGGGAGGCTCCTGACCGAATGCACTCAACATCAGTATTACCGATGCTGGATGCGTTGCTGGCCGAGACCGGGCTGGCGCTGTCAAAGGTGGATGCCGTTGCTTTTGGCCGGGGCCCCGGCATGTTTACCGGTCTGCGTATCGGGGCCGGTATTGCCCAAGGGATAGGCTTTTCAGCCGGTCTGCCTGTTATTCCGGTTTCGTCATTAATGGCATTGGCGGCGAGCGCTGAAGACGGATGCGTGTTGGCAGTACAGGATGCGCGCATGGGTGAGCTTTATTGGGCATTTTTTGAGAAAACCGGAAACAGCATGGAGTTGCTCGGCGAAGAAACGCTAGGCCCGGCATCGTCGTTGGTGTTGCCGGATCAGGTTGATAGCTGTTATGCGCTGGGCAGCGGTTGCGCTGCTGTTGGTGATGAAATCAGTCAGCGCCTTGGATCGGGCGTCAGCGGGTGTCGCGCTGACGCCTGGCCGCGAGCGACCGACGTCGCCCGGCTGGCCTCATTGAAGATGGAGCGTGGCCTTGTTTCGCCCGGCGATGCATTGCCGGTCTATTTGCGAAACGACGTAGCCAGGAAGAAAGGGCGGGGCGGGAGTTGAGCCCATTCAGGCTTGCGACGGTTCATCGGGCGTGGCTCGCTCGCGCAATCTTGCCACCTGGATGATCGGCCCGCGAGTTTGCACCACTTCAACCATATAATTGCTGATTAACAGGCTGGTTCCCGGAACCGGCAAGTCCTCGAGATATTCAGTGATCAGTCCATTGAGCGTGCGTGAATCGCCAATGGGCAAGTTCCATGTTAGCTGCCGATTTAGGTCACGCAGATTGGCTGTTCCCGGGATCAGGTAGCTGCCGTCTTCCTGGGCCTGGGCCAGGTCGGGGGTTGCCAGTGTTTGCGAGGTAAAATCGCCGACGATTTCTTCGAGAATTTCTTCGAGTGTCACCAGTCCCTGAATATCACCATATTCATCCACGACCAGTCCGCGGCGACGCTTGGCTTTCCTGAAATTCAGGAGCTGGGTAGTCAGGGGCGTGCCTTCGGGAATGAAATACGGGTCGACCATGATGGCTTCCAGGCCTTGCTTGTCCAATTTCCCGCTCTTGAGTGGTCCAATGAGCTTTCGTAAGTGCACGGTACCGACGATATTGTCCAGCGTTCCCCGGTATACCGGCAGTCGCGTGTAACGGCTGCTGGTGATTTGCTCGGCAATATCGTCCCAGTCATCGTCGAGGTCCAGGCCTGTTATGCGTCCGCGAGGAATCATGACGTCTTCGACGGTCATTTTCTCGAGATCCAGAATCGCAAGCAGCATGGATTTGTGTGACTCGGGTATCAATCCCCCGGCCTCCAGTACAGCGGCCCGTAGTTCATCACTGCTGAGTTGCGTGGTGCTGTCTACATGCCTGGCGCCGAGCAATTTGAGCAACCAGTTGGACAGCAGGTTGATAAGCCAAACCAGGGGATACAGCAAGCGCAGCAAAGGACCCAGGATCATGGCGGCCGGGAAGGCGATTTTTTCGGGTTTGCCGGCCGCCAGTGTTTTTGGTGCCACTTCGGCAAACACCAGGATTACCAGCGTCAAGAGGCCCGCCGCTGCCGCGATTGCCGTTTCGCCGTAAAGCCTCAGGGCGATAATGGTGGCCACAGATGAGGCCAGAATATTGACGAAATTATTACCCAGTAAAATGATTCCCAGCAGACGGTCAGGGCGGTCAAGCAAGCGGGCGACGCGCGCGGCGCCCCGATTACCGGAACCGGCCAGGTGCTTGAGACGATAGCGGTTGATCGCCATCATGCTGATCTCAGATGCAGAAAAAAAGGCAGAAAGGAAAACCAGAAGAATCAGGAGCGCCACGAGGGCGCTGGTCGGCACAGTGTCCAAAAAGGTTTGGCCTCAATATTTGGGATTTGCCGATTTTAGCAGGTTTCTCGGTAATGTCCGATTTCTCTGTAGGTAAAAAAATTCCCCGGTAGCTGGAAAGTCCATAGCTTCTGTATTAGTATAAGAAGTGCTCATTACATTAGCTCCTTGTGGCGGCAACGCCCTTGAACTAGGTGCAGATAGCCGCGTGGATTTCCACGCGGCTATTTTTTTGTAGTTTTGGTGGTGCGGTTGGTCGGGAAACTGGAGATTCGGTTTTGCTTGGTGCGACCGGGACTAGCGGTTCAGGACGATTTCCACAACGAACTTGGTGCCAAGGTAACCCAGTACCAGCAGGGCACTGCCAATCAATACCCAGCGAATGGCTATTTTCCCCCGCCAGCCGAAACGCCACCGACCAAGCAGGAAACTGCCGTATACCAGCCAGGCCATGATAGACAGCAGGTTATGGTGCGTGATTTTGAATGGTTTTCCGAAGATTTCCTGGGAAAAAAACAGGCCGCTGATGACAGTAAAGGTCAGCAACACAAAACCAATTGCGACCAGTTGCACCATGAGCTTTTCCATTAACTGGACCGGAGGCAGTGCATGCATGAATCCGCCCGGGTGCTTGTGGCGCAATTTGTATTCCTGAACCATTACGACGCAACTTTGGGCGGCGGCCAGGCTTAGCAATGCGTAGGCCAGCAGCGAGACGGTAATATGGCTGGCTTGGGCCATGGAGTTCTGGATCGGCAGTGCGTGGAGTGAAGGCCACAGCAGTTGCGAGACCAGGCAAACCAGCGTGATCGGCAGAATGCCCAATCCCAGGTTCTCAATAGGGTAGCGAATCAGCGCCAGCGTGTAGAGCAGGATAATGGTCCAGGATACCAGCGATGCAGCGGAGGTGAGCGCCAGGTTAAGACCAGCGTCTGAGTGCAGGCTGTGATACAGCGCCCCTGCGTGAAACAGCAAGCCGGCCGCAAGCGCTGCAACAAGCGCTTTTTTGCCCTGCTTGCCCAGCGGCCTGGCCAGCCACAATGTTCGTATAATAAGTGTGCAGGCCAGAATATAAAAAATGCTGGTGATGCTGATATAGATTATTTGAGGCATGTTGTGTTGTTGTCTTGTCTCGAGTTCAGCCTGATAATGGCACCGCCTTGCTTATACGGCAAGAACTGCCTATTGGCAAAACTGTGAACGGCGACCGGAACGGGCCAATATTTTTGTGCCAAGATCAAAAAATTATGCTGTTGATCGCCTGTGAATAGCATGGTCAGGGAGTCCCGATCGAGGCATGGCAAACGAGGAATGCTGTGGTAGCATTGGCATGCCGACTAGCCGGTGGGCCATCCCGATAAAAACAAGAAAATTGGCAAACCGAAATACGATGGAGTGTTATGGATATTACTGTGCTCGGGTGCAACGGGGCGATTGGCGGCAGGGCGCGCACCACGTCTTTTCTGGTAGATGGCGATATCCTGATTGACGCCGGTACCGGTGTTGGGGATCTGGATCTCGACGCCATGGCTGCTATTGAGCATGTTTTCCTGACCCATTCACATTTTGATCATATTGCCAACCTGCCATTGATGCTGGACGCCATTGGTGACCGGCTGGAAAATCCGGTAGTGATTCATGCGCTACCGGAGACGATCTTGACGCTGCGAGAGCATTTATTTAACTGGAAGCTTTGGCCGGATTTCACAGCGGTCCCGACGCCGGACCGGCCATTCGCCATTCTCGAGGAAATGCAGCCGGGCGAGGTGGTAGAAATAAAGGGCCGAAAATTCCGATCCATTCCCGTTGAACATACTGTGCCTGCTGTCGGATACCTGGTGAGTTCCGATAGTGGCAGCCTCGCATTCAGCGGCGATACGGCCCCGACAGAGGAATTCTGGCGGGTTCTTAATGCCTGTGATGATCTGCAGTATGTTGTTATCGAGACGACGTTCGAGGATTCCGAAAAAGAGTTGGCCGGAATTTCCAAGCATTTGTGTCCGCAGACCATTGCCCGGGAACTTCAGAAGCTGGAGTCTGACGCCGAGGTATTTATTACCCATCTCATGCCCGGCCAGGAAAAAACCATTATGCGGGAAATCGCCGAGCATCATCACGGAACCATGCCAAAAGCGCTGACTGTCGGCCACGTCTTTTCTCTTCAAGCTTAAACGTGTATGAATAGGAGTCCCTGGATATCCGGGGATCCGGACGTGCCTGTTGGCCACGACTTGCTGCAGGCACCGTGTTTTGGAGTAGTAAATGTTCGATAATCTCAGCCAACGGCTTCAGGCGACTGCCAGAAAATTGCGCGGTCAGGCGCGCCTGACCGATGAAAACATGGCTCAAACCTTGCGCGAAGTACGCATGGCCTTGCTCGAAGCGGATGTTGCCCTGCCTGTTACCAAGGCGTTCATTGGGCAAGTCAAAGAGGCTGCTCGAGGCAAAGAGGTGCTGACCAGTCTGACACCGGGTCAGGCGCTTGTTAAGGTAGTGCATGATGAGCTTGTCGCACTCATGGGCGAAACCAATGATGCGCTCGACCTTTCTGTCAGGCCTCCCGCGGTTATCCTGGTGGCCGGTTTGCAGGGCGCAGGTAAAACTACCAGTGTCGCCAAGCTTGCCCGTCGCCTGGTGCTGGACAAAAAGAAAGTCATGCTGGTGTCCGCTGACGTATACCGGCCTGCAGCGATTGACCAGCTCCAGCGCCTGGCTTCCGAAGTAGGGGCGCAATTTTTCCCTAGTGATACCTCGCAGAAACCCCTTGATATCGCCAGATCGGCGATTGATGCGGCGCGTGTGCAGGTAGCGGATGTATTGATTGTCGATACCGCCGGCCGTCTGCATGTGGACGCGGATATGATGGACGAAATCAAGGCTGTTCACAGGGTGTGTGAGCCGGCCGAGACGCTGTTTGTTGTCGACAGCATGACCGGACAGGATGCGGTTAATACAGCCAAAGCCTTCGATGAGGCCTTGCCCCTTACCGGCGTCATTCTTACCAAGACTGACGGTGATGCCCGCGGTGGTGCGGCATTGTCGATTCGTCATGTCACGGGCAAGCCGATCAAGTTTCTGGGTACAGGCGAGAAAACTGATGCCCTGGAACCGTTTTATCCTGATCGACTGGCGTCCCGTATCCTGGGTATGGGTGACGTGGTCAGCCTGGTTGAGGAGGTTCAAGCCAATGTCGATATGGCGCAGGCGGAAAAGCTGGTTAGCAAGATCAAGAAAGGTGGATTTGACCTCGAAGATTTTCGCGACCAGATGATGCAAATGGAAAAGATGGGTGGCATGGCAGGGATCATGGACAAGCTTCCGGGAATGGCTGGAAAAATCCCGGATGCCAGTGCCGCGCAACTGGGTGACAGGCAGGTCCGTCAAACAGTAGCCATTGTAAATTCCATGACGCCGCAGGAGCGACAGTTTCCGGATGTCATCAAGGGTTCAAGGAAGCGCCGGATTGCTTCCGGTTCGGGCACCCAGGTTCAGGATGTTAATCGCGTGTTGAAACAGTTTCAGCAAATGGAACGCATGATGAAGAAAATGAAAAAGGGTGGCATGGCTAACATGCTTCGCGGCATGGGCGGCCGTTTTCCGGGTATGCCGTTTTGACATTCCTTTACAATATTTCATATCACCTTTTGCTTATATCGCGGAAATTCAGGCACTTGGAATCAATAAGTATTTCTCAATCGACACTGTTTTGATTAACAAAAAATCGGCCCCGGGGTATAGTGATCGCCATAAGCAGGACACTGCACGTTATCAGGAAAGAGGGCTAAAGAATGGAAATGGCTTCATTTGAGACAGGGATGACCGACAAAGAGCGCGACCGTCGTTCCGGGTCTGTAAACCTGGTGAAAAAACTTACAGCTGAACGCGCCGAGTTACTGGTCTTGTATTGCCGGGTTGCCGGCCTGAGCCCTTATACGGAAAACCGGGACAGTCAATACGGGTTGTTGGAGCAGTTATGCCAGATGCTGGTGGATTATGTAGCGGCAGGGCATTTTAGTTTGTACGAACGAATTGTCAGTGGCAAAGAGCGACGTCAGCAAGTTATCGAAATGGCTGAAGATTTGTATCCACGCATTACCCGAACAACGGATGTGGTCCTGGATTTTAATGACAAGTATGACTGCGAAGATAATTGCCCGATTTCAAATGATTTTGATGAAGACTTGTCTGTTCTGGGCGAAATTTTGGCGGAACGAATTGAGCTGGAAGATCGGCTGCTCGCTGCCATGTGTTGAAGTCTCTGACCGCACAGAAATCAGAAAGATCCCGCGAACGGCGGGATTTTTTATCGCCCGTATTCCCTTATTGACAATTGAGTCAAATATTCGAAATAATTGACTTATAAGTCAGTTAACAATTCTCAATTCATGAAGGTGGGTACTATGAACACCGATGAAGCCGATTGCTGCGCACGTTGGCAGCGCCGGAAAGAGGCGCGACCCCAGGAAATTGTCGACGCCGCTTTGGATATCTTTGTTGAGCGCGGGTTTGCTGCCACGAGACTTGATGACGTAGCCCGTCGTGCCGGGGTCTCAAAGGGCACTGTCTATCGTTATTTCGAAAACAAGGATGCGCTGTTTGTCGCCGTGGTCAAGGAAATCGTGGTGCCGGAAGTCGCCAGGATTGAAAAGCTGGCAGCGGATTTTTCCGGGTCCGGCACCGAGCTGTTGCGCAGCCTGATACAAAACTGGTGGCAGACGGTTGGCGAAACACGTCTTTGTGGTATTCCGAAAATGGTTATGGCTGATGCCGGGAACTTTCCCGAACTGGCACGACTGTTTATTGAGGAAGTTGTGTCGCGCATGCGCGTTATTTTCGAAAGCATAGTGGAAAAAGGTATCCAGTCGGGTGAGTTCAGGCAATGTGATATCAAGCATGCCGCCAGGGCGATTATGGCGCCCATGGTTTTGGCAGCCATATGGGAGCGCTCGTTGAAACCGTTCGATAACGAAACTTGTGATACCCCTGTTTATCTGGATACATATCTGGATCTGATAATTGAAGGCATAAGAAAGGATACGATCAGGTGAAACGTTTTTTGTTTGCGCTCTTGCTGGGAGCAGCATCGGCTGGTGCCGAGGACAATGTGTTGACCCTTGAACAAGGCATGTCTCTCGTAATTCAGAATTCACCGGAACTCAAGTCTTCCGGCATGCAGGCGCGAAGCGGGGCACTGGAAATCGACAAGGCCGACAGTCGACTTGGCTGGCAATTGCGCAGTACGGTCAAGGCTGAACACGATATATCGTTTATGGGGACCCCGGTTGATCGGGGAACCGTCAGCGCGGGCCTGGGAAAGCCGTTGGCGCTCGGCGGCAATGTTGAGCTCGGGCTTGGTTATGTTTATGAAGACAGCGCACTGGCATTGAGTCCGCTATTACCCAATCCTTCGCATTCAAGTCGTGCTGATCTCAGCTATCGTCTGCCGTTGGCAAAGGGCTGGGGAAATGTCGAATACCATTCGGGCATGAAAAGTGCCGAAGCGCAAGGCGAGCAGGCACGCTATGAATTTCTGGCAAGACAGGATGGCCTGGGCCGACAGTATATCGAGCGCTACTACGGCGCAGCGTTTGTTTCGCGACGCCTGCAGCACGGTCGCGAAAGCCTTAATCGCTCGAAGAGATTGCTTGCCCACATCGGCCGCAACGAAAGAATCGGCATCAACGATCGAAAGGACAGGTTGCAGGCCAGGGCACTGGTTCATGCGCGTGAAGCTGACCTGAAAACGCTGGAGCTTTCCTGGACGCAGCAACGCAATGCATTGAACCGAATGATGATGCAGCCATGGCACAAGGAGTTTGTGCCAGTTGTCGGGCCTGGCGATTACACACTGCCGCTTGAAGAAGCGCTGAACCAGATTCGTGCGCGTGACCCTTATGTTGGCAGTATTCGTGCGCGTGCGGAGCAGGCGGCTGCCTGGGTCAACAATCGTCGTGACAACAAGCGCGACACGCTCGACCTGACCTTGTCTGTTGGTTATCGTGGATTGAGTGGAGAGGACTCGGCCGGCGCCAGTATTGATGAAACCGACAAGGCCGGCAGTCTGACTATTGAATATCGTCGCGGTCTTGACAAGCGCGGTGTTGACGCTGATCTGATGCAGGCTCAACTGGCCCACGACAGCGCCATGGAGCAATTGACCGGCGCGGAGGCTGACATGGAATACAACGTTGCCAGCCTGCATACCGAGATTCTCAGAAACCAGGAATCAGTTGCGGCGCAACGCGCACGCCTGGTTGCGGAACAGGAAAAATATCGAGAAGGCCAGTTTCGCTATCGCGATGGTCGAATCGATATCAGTCAATTGATCCAGTTTGAAGAAGAATTGAGTGCAGCTGAACTGGGCCTGATTCAGCAGGAAACACAACTCGCGCAAAGACTGGCGATCATGTCGTTATGGAGAGGCGTGCTGATGCCGGTGGTACAACTTGAGCCTGAAAACAGGGAGAAAAACTAATGCGGGCAATTATCGGGTTTCTGGTGGATCGCAGCCTGTTGATCAACCTTGTATCGGCGATGCTGCTGATTCTGGGTGGCTGGGCCGCCATCGACATCAAGCGCGAAGCCTTTCCCAATGTCAATCTCGATATGATCCAGGTTGAAGCCGCGTATCCTGGTGCAACACCCAGGGAAATGGAGCGACTGGTAGTCACGCCAATCGAGCAGGAAATCAAGTCGATCAATGGTATCGACAAGATGACCTCTGTTTCGTTCCCGGGTTCGGCGCGAATCGTTCTGGAGCTGGACCCGGGTGCGAATAATCGCGACCGGATAGTTTCTGATGTGCAACTGGCGGTTGATCGTGCCGTGTTGCCGGCAGATCTGCCGTTTGATCCGTCTGTTACCGAGATAGATGGTTCTGTGTTTCCAATACTGCATTTTGCCGTGTCATCGTCGATGTCAGAACTTGAGTTGAAACGACTCGGTGACCGGATGTCTGATGATCTTCTGGAGGTGGAGGGCGTTGCGCGTGTTGTGGTCCAGGGGGATCGCAAAGCCGAGATTCGCGTTGTCGTAGACCCGCAAAAGATGGCGCGCCATCGTATTTCCATCGGCGAAATCACCAGCGTATTGTCCGGATGGAATATTAATTCACCAGGCGGTGACCTCGATACTGCTGATGGCCAAAAGGCTGTCCGCATTGTCGGTGAAATGAAGAATGCTGTTGATGCCGGTGACCTGGTATTGCGTGCCAATGAGTCCGGTGGCGGACTACGCCTGAAAGATGTTGCCGAGGTGACGGAGACCCTGGAGAAGGCCAGGAGGCATTACGACGTTGGCGGTTCTTCCGCGCTGAGCCTGTTCATACTCAAAAAGGCTGATGGCGACATAATCGATACAGTCAGGGAAGTCAGAAAATATCTTGAAACTGTTCCAGCCCGATACGGCGACAATATCAAGGTGAATGTTTTCCGTGATATGTCACAGATTGCCAAGCTGCGTCTCAACGTGCTGACCAACAATGGCATGGTTGGCATCGTGTTTGTGTTCCTGACGTTGATCGTGTTTCTCCGGCCTTCCGTATCCATGTCAACGACATGGGGATTGCCGATTGTGTTCTTGACCGGTCTGTATACCCTTTACATGGCAGACATTACGCTCAACATGATTACGATGTTCGGCTTCATCATGGTTCTTGGCATGCTGGTGGATGATGCAATAATTATTGGTGAGAACATTACCTGGCACATGGAGCGCGGCATGCCACCGAAACAGGCCGCCGTTATCGGTGCCTACGAGTTGATGGGCCCGGTGACGACAACGGTCATGACTACGGTTGTCGCATTTGTTCCACTGATGTTTATGTCCGGAATGATTGGCAAGTTTATCTACGGCATCCCGCTCGTGGTTATTATCTTGCTGGTTTTTTCCTGGCTTGAATCGTTCCTGATATTGCCCAGCCACGTGGCGCTGCTGGCCAGATCCAAGGATCAGCCCCAGGAGCGTCGCTGGATCGTCAGGCTGGAAGACTGGTACGCAGGGGTATTGGCCTGGGTGTTGTCACACCGATGGAAAACCATCGGCATTGCCACGGTGGTGTTCTTTGGCTCGTTTGGGCTGGCCGTTGCCTTTATGCAGTTCCAGTTATTCCCGCCATTCGGTGCGGACCAGTTTAACGTTCGTATTGTTGCCCCGGCAGGCACCAATATTGACCAGATGCGGGAACGTATGCGGGTGGTTGATCGCGAAATTCGAAACAGAATTGATCCCAAGCACCTGGAAGCAACACTAATCGGTGTTGGCCAGATTGCCAAGGATGGAGGCGATCCCTTGACCCAGCGCGGTAGTCGTTTTGGCCAGATCCAGGTGATTTATACGCCAGCCTCGCTAAGACCGGATCATGAAGTTGTAGACGATGTTCGCCGTATTTCAGCTGAAATTGTTCCCATGTTCCCGAAGCTGCAAGTCGCCTTCGAGGAACTCAAGCATGGCCCGCCAACCGGGCGCGCACTGGAAGCCAAGTTATCCAGTACGCATGGTGCCAAGGCAGAAATGGCGGCCCACCGGTTGTTGGCGTATCTTGAGAAGATTGATGGTGTAACGTCCGTCGAGAGCGACCTCGACAAGGGCGACCCGGAGATACACGTTGTTGTCGATCGTTCGCTGGCAACTTATGCAGGTGTCGACCTGGCTACTGCAGCAGCCCACGTGCGAGCCGCTGTCGGGGGTCTGCGGGTTGAAACTACCCGGCGCGGCACCGAGGAAATCGATATCACTATCCGCTATCCTGACGCCGGTACCAAGGGCATCGAGGTGCTCCGACAGTTACTGATTCCTACTCGCCGTGGCGGACTGGTTCCGCTGCATCGCATCGCGAAGCTTGTCGAGCATTCCGGTTTTACCGCTGTCCGGCATAGCGAAGGAATCAATATTGTCAGTGTTTCCGCCAATGTCGATGTTGGTGTGATTACCAGTGTCGCGCTGAACAACCGTATCGCCACAACGGAAGCCGAGTGGCTCGGCGATCTGAAAACCGATGTGAATGTCAGCTACGGCGGTGAAAATGAACAGAACCAGGAGTCAGTAATGAGCCTGGTCAGGTCATTCGCCTTTGCCATGCTCGGCGTGTTTTTCCTGCTGGCGATCCAGTTCAACCGGTTGAGTTACCCGCTTGTGGTAATGTCGGCCATTCCATTCGGTATGGTGGGGATCATTATCAGCTTCTTTATTCATGACAGTCTCGGTCGTCCCTCGCCGCTGTCGTTCATGTCATTAATGGGTATGGTGGCGCTGTCCGGTGTGGTGGTAAACAGTGCGCTGGTGTTGCTGGTGTTCGTGCAACGCGCTCGCAACGAAGGCATGAGCCTGTATGACTCCATCATGGCAGCCGGCCGGCGACGCCTTCGTGCTGTTGTTCTGACGGCAACAACGACCGTTGTCGGGTTGTTACCCACGGCCTATGGATGGGGCGGCATGGATCCGTTTGTGGCCGGTATGGCGCTGGCCTTGTCGTGGGGCCTGGTATTTGCCACATTGATTACACTGATTGTTCTACCGGCCATGCTGATGGTGGCCAGTGATGTCATTATATTTTTCCGGGGCCGTTCGGGGCGCAAGGCCGATACAGGTATTGCTACGGATCAGAAATCATCCTGAGCATTGATAACACGTCCGCTGACTGCCCGACTGTCAGCGGACATCAGGTACAGGTAGGCGGGCATTATGTCCGCCGGCTTGACCAGGGTTTTGGGGTTTTCGCCCGGGTAGGCCTTGGCGCGCATATCAGTATAGACAGCACCGGGATTAATGGCGTTGACACGAACCCGGTTATCTCCATCAAGTTCTTCTGCCCATACCTGTGTCATTGCTTCGACACCGGCTGCAGCAACAGCATAGGCGCCCCAGTAAGCACGCCCGTGCCTCGCGACATCGGCGGTGGTAAAGACTATGGATGCGTCTGGAGATTGTGCCATCAAGCCAAGGCATGCGCGGGTCAAGCGGTAGGGGGCATGCAGGTTAACGTTCATCACCTTGTCCCAAAGCTGGTCATCGTAAAGATTCAGCGGCGTAATGGAGCCCAGTATGCCGGCGTTGTTCAGTAATCCGTCCAGCTTGCCGAATTCCTGCGACAACGCGGCCGCGAGGCCGGTATAGGCATCGGGCGTGGCGGTCGCCAGGTCCATCGGGAACAATGCGGGCCTGGCCTGGCCTGAAGATTCGATCTGGTCATATACCGACTCAATCTTGGCTTCAGCCTTGTCCAGCAGCACAACTGTTGCGCCGTATTCGGCAAATTTCAGCGCCGCTGCCTTACCAATGCCGGAACCGGCGCCAGTCACAAGAATAACCCGATTCTTCAGGATGTCTTTTGCAGGCGAATAGTTTTTCATGCCTGTGATGATTCCATAATCAGTCTGGCGCAGCGCAGGCCGCTGCGAACAGCGCCTTCGAGCGTGCTTGGATAGCCGGTATTGGTGTAGTCTCCGGCAAGCCATAAACCGTCAATCTTGGTGGAATTGTCTGGCCGGTATTGATCGACTCCGGGGCGCGCGTGAATGGTAGCGCGTTTTTCGCGAATTATCTTGATGGCTTCGACGTCAGGCAGGTGCCTGAAACAGGCTGACAACTCTCCCGCGATAACTTTGCCCAGTTCATCATTGGTCATGCGTATGTGCTGCCCGGGTCCGCTGATGACTACAGCGATCAAGCCGTCATTGTCGGTTAGTCGGCCTCGATCGAAAAACCACTGGCTATGCATGTTAAGCGTGCCGATAAAGTCGTTGGGCAGACGGGTTCCGGCAGGGTACTTGATGAATACAGTAGTGATTGGCAATGCGCCCAGTCTTTCGAGCCCGCTGCAGATAGGCTCGGCAGCCAGGATTGGGCGAAGTAGCTGTTGCGCAGCTTCGTTGCCGGTCGCAATCACCACGTGATCTGCCTGCAGTGTGGAGTTGTTTGTATCACAAACACCGGTCACATGATTGTCGTCTGTTGCAATGGAGACTATGCGACTGCCAAGACGCACTGTGCCGCCATTGATTTCTATATAGTCCATTGCCGGTTGTGGCAGGCATTGCCCGAGATCGGTAACCGGCAGCAGCATTTCCGAATCGGCCTTGTCCGCGAAGAAGGAATCCCTGATTACCCTGAGAAACATTTGTGTTGAAGCCTGATCAATCGGTGTATTCATAATTGAAATGCACAGGGGTTGCCACAGGTACTCTATAACCTGTTGCGGTTGTCCGAGTTGCACCAGGTAATCCAGCAGTGGCAAGTCTTGTTCAACCTTGAAGCCGGATCCACGCATTGAAATCATTGCCTTGATGATCACCAGCCTGTGTTTCCACGGCGCACCTTTCATGGTCAGCAGTCCGAGCAACAGGTGCAGTGGTGCTGGTAATGGCCAGGCTTTGAGCGAAATGGTCCTGTTGCCGGCGGGTTGTCTTGTCAGTTTCAGGGTTAACGCGATTCGTTTGAATACCCGGGACTCTTCAATGCCGAACAGCTGGATCAGTTCCAGTACGGACCGGTAGGCACCGATGAGAATATGTTGACCGTTGTCGATATGCATACCGTTAAAAGCTACGGCACGGGCGCGGCCACCAGGTTGTCTTGCGGATTCAAGTACGGTAACCGAGTGACCGTGCCTGACCAGTTCGACAGCGGCAGCCAGTCCGGCCCAGCCGGCACCAATGACAATCACGTTCATTATTCACGGCACCCGCGTTTTTCCTGGACCGATGTGCGCCACGCAATCCAAAGCTTGTTGATTGGCGCAAGGCCAAGACGTTTTTGCAAAACCGGAAACCGGTTTTGTTCGAGCTTGTCCAGCAAGCGCGAATAGATAGCGGCCATTACCAGCCCGGGGCGTTGGCGACAACGATCAGAACCAGGCAGCAACCGGAAAGCATTGCTGTAATATTGCCTTGCACGTTGGGCCTGGAACTGCATCAATGAGTCAAATCCCGGGCCAGGTGCCAGTTCAATCAGTTCATGTTCTGATACATTAAACCGGGAAAGTTCATCGCCCGGTAGATAGATTCTTTGCCGGCGCGCGTCTTCACCAACATCGCGAATGATATTGGTCAACTGAAAAGCAATACCCAGTTCGACAGCATATTCTTCGGTCTTGTTGTTCTCGTAACCGAATATTCGTGCAGATAGCAAGCCGACAACAGATGCGGCACGGTAGCAGTACAGTTTCAGTTCGTCGAAGTTGCTGTAACGGTGCCGGGTGAGGTCCATTTCCATGCCGGCAATCAGTTCGTGAAAGTAGGTATCCTGCAGATCAAAATGTTCAAGCGATGTTGCCAGGGCCCGGGTCACGGGGTGTTGCGGCTTGCCATTGAACGTGTTTTCCACCTCGGCTCGCCACCAGTTCAATGTAGCGCGTGCTACGTTGGTATCAGTGCAATCATCAACAACGTCGTCCACTTCACGGCAGAATGCGTATAGGGCTGTCATTGCCTGCCGCTGGACTGGCGGCAGAAACAGGAAGCTGTAGTAAAAGCTTGAGCCGCTGGATCCGGCTTTTTGCTGGCAATATTCGTCGGGTGTCATTTGCAGGGATAGAAAATCGTCTTGAATGCGATCATAACCCAGTCTGGCAGTCGAAGTCGCGGCTGGTTGGTAAACCCGGCCCGGTTTCGTTTGCGCAACAGTTTTATGACCTGCAAGCCGCTGACAACAGTGGCCCGGATCTCGTATTTCATGCGACCGGGCAAGCGGCAAGGCAGGAGCGCGCCGGACCGCATAAGCTGTTCCACCTGGTCCAGCTGGAAGCTGATGAAGCGCCGCCAGTTGTCATCAAATATCCGTCCGGCAATGTGATGTTCGGCGATACCAAACTGTTCAAGCTCATTTAATGGCAAATAAATCCTGCCTTTCTCATAATCAACGGAAATATCCTGGAGGAAGTTGATTATCTGGAGGGCCGAACAAATGGCATTGGATTCCTGAACAGCTTGTGGATCGATGCGCTTGACCAGGTGCAGTAACAGCAAACCGACTGGATTGGCTGAACGACTGCAGTAATCGAGCAGCGTTTCCCGGCTCGGGTATCGACTGGTATCAACATCCTGGGAAAAAGCTGATAGCAGGTCATGGAATGCCTGGTAAGGCAGGTCGTAAGCATCAATGACCTTTTTGAGTTCCGGAAACAGCGGGTCATTAACCGGTTCATTGCGCTGAATCCGGTACAGCCTGTTCCGGTAATCATCCAGTTTCGCCAGTCTTTCTTCCCGACCCATATCACCTTCGTCGGCGAAGTCATCTGCGTTGCGGGCAAAGGCATAAATAACTGAAACCGGGTGACGCAGTGCAGGGGGCAGCAGCCAGGATGCGACCGGAAAGTTTTCATAATGACTGTCTGCCTGGTGTTGATACCGGGCGTGATTGTCAGCAGCGGTGATGGTCATCAGGAATGACTGCCAGGCCGTGAAAAGTTGGTTCGACCTTCATCGTCAACACAGATTCGGTTGTATCCAAGCTCCTGGGCCAATTGAACACGTTTGTCACAAATGGATATCAGTGCATCATAGTTTTCTGCATCTTCTGTTGAAATGCATGCCAGCCCCACACTGATCGTCACCGATGCCGACTTTCCGTCAAGGTCAATATCCAGTGCCTCGATATTTTTTCGAATGCGTTCAGCAACCACGGCCGCGCCCAGTCGACGCGTACCGGGAAGTAATACGGTGAATTGACCGTCGCCTGTTTTGGCGCCCGTGTCGATGCCGCGAAGGATGCGGGCAAGTTGTGCGCCAACATTGGTCTCAATGGAACCAAGTTCGCCGGCAGAGTAGGCATCGCGCAGCTCGTCGTACAAATCAATCTGGACAAGCAGCAGTGACAGGTTGGTATTGTCCTTGCCCGCCGTTTCAACTTCGTGATTGGCGGTTTCCCTGAACTTGTCGGCATCCTGGATAAAGTGGCCCTGGTGATCAGGTTTGCCCCCGGATTCAGTTTGTTGCAGCTCCCTGGTGGCCCTGGCCAGGCGATGGTGCACATTGACTCGCGCACGCAGAACAATAGGGTTGATCGGCTTGGTAATAAAATCGTTGGCACCCAGGTCCAATGCCTGGTGCTTGTCGGCTTCGTCGTCATCGGCGCTGGTCATGATGAATACCGGCATGGAAGAAATGCGGTCATCGTCGGCTGACCGAATGAGCTGTAATAATTCGATACCTGTCATTCTCGGCATATTGATATCGGTGATAACCAGCTCAATGTTGTTGTCGCTACGGATCAAATCCCACGCTTCCTGCCCGTCTGCCGCGGTGATCAGGTCGAAATACTGCTTGAGATGGCGCTCAATGACCACGCGCGTGGTGGGCGAGTCCTCGGCGACGAGAACATAGGGGCGATCATTGCTGCTGCCTGTTGAGTTGTTCGTGTTCATAGTCTCGTTCGGGCGCGTGCCCGATACTAGGTACGCTCTGGTTCTGGTTCCTTGTCCGGGCTATGGCCTGGAGCAAGTTATGGTACTGGATTGACCTGCCCCTTGCCTGTCCCTCTAGTGTAGACGCATTTCAGGAAGATTGGCGGTCTTCCACTTCTCGCGGGGTTTTTTCAATTTGATCAACCGTGGTAAGGGATTTGCTTTCTTCAACGCCTAATTCAGTGAGTTTGCGTGCCCCGGGTAATACCTTGGAGTCATACGAGCCCACGGTTTTGTTGAATGCACCGACAGCCGCGTCCAGGGATTTGCCTAATTTGCCCAAGTGTTCTGAAAATGTACCCAGGCGGCGGTAAAGTTCGCTGCCGGTGGTGCGGATTTGATCGGCATTTTCGGCAAGCTGTTCCTGGCGCCAGCCGTAGGCCACCGCGCGCAGCAGTGCAACCAGGCTGGTAGGGGTGGCCAGGATAATTTTTTGTTGCAAGGCGTATTCCAGCAGGCCCCGATCCAGGTCGAGTGCGGCGCTGAGAAACTGGTCACCGGGAATAAACAATACGACAAAGTCGGGCGCCTGCGAGAACTGGCTCCAGTAGCGCTTGCTTGCCAGTTCGCGGATACGTTCCTTGACGTTACGGGTATGTTGCAGCAGTGCGTCCGCGCGGGCATTGTCGTCTACAGCTTCAATGGCTTTCAGGTAGGCATCCAGCGGGGTTTTCACATCCACTACGATCTCGCGGCCGCCAGGCAGTCGCACGATCAGGTCGGGTCGCAAGGCGCCATCTTCGACTTTGACCTGCTCCTGCTCAAAAAAGTCGCAGTGCTCAACCATGCCGGCCAGTTCGACCAGGCGACGCAAGGTCAATTCACCCCATTGGCCCCGTACTTCCGGTCGTTTCAGGGCCTGTACCAGGTTGCGGGTTTCCAGTTGCAATTGTTGCTGGGTGCTGGCCATGCTTTGCAGATGGTTATTTAGGGCGCCGTAGGCTTCTTTTCGGTCTTTCTCGATGTCATGCATCTGCTGCTCGGTTTTTTTCAGGGCTTCCTGTATTGGTTTCAGCAGGTTCTCAATGGCTTTTTCCTTTTGGCCGAGATCACCCTGGGCGCGAATATGAAATTGGTGCAGCGACTGTTCCGCCAGCTGAAGGAATTGCTTGTTGCTCTGGCGCAAGGCTTCGGTGGCCAGGCTGCCAAAAGTTTTTTCCATGGCATCCGCAGCATCTGCGTTGACCGCAAGACGGGTCGACAACTCGGTGATGCGGTGTTGCAGTGCCAGGCGGCTGATGAGCATGCCCATCAGGCCTCCAATAACAAAGGCGCCCAGCGCAGAAATTATCAGCCAGTCGGAATGCGTCAGTCCATACATTATCGTAACCAGTCGAGCAGTTCACCGGGATTGGTAAACTGCAAATCAGCACCCCATTGTCCGGGCCGATCATCTTGGCCGATATAACCCCAGTTGGCCAGCGCTGTCAGCATCCCGGCATTGCGACCGGCCTCGATATCGCGGCGGGCATCGCCAATATAAAGGCACTGCTCCGGAGTGCTGCCGGCCTGGCCGCAGGCCAGCAGCATGGGAGCCGGGTGCGGTTTGCGGGTCGGCAGGGTGTCGCCACTGATTATGCAGGCAGCGCGCGCGTCAAAACCCAGTGTCAGCATGAGTGGGTCGGTCAGGAAAGCGGGTTTGTTGGTGACAATACCCCAGTTCTGTCCCGATGATTCAATATGATTCAGGAGCTCATGAATTCCCGGAAACACCCGGGTTTCGCGGCACAGATTCTCCTGGTAGTAATCGAGGAACTCCTGGCGCAGCGATTCAAAATGGTCATGGTTTTCTTCAATCCCGAAACCAAGTTTGATCAGCGCAATCCCGCCATGCGACGCAACCGGCCTGATTATTTCGTAGGGGAGAGTGGCTTTTCCGTGCCTGGCCAGTACGGCATTCAATGCCGCGGCCAGGTCTGGTGCCGTATCGGCAAACGTGCCATCCAGATCGAAAAGAATGCTGCGAAGTTGATGTTTATCGATCAAGGGAATGTGTCGTGTTTCCGCCGGATTAGCTGTCCGTGGCGCGTACTGTATACACCAGGTAGTTCACATCGACGCCGTCACCCAGGCGGTATTGCCCTGAAAACGGGTTGTAGTGCATACCGGTGAGTTCGCGCACATCCAGACCCGCCTGGCGCGCCCATCGGCCCAGTTCGGACGGCTTGATCAATTTTCGGTAATCGTGCGTACCCTTGGGCAACATGCGCAGGATGTACTCGGCACCGACGATTGCAAAAAGCCATGCCTTGGGATTGCGATTGATGGTGGAAAAGAACACGTGCCCGCCAGGCTTTACCAGGCGCTTGCAGGCAGCAATGGTCGACGCCGGTTCCGGAACGTGTTCCAGCATTTCCATGCAGGTGACCACGTCGAAACTGCCCGGTCTTTGATCGGCCAGCTCTTCCACGGTAATGCGTTGGTAGTCCACTTGTTGTCCGGATTCTTTCAGGTGCAGCCTGGCCACGGCCAGCGGCGCTTCACCCATATCAATGCCGGTAACGGCAGCGCCTCGCACCGCCATGCTTTCCGACAAAATGCCGCCGCCGCAGCCGACGTCCAGCACCTGTTTCCCGGACAAGCCAACACGTACATCAATAAAATCCAGGCGCAAAGGGTTGATGTCGTGCAGCGGCTTGAATTCACTGCCAGCATCCCACCAGCGTGAGGCCAGTTCTTCAAATTTGGCAATTTCAGCGTAATCGACGTTATTGCTCGTCATACGGCATTACTCCGAAGAAGGGGTTTCGGCGATTTTACCACGCCAGTGTCGGGCCTTGTTCAATAATTCCGTTTCATTCAGGGTGGTCAATTTGCCTTCTTTCAGCAAGTGTTCGCCGGCTACCCAGACGTCAGCCACGTGTTCGCGTCCGGCACTGTAGACAATCTGTGAAACCGGGTCATACACCGGCTGCGTTTCCAGTGTATCCAGCCTGACAGCGACGATATCGGCTGCCTTGCCTTGTTCCAGTGATCCGGTTTCCTCTTCAAGTCCTAGGGCTTTGGCGCCATTAATGGTGGCCATGCGTAGTGCGGTCATGGCCGGAACTGCGCTGGGGTTTCCTGCCACGCCTTTTGCCAGTAATGCCGCGGTTCGCATTTCGGCGAGCATATCGAGGTCATTGTTGCTGGCGGCGCCATCGGTACCCAGCGCGACATTGACGCCGGCATCAAGGAGTTTTTGGACCGGGCAGAAGCCGCTGGCCAGCTTCAGGTTGGATTCAGGGCAGTGCACTACATGAACACCGCTATCGGCAAGCAAGCTGATTTCGTCATCATTGATCTGGGTCATGTGTACCGCATTGAGTCGTGGATTCAGCAAGCCGATTTCCTGTAGTCGCTGAATCGGCCGTTTGCCGACCTGGTTTTGCGCTTCTTCAACTTCATGAGCAGTTTCATGAACATGCATGGTAACCGGGATGTCCAGTTCATCAGCGTACATGGCAATGCGTCCAAGCGGCGCATCGGAAACGGTATAGGGGGCGTGCGGCGCAAACGCTGTTTTAACAAGCTCGGAGGCACGCAGATCGTCGTGCAGGGACAGGCCCTTGCTCAGGTACTCATCAGCGGTCTGGGCATAGGCGCTGGGGAAATCGATCATGATCATGCCGATTACGGCACGTATACCGGTATTGAGTGCAATATGGGCGACGTCTTCGGGGAAGAAATACATATCACAAAAGCAAGTGGTGCCGCTGCGCAGCATTTCGGCGACAGCCAGTTCGGCACCGTCACGCACAAATGCCGGGCTGACCCAGCGCGCCTCGGCAGGCCAGATATGGTTTTGCAGCCAGTCCATCAGCGCCAGGTCATCGGCCAGGCCCCGAAACAGCGTCATGCTGGCATGGGTGTGGGCGTTGATCAGTCCCGGAATCAGGGCGTAACCCGTTCGGTCTACGATTTCGCCAGCGGTAAAGCGTGTTGTTGCTTCGTCCCGCGGAACCAGGTCAACAATGCGGCCGTTGTTCACGGCAATGCAATGATCGGTAAGCACCCGGTTGTCGTTGTCCGCGGTAACAATCCAGCTGGCGATAATCAGGCGGTCGATTTTTGTCATTGTTGTCCGGTTTCAGGGTATTTTTAGTAGTGAAAGTGGCGGCAGTATACCGAAATTCCCGGCCAAATCACCCGGTTTGACCCGTACCCGGAGCGTACTTGCAGTGCCTTGTCACGACCTGGCATCAGGCGTAAACTAACTAAAAATATTAATAAAGAAATGGATAGAATCAGGCGGTAACGATAATGCTGATCATTCCCGGTTGTGGGTCAGTGGTACTGCCAGTCAAGTTCTCAGGGGGAGATAAATGATTAAGCGTAAGCAATATCTTGTTGATCGCAAGTTCCAGATGCGCCTGGCGCTTGAATTGATGGTGGTAGTGCTGCTCGTACCCCTGGTGGTTTGGGCAGACTTTTATGTGCTTGGTCAATATGCGCTGGCACAAAATGCAGCAGCGGGGATGGCAAACAGCAGTTGGGGCGTAATCGGCGCCCTGATTCAACGGCAGTGGTTACTCATGGTTGTTGTCTATCTTGTGAATTTTGGTTTGATTTATTTGTTCATTATCTTCTATACCCATCGAATTGCGGGCCCGGTTTATCGTTTTACCGAAACTCTTACCTCCATGGCAGGTGGTGATCTGAGTGCCCGTATCAAGTTACGAAAAAATGATTATTTTGAAAATCTCGGTGAAAGCATAAACCGGCTTTCAGATCATTATGCTGATACCTTCAGGGAGCTCCAGGCTGCAGCATCGCGACTGGAAGAGCAGGGCGAGAAAAGTGCTGATCAGGACGCGAAAATCCAGATAGCCAAAATCAAATCCATACTGGCCGGCTACCAAACCGGTTCATAGACGCTGACAAATAAAGCTGACAAATAAAACAGTGATGCCGGAGCCTTCGGCATTTTTGATTACGGATATTCGAGTGGTCCACCATGCGCAAGCTCAGGAACTTTCTGATCGACAAACGATTCCAGCCACGATTTGGAATGGAGTTGTCGGCGATTGTATTGATAGTACCCATTGCCTTCTGGGTAAATTATTTCATTATCGGCCAGTACGTGTTGATTGATGAGTTGGGATCACCGACAACTGACCTGACCTGGGGGTTGATGTCGAGGCTGCTGGCAAGCCAGTGGCCTGTGATTCTGGCACTGTACGTTGTCAACATCGTGCTGGTCGGGTTCCTGCTGTTACGATATGCACATCGTGTCGCCGGGCCGGTGTACCGGTATATCAAGGCGGTGCATGATCTTGCCGGCGGATGTTTTCGTTGCGTTGTACCGTTGCGCCCCAATGATTATTTTGTCGAGCTCGGCGGCAGCATTGAAGCGCTTGCCGGTAACCTGAGTACGCATCTGAAACAGGTGGAAACGGCAGCACGAGCTATCGCTGAAAATCCCGGAAGCGGTGACGAAATGCGAAAACATGCCCGGAATATCTGCGCGATTGTGTCGCGGACCACGGCGGATTCCGGCTCCCGGTAATATCCCGGACTGTCCTGCGTAATACATGGCTTGCGGGCGTGACTTTTGCGCCAACCGAAGTATGATTCGCTGCCATGACTAGCCAACATAAACATCCTGATTTGTCCCGGTTTGACCGGGTTCGACCCGTTGCCTGGGAGGGCGGCCGCTTGCGCCTGCTCGACCAGCGCGTGCTGCCCGCCAAAGAGCACTGGCTTGACTATGACGAGATCGGGCAGGCAGCGCAGGCGATTACCGATATGGTGGTGCGCGGCGCCCCGGCAATCGGCATCACCGCGGCATACGCCGTCGTACTGGCAGCGCGAGACCACTATCAGCGCTCAGGAGACGCCTGGAAGCAGACCATTTCCGCCGATCTGGATCGCCTGATCGAGGCCAGGCCAACAGCAATAAACCTGCGCTGGGCGGTCGAATTCATGCGCGGACAATTTGCCGCCATCGAGGGTGACCCGGTAGCAGTCCTGGAAACCCTGGCCGGCCGGATTCACCAGGATGACATTGCCTTCAACCGTGAAATGGGTCGCCTGGGTAGCGCCTTGATCGCGCCCGGCTCGGGTGTGTTAACCCATTGCAACACCGGCTCGTTGGCCACCGGCGGCTTTGGTACCGCTCTTGGCGTGATCCGTTACGGCGTTGCTGACGGAAAAATTGATCGAGTGTTTGCCGATGAGACCCGGCCATGGCTGCAGGGCAGCCGGCTGACAGCCTGGGAGCTTGTGCAGGACCGGATCCCGGTAACCCTGCTTGCGGACGGCGCCGCTGCCCATTTGATGAAATTGGGGCAGGTGAACTGGGTAATCGTGGGTTCAGATCGCATTGCCGCCAACGGTGACGTGGCCAACAAGATTGGCACCTATTCGGCGGCCGTCAATGCGCGGCATCATGGCGTCAAGTTCATGGTAGTGGCACCTACGACAACGGTGGATATGGCGACAGCGACCGGAGATGAAATTCCTATCGAAGCTCGTGCCGAGTCCGAAGTGCTGGGATGTGGTGGTCAGCGTATTGCGGCTGAAGGTGCCGGCGCCTGGAACCCGGCATTTGACGTGACACCGGCGGAGCTGGTGGATGTTATTGTCACCGAAAAAGGAGTAGTTGAGCAGCCAACGACGGAAAAAATGGCTGCCATGATGGCCGGCTGAATCTGCGCTGTTTTCACCAAATAATGGTGTAGTGGTGCACCGGTTCATGATAAAATCGCCAGCGAAATTCGAGCCGGTGTTGCCACCCATCAAGGATAAAAAACGGGGCAAAACCGGTCTTTTGCTTCCGGCTTCCCGGTAGAGCAAGTGGTATCAGGCGGGCCAGAAGTGTTCCGATTTTCCAGGCGATAACCAGCGCCAAACGGTTCAGCTGGACGGCCTGAATTTGTTGAATGATTGATGCGACAACCCTGAACCGGGAGTGAGGGGTGCTGTTGCTGCCAGCAGGACTTCATGACAGAAGAGTTCGCCAAAGAAACCATACCGGTCAATCTCGAAGACGAGATGCGGCAGTCCTATCTGGACTACGCCATGAGCGTGATCATTGGTCGCGCGCTGCCGGATGTGCGTGATGGCCTGAAACCTGTGCATCGGCGCGTGCTGTTCGCCATGCACGAGCTGTCCAACGACTGGAACAAGGCCTACAAAAAATCCGCCCGCGTTGTCGGTGATGTCATTGGTAAATATCACCCGCACGGTGACTCAGCCGTCTATGACACCATTGTTCGCATGGCGCAGGATTTCTCCATGCGTCACCCGTTGGTGGACGGCCAGGGTAACTTTGGCTCAATCGACGGCGATGCGCCGGCAGCCATGCGTTACACCGAAATTCGCATGGCGCGAATCGCCCATGAGCTGCTCGCCGATCTTGAAAAAGAAACCGTCGATTACTCGCCAAACTATGACGGCACCGAACAGATTCCGGATGTTTTGCCCACGCGCCTGCCCAACCTGCTTATCAATGGTTCGGCCGGCATTGCCGTGGGCATGGCGACCAATATTCCGCCGCATAACCTTAACGAAGTGGTCAACGCCTGCCTGGCGCTGATTGACAATCCCGATATCGATATTGCCGGGTTGATGGAACACCTGCCGGGGCCGGATTTTCCGACGGCTGCCATTATCAATGGTACCAAGGGAATTCATGAGGCCTACCGGACCGGTCGTGGGCGAATCTATGTGCGCGCTCGTGTCGAGTTCGAAGACCTCAAGAATGATCGCCAGCAAATCGTTGTAACCGAATTGCCGTACCAGGTTAACAAGGCAAGGTTGCTTGAAAAAATTGCCAACCTGGTTAAGGAAGGCAAACTCGAGGGTATCAGCGAACTGCGTGACGAGTCTGACAAGTCCGGTATGCGCATGGTTATTGTGCTTAAGCGTGGCGAGGTGGCGGATGTTGTGCTGAACAACCTGTATCAGCACACTGCCATGCAGAGTGTTTTTGGTATCAACATGGTGGCGCTGGAAAACGGCCAGCCACGTACGTTTGGTCTCAAGGACATTCTCGAGTGTTTTGTTCGCCATCGTCGCGAAGTGGTAACACGCCGTACCCTGTTTGACTTACGCAAGTCCCGTGAGCGTGCCCACCTGCTTGAAGGCCTGGCCGTTGCCCTGGAAAGTATTGATGATGTTGTCGCCCTGATTCGCAAGGCCAAGGACCCGGCAGAGGCGAAGCTTGAATTGATGGCGCGCACCTGGGCGGCCGGTGGCGTGATTGCCATGCTCGCTGACAGCGACAGGAACCTGTCACGGCCTGACGAGCTGGGCCAGGATTTTGGTTTGTTGCAGTCCGGCTATCGCTTGTCGGAAGCACAGGCACAGGCAATTCTGGATCTTCGCCTGCATCGCTTGACCGGCCTTGAGCAGGAAAAGATTCACAGCGAATACCGCGAGTTGCTCGCCAGGATCGTGGATCTTCTGGATATTCTGCGGAACCCCGAGCGCCTGATGCAGGTTATTCGCGATGAACTGATTGCCGTGCGCGACCAGTTTGGCAATGCCCGCCGTACCGAAATTCTCCAGTCCGAGATTGATCTCAATCTTGAAGATTTGATCGCCGAGGAGGACGTGGTGGTCACGCTGTCTCATGCAGGTTATGTCAAGGCACAGCCGCTCAGCGAGTATCGCGCCCAGCGCCGTGGAGGTCGCGGTAAATCGGCGACGACCATGAAAGAAGAGGATTTTGTCGATAAGCTGTTCATTGCCAACACCCACGACACATTATTGTGCTTCAGCAGCCGCGGCAAGGCGTATTGGCTAAAGGTGTATGAGATTCCGCAGGCCAGTCGCGGTGCCCGTGGCAAGCCTATCGTCAATCTTTTGCCGCTGGATCAGGGTGAGCAGGTTAACGCGGTGTTGGCTATTCGTGAATATACCGAAGGTCACTTTGTATTCATGGCCACCTCGGATGGCACGGTCAAGAAAACAGCCCTGACGGATTTCTCCCGTCCGCGCAGCAGTGGCATTATCGCGCTTGATCTCGCTGAAGGTAATCATCTTGTGGGTGTTGGCCTGACGCGGGGCGATTGCGATATTTTCCTGTTTACCGATGCCGGCAAGGTGATTCGTTTCCACGAGCTGGATGTGCGACCAATGGGTCGAAACGCCCGCGGTGTTCGCGGTATTCTGCTCAAGGATGATCAATCTGTTATTTCCCAGATTATTTCGTCGCCGGACCATGAGAATCACGCAATCCTGGTAGGCACCAGCCTCGGGTATGGCAAGCGCACGCCGATTTCCGAGTTCCCGATTCACAAGCGCGGTGGCCAAGGCGTTATTTCCACGCAAACCGGCGGCAAGTGTGGTGAAGGCGTAGGCGCGACACTGGTTGCCGATGATGACGAGATCATGCTGATAACAAGTGGCGGCACGTTGATTCGCACGCGCGTCGCCGAAGTGTCGATCATGGGTCGAAACACGCAGGGAGTCAGGTTGATTGGCCTGGGAGAAGGCGAACGCCTGGTAGGTATGGACAATATTGTCGAGACCGAGGACGAGTCAGAGGATTCCTCATCCGAAGACTAGTTCCGTCGTTCGTTGTCCTGAACAATTTTCAATTTTTTCGGTGAGTACAGGAAAAATGTCCAGAGTATTTAATTTCAGTGCCGGTCCTGCTGTATTGCCTAAAGCTGTCCTGCAACAGGCGCATGATGAACTGCTTGACTGGCAGGGGTCGGGTGTCTCGGTGATGGAAATGAGCCATCGAGGCAAGGAGTTCATGTCCATTGCGGCACAGGCAGAAAAAGACCTGCGCGAAATCATGGCTATTCCTGATAACTACAAGGTCCTGTTCCTGCAGGGCGGCGCATCCAGCCAGTTCACCATGGTGCCTATGAATCTTCTTGGCGACAAAACCACGGCCGACTATGCCTATACCGGGCACTGGTCCAAGAAGGCTGTTGCTGAAGGGAAGCGTCATTGTGATGCAAACGTGGTAGTTGATACCAGTGCTGACAAGTTCACAACCCTGCCGCCGCAGTCCGGGTGGAAGCTCAACAAGGATGCTGCCTACCTGCACTATACGCCCAACGAAACTATCGCCGGTGTTGAATTCAACTGGACTCCGGAAGCCGGGGATGTGCCGTTGGTGGCAGACATGTCGTCAAGCATTTTGTCCCGCGCGATCGACGTCAGCAAGTACGGTGTGATTTACGCCGGTGCACAAAAGAATATCGGGCCGGCCGGTCTGACCATTGTTATTATTCGTGAAGACCTGCTGGATCTCGCCGGTGATAACGTGCCGCCAATGCTGCATTACAAGATTCATGCGGATAACGATTCAATGTACAACACGCCGCCAACCTTTGCCTGGTACATGGCCGGCCTGGTGTTTCAATGGATCAAGAAGCAGGGCGGTGTAAAGGCCATGGCGGAAATCAACAAGCGCAAGGCCGGCAAGCTTTATGATGCTATTGATGCGTCCGGCGGTTTTTATCGCAACCCGGTACAAAAGGATGCGCGCTCGCTGATGAATGTGCCCTTTATTCTTGTCGACGAAGCGCTCGACAAGGATTTTCTGGATGGCGCGGCAAAGACCGGGCTGGTACAGCTCAAGGGTCATCGCTCGGTCGGTGGCATGCGTGCCAGTATTTATAACGCCATGCCGGAAGAAGGTATTGATGTGTTGGTCGATTACATGAAGCAATTCCAGTCTGAGAAAGGTTAAGGCCGTGCACAAGATCCAGACCTTGAACAATATTTCCGAGAAGGGCCTTGGTCGCCTTCCGTCAGACAAGTATGAAATCGGCAACACTGTTTCTGATCCGGATGCCATCCTGTTGCGATCTTTCAAAATGCATGACATGGAGCTGCCAGCGTCGTTAAAGGCGGTTGGGCGCGCCGGCGCCGGCGTGAACAACATACCTGTTGAAAAAATGAGCGGCCTCGGCATCCCGGTATTCAACGCGCCTGGCGCCAATGCCAACGCTGTGAAGGAACTGGTGCTTGCGGCCATGCTGATGGTTTGTCGAAACATCGGGCCGGCCTGGGATTTTGCCCGTAGCCTTGAAGGTACGGATGAAGAAATCGGCAAGGCGACCGAGGCGGGCAAAAAGAATTATGCCGGCTACGAGTTGCCCGGGCGTACGTTGGGCGTAGTAGGCTTGGGTGCAATAGGACGTTATGTCGCCAATGCAGCCATTGCCCTGGGCATGAAGGTCATCGGCTTTGATCCCGGCATTACGGTTGAAGGTGCATGGCAATTGTCCGCCAATGTAGACAAGGCGGCCAATATTGAAGAACTGCTGCGCGAAGTCGACTTCGTCACTTTCCATGTTCCGCTGGTTGATGCAACCCGCAACATGATCAATGCCGATACCATCAAGCTGATGAAAAAAGACGCGGTCGTACTCAATTTCGCCCGCAACGGCGTTGTTGACGACATGGCTGTGGTTGCCGCACTGGATGCTGGAAACCTGCGCGGTTATGCCTGTGATTTCCCCAGTAATCTTCTGAAGAATCATGCAAAGGTCATTGCTTTGCCTCATCTGGGCGCTTCCACTGGAGAGGCAGAGGAAAACTGTGCCATTATGGTGGCTGACCAGGTCAGTGATTTCCTGGAAAATGGCAACATCCGCAATTCGGTCAATTTCCCGGAAGTAGTGGTTTCGAGAGAAACCGATTTTCGTATCGTGATTGCCAATGAAAACAAGCCGGCCATGCTGGGCCAGATTTCAACCGCTGTGGCTGATGCCGGGCTGAATATTCACGATATGGTAAATCGCTCGCGTGGTGAAATGGCCTATACGCTGGTGGATGTGGACAGTGAAGTACCGCAATCGGTAATTGCCGCCATTGCCGCCATTGATGGAATCAGGTCAGTTCGCGTCATCGCGGGCTGATTGGCAACAGCTAACGAGATCATAACAGGGTGAACGGGTGAGCCTGTGAGCATGGATGATCGACTCAAGCAATTACGTGAACGCATTGACGGTCTGGATGAAAAAATCCTTGAGCTGATCAGTGAACGTGCCGCCTGTGCCCAGGAAGTGGCGCTGGTCAAACAGGAAAGCGGCAGCAGCGCCTATTATCGGCCGGAGCGCGAAGCCCAGGTGCTCAGGCGCATACTCAAGAACAATAATGGTCCGCTAGCCGATGAAGAAATGGCCCGGTTGTTTCGAGAGATTATGTCCGCGTGCCTGGCGCTGGAATCCAGACAGCTCATCGCGTTCCTGGGGCCGGAGGGCACCTATACACAGGAAGCGGCGCTCAAACATTTTGGTCATTCAGTCCGAACCCTGCCGCTCAATGCCATCGATGAAGTCTTTCGCGAGGTTGAGGCGGGCACCACTCCTTTCGGTGTAGTACCTATTGAGAATTCCACGGAAGGCGTAGTCAGTCACACGCTGGACAGCTTCATGGGTTCATCGCTTTATATTTGCGGTGAAGTCGAATTGCGCATTCATCACCAGTTTCTGAGCAAGAGCACAGAACTCTCCGCCATCAAGCGCGTGGTCTCGCATCGCCAGTCACTGGCACAGTGTCGTGAATGGCTGGATGCCAACCTCCCCGGTATCGAGCGCGTCGCCGCCGGCACCAACGCCGAAGCGGCAATGATCGCCAGCAGTGATCCGGAAGTAGCGGCTATAGCAAGTGAATCAGCAGCGCAACTTTACAAACTCAACATTCTTGTCGCCAACATTGAGGATGAACCGGACAATACCACCCGGTTCCTGATAATCGGCAAGCAGGAAACCGAACCAAGCGGCGATGACAAAACCAGCCTGCTGGTATCGTGCAAGAATCGTCCCGGTGGCCTCGCGGATCTGTTGATGCCATTGTCCAGGCACAAGATCAGCATGACGCGCATTGAATCGCGTCCGTCGCGCAAGGGCATGTGGGAGTACGTGTTCTTCCTGGATATCGAGGGCCATCACAGGAATCCGAAGATTGCCGCGGCCCTTGCCGACCTGGAAGAGCAGGCTGCATTCCTGAAGTTGCTGGGCTCCTATCCCAAGGCAGTATTGTAATCATGGCATTCGATCCTTTTTCGTTGGCTCAACCAGGTATTTGTGATTTGCAGGCTTACCAGCCCGGGAAACCGGTAGATGAGCTTGAGCGTGAACTGGGTATTACCAATATCATCAAGCTGGCATCCAATGAAAATCCTCTGGGTCCCGGACCCAAGGCGGTGAGCGCCATGCAGGCCGCCTTGCCTGAAAGTTCCCGTTACCCGGATGGCAATGGGTTTCGACTGAAGCAAGTGCTGGCCCGGCGCTACAATGTTGATCAAAACCGCATTACCTTGGGTAACGGATCCAATGACGTGCTTGAGTTGCTGGCGCGAGTGTTCGCCGGCCCCGGTCTGGACGTGGTTTTTTCCCGGCATGCGTTTGCTGTTTATCCTATTGCCGCCATGGCGGTAGGTGCCAATCCTGTAGTTGTGCCGGCGCGGCACTGGGGTTATGACCTGGATGCGCTATTGGCATCCATCACTGACACGACGCGCCTGGTGTTTATCGCCAATCCCAATAATCCGACCGGTACCTGGCTGAACGAAACGGAACTGAGCGCATTCCTGGATGCGGTACCTGATCATGTGGTTGTTGTGCTTGACGAGGCTTACGCGGAATACGTTGACGAACCCGGCTATCCCGACAGTATTGCGTGGCTGGCGGATTATCCCAACCTGGTGGTCACGCGAACATTCTCAAAGGCCTATGGGCTTGCGGCCTTGCGTGTGGGTTATGCCTTGTCCAGTGTTGAGGTGGCGGATTTGTTAAACCGTGTACGCCAACCTTTTAATGTCAATGCCCTGGCACTGGCTGCAGCCGAAGCTGCGCTTGCAGATAATGCGTACCTGGAACAATCAGTAGCGATCAATAAGGCTGGTATGCAACAGCTTGTCGAGGGCTTTCGGAAGCTTGGGCTGGATTATATTGAATCAGTCGGAAATTTTGTCTGCGTGGATGTTGCCCGGGAAGCGGCACCGGTATTCAAGGCGCTGTTGCAGCAAGGCGTGATTGTCCGTCCTGTTGCCAATTATGAAATGCCCAATCATTTGCGCGTCACTGTTGGCACACAGGAAGAAAACCAGCGTTTTCTTGCCGCGCTGGAAACCGTGTTGAGCTAACCGGAAAACTGTAACCATGACCGCAACAATTGAACGTCTGGCGATTATCGGAACAGGGCTGATTGGCGGTTCACTCGCCCGCGCCTTACGCGAAGCGGACGCGGTTGACGAGGTTGTCGGCTACAGCCGGCACCCGGGAAATATCCAGAAGGCCGTTGACCTGGGCGTCATTGATCGTGGCTGTATAAGTATTGCTGAAGCAGCAGAAGATGCTGATGTTGTTGTAGTGGCCACACCGGTGGGCGTTATCGAGCAGGTATTCGCGGAATTGTTGCCGGTCATTCATGAAGACATGGTGATTACCGATGTGGGCTCGGTCAAGCAGGATATAATTCAGTGCGCGCGCGCGAGGCTTGGCAACGCTTTTTCCTGTTTTGTTCCCGGGCACCCCATTGCCGGTACCGAGCATTCCGGTATTGAGGCATCATTTGCAGAGTTGTTTGACAATCACAATGTTATTCTGACCCCGGTTGAAGAAACCGACCCGGTTGCTGTCGCCCGTATTGAAACCATGTGGGAGGTGACAGGCGCTCGTGTCGAAACCATGGATGCGGCGGATCACGACGAGGTCATGG
The DNA here is from genome assembly GCA_029880545.1 of Gammaproteobacteria bacterium. Lineage (NCBI taxonomy): Bacteria > Pseudomonadati > Pseudomonadota > Gammaproteobacteria > Gammaproteobacteria bacterium. The sequence continues at coordinate 76,855 of JAOUOD010000006.1, read as the reverse complement.
CCGCCTGCAGTCATGCGCCGCATGTACTGGCCTACGCGCTGGTGGACTTGCTGGTCAGGCAGGACAATCATCGGGAGATATTCCGATTTGCTGCCGGTGGTTTCCGGGACTTTACCCGTATTGCGTCCAGTTCACCGGATATGTGGCGTGATATCAGTCTCCATAATCGTCACGCGCTCACCAGGGTGCTGACCGATTATCGTGATAACCTGGATGATATTATCCAGATGATACAGTCGCGTGATGGCGATGCATTGCGTGACACCTTCCATCGCGCCAAGCATGCGCGCGATGAATACTTTTTGAATCGCAAGAAAGAAACATGAGCAGCAAGCTGATTAATTTTGAAGTACAGCCGGGTGGCGTGTTGCAGGGCAGCCTGCGGGTGCCCGGTGACAAGTCCATATCGCATCGTTCCGTCATGCTGGGATCATTGGCGGAAGGTGTCACCGAGGTGGATGGCCTGCTCGAGGGTGATGATGTGCTGGCCACTATCGGTGCGTTTCGCGCCATGGGTGTGCAAATGCAGGGCCCGGATAACGGTCGACTGGTCATACATGGCGTTGGCATGCATGGGCTGAAAGCGCCGACTGCAGCGCTGGACATGGGAAATTCGGGTACAGCCATGCGCCTGATGTCCGGAGTATTGGCCGGGCAGAATTTCGATAGCGAGCTGATCGGTGATGTTTCCCTGAGCAAGCGACCGATGGCGCGCGTTACCGAGCCATTGGCGCTCATGGGTGCAAGAATCGTTACCAATGAAGGCGGCAGGCCACCACTCAGAATCCACGGTGGCAGCAAGTTAAAGGGTATTCGTTATCAGCTTCCCATGGCCAGTGCCCAGGTCAAATCCTGCCTGTTGCTGGCCGGCATGTATGCCGAGGGCGAGACCTCGGTAACTGAACCGGCACCGACGCGCGATCATACCGAGCGCATGCTCAACGGCTTTGGCTACCCGGTAAAAACGACAGGCAGTAGCATGAGCCTGCAAGCCGGTGGCAGTCTGCGCGGTTGCAAGATTGATGTGCCAGCCGATATTTCATCGGCAACGTTTTTCCTGGTGGGTGCCGCCATGACCCCGGGGTCTGACCTGCTGCTGCAGCATGTCGGTATCAATCCGACCCGGATCGGTGTACTTAATATATTGAAGCTTATGGGCGCGGATCTTGAACTCCGGAACGAGCGCACTGTCGGCGGTGAGCCGGTGGCGGATATTCGTGTGCGTGGTGGCCGACTGACAGGCATTACCGTGCCCGAGGACCAGGTGCCCTTGGCGATTGACGAGTTTCCCATGCTGTTTGTGGCCGCGGCCTGCGCCCGGGGCGAAACCCGGATTACCGGTGCCGACGAGTTGCGGGTCAAGGAGTGTGACCGGATTGCAGTTATGGTCGAGGGTCTGAAGGTGCTGGGTGTTGATGTGGAAGAACTGGTGGACGGCGCCGTTATTCGTGGCGGCGAAATCCATGGCGGCGAAGTGCACAGTCATGACGATCACCGTATTGCTATGGCGTTTTCCATGGCGGCGTTGCACGCGGATTCACCCATTATTATTCACGACTGCGCCAATGTGGCCACGTCATTTCCAACTTATGCAGAGCTGGCACGCGAAGCCGGCCTGCAAATCCTGGTTCGCGAGGCGACTGCCGGGTGAGTGCTGTTCCGGTCATTACCATTGACGGCCCGTCGGGTGTAGGCAAGGGCACCATCAGTCAGCAGCTGGCTACCGAGCTGGGTTGGCATATGCTGGATAGCGGTGCACTGTACCGGGCCGTGGGTTGGGCTGCTGCCGGAAGGGGATTGCTGGACGGCGATGAATCCCGGTTGGCCCAATTGGCTGGTGATGTCAATATTATATTCCGGCCCGGAGCCGATAGCCTGACCGAAGTTGAGATTGACGGCAGTGTCGTCGGAGATGCCTTGCGAACTGAAGAATCCGGGGCGGCCGCGTCCAAAATAGCCGCCTTGCCGGCCGTTCGCGAAGCATTGCTGGCCAAACAGCGGGCATTCCGCCAATTCCCCGGTCTTGTGGCCGATGGCCGGGACATGGGTAGCCGCATTTTTCCTGATGCCCAGGCCAAGATTTTTCTCGTTGCCAGTGCCGAAATTCGGGGTCAGAGGCGCTATAAGCAGTTGAAGGAAAAGGGTTTCGATGTTAATCTTCCGCGCCTTGTGGATGAGATTCGGGCGCGGGACGAGCGCGATGCCAACCGACCAGTCTCACCCATGCGACCGGCAGACGATGCACATGTGATCGACACCGGGTCACTCACCATAGAAGAGGTGATGGCCAAGGTTCGCGAAATTGCGCAGCAGTCTTTCTGATCCCGGTCACCGGCCCTGGAATACAGGGCCAACCGAATCCCGACGGTATGATCGGGCACTGTAACAAGTCGACCCTGTGCAGCCAGTCCGGCAAGTGGTCGCAGAGTACAAATCCATGAGCGAAAGTTTTGCTGAACTCTTTGAAGAAAGCCTGAAATCCTCCGACATGAAACCGGGCCAACTGATTGTTGGTGAGGTTATCGATGTCAATGACGATTACGTTACGGTATTTGCCGGGCTTAAATCAGAGGGTGTTATTCCTGCCTATGAATTCAAGGGCGCCAACGGTGAATTGAGTGTCAGTGTTGGTGACCAGGTTGAAGTCGTCGTCGATCAACTTGAAGATGGTTTCGGTTCCACGCGCCTGTCTCGCGAAAAAGCGGTTCGTGAAAAGACCTGGGGTGTCCTGGAGAAGGCTTTCGAAGCCGAGGCTATTGTTACCGGCGTTATGACCGGCAAGGTCAAGGGCGGTTTCACCGTTACCATCGACAATGTCCGCGCGTTCCTGCCGGGCTCGCTGGTTGATGTTCGTCCTATTCGTGACCCCAGTTACCTTGAAGGCAAGGAACTGGAATTCAAGGTTATCAAGATCGATCGCCGCCGCAACAACGTCGTGGTTTCACGCCGTGCCGTGGTTGAATCCGAAATGTCCGCAGATCGCGAAGAACTGCTGTCCAATCTTGAAGAAGGCCAGACCGTCAAGGGCGTGGTCAAGAATCTTACCGATTACGGTGCGTTTGTTGACCTCGGTGGCATTGATGGCCTGCTGCATATTACCGACCTGGCGTGGAAGCGCGTCAAGCATCCCTCAGAATTGCTGAACATTGGTGACGAAATCGAAGCCAAGGTTCTGCGTTATGACCGTGATCGTAACCGCGTTTCATTGGGTCTGAAGCAGCTGGGTTCCGATCCGTGGGAAGATATTTCCCGCCGCTACCCGGAAAGTTCACGCCTGTTTGGCAAGGTGACCAATATCACTGACTACGGTTCATTTGTTGAAATCGAAGAAGGTATTGAAGGCCTGGTGCATGTATCCGAAATGGACTGGACCAACAAGAACATCCATCCGAGCAAGGTAGTCCAGGTTGGCGATGAAGTGGAAGTCATGATCCTGGATATCGATCCGGAGCGCCGCCGCATTTCACTGGGCATGAAGCAGTGCAAGTCCAATCCGTGGGAAGACTTTGCTGTTAACCACAACAAGGGTGACACGGTTAAGGGTTCCATCAAGTCCATTACCGACTTCGGTATCTTCGTGGGCCTGGATGGCGGAATTGACGGTCTGATTCACCTGAGTGACCTGTCCTGGAGCCGTCCTGGCGAAGAAGCTGTGCGCGATTTCAAGAAGGGTGACGAAATTGAAGCCGTTGTGCTGGCGGTTGATGCCGAGCGTGAACGTATTTCCCTGGGCGTCAAGCAGATCGAAGGCGATCCGTTTTCAAGCTTTGTTGCCGAGCATGGCAAGGGCAGCATTGTTACCGGTACCGTTGAATCTGTAGAAGCCAAGGGCGCGGTAATCAGGTTGTCAGAAGAAGTGGACGGCTACCTGAGAGCGTCCGAGCTGTCCATGGATCGCGTTGAAGATGCGCGCGCCATGCTGAACGAAGGTGACGAAGTTGAAGCCAAGATCACCACTATTGATCGCAAGAATCGCAAGATTTCCCTGTCCATCAAGGCCAAGGATCTTGCCGAGGAAAGCGAAGTGGTTCAGCAGTACAGTGGCAAGCCGGCTCGCACCGGCGTAACGCTGGGTGACAAGCTGAAAGAGCAGCTGGGTGGTCAGTCGGAAGACTAATTGCTAGTCCGTTTAACCCGGGTTAATTAAGGGCCCTGATTGGTTGTCAGAAACAGAAAAACAGGATGGGGATATGACAAAATCAGAACTCATTGAAATGTTGGCGGCAAGACAGCCGCAACTCGAACATCGCGATGTTGAACTCGCGGTCAAGGAGTTGCTGGAGCAGATGTCGTCGGCCCTTGCCACCGGGGAACGAATCGAGGTGCGCGGTTTTGGCAGTTTTTCGCTGCATTACCGCCCGCCGAGAGTAGGGCGCAATCCAAAGACCGGCACGGCGGTGCATGTTCCTGACAAGTATGTACCGCACTTCAAGCCTGGCAAGGAATTGCGTGATCGGGTAAACGGCGGTGCCTGAATTGACAAGGCTAATTAAGACGGCATCATAATGATGCCGTTTTTTTTGTCTGAAACATTCTGATTTGGGATACGGGACACAAGCGAATGCAAAGGTTTTTCTATATTCTTACAAGCGTTATCGTGCTGATGGTTGGCATAACATTTACGTTGCACAATTCCCAGCCAGTTACACTTGAGTACTATTTCGGTTTCAGGTGGGAGGCCGCACTATCATTGTTGATCCTGATTTCGATGATCATTGGCGTGATTGCCGGATACCTGGCCAGCCTGAAGAGTATCCTGTCATTGCAACGCAACCTGTCTAAGGCTCGGCGCGATGTCCAGGCTGCCGAACAGGAACTCGCGGCATTACGATCCTTGCCAATTCGCGATGCACTGTAATCGAGGCATTTATTGATGGGTCAGGCTGAATTGTTATGGTTGCTGCTGCCCGTTGCCGCATTTTCCGGTTGGTGGATTGCCCGCCGGGAGCGCAAGAATTCATCTGTTGAATTGCCTTCTGCCTATTTTCAGGGCTTGAATTTTCTGCTTAATGAGCAGCCTGACAAGGCTATTGAGGTATTTGTCAGGGTTCTTGAAGTCAATTCTGAAACTGCCGAAACCCATATGGCGCTGGGCAACCTGTTTCGTCGTCGTGGTGAAGTGGAACGCGCCATCAGGATCCACCAGAATCTTATTGCCAGGCCGACGCTGGGCAAGGATCAGAAAGGCCAGGCACTGCTGGAGCTTGGACAGGACTACCTGAAGGCAGGACTGTATGATCGTGCCGAAAACCTGTTCCTGCAGCTCAGGGAAAACCCGTTCCACAGACAAAATGCATTGCGACTTCTGCTGGATATCTACCAGAAGGAAAAGGAATGGGACAAGGCGATAGATGTCAGTCATGGGCTTGACAGATTGTCCGGAAAGAGTCACGCGGATGTCATTGCTCATTACTATTGCGAGTTGGCGGAAGATGCGTTAGCCGCCAGCAATCATTTGCTGGCACAAAAACATATCAAGCATGCGCTGTCATCGGATCCCGCCAGTGTTCGGGCCAGCCTGTTGCAGGGACAGATTGATGCAGGTAATGCCGACTACAGAAGTGCAATCAAGGCATGGAAACGTGTCGAGCACCAGGGCTTGCAATTCCTGGGTGAAGCGGTAGGGCCAATTGCTGACGCCTATCGAAAACTGGGTGATGAAGGCGGGCTGTACCGCTATTTTTCCGAGCTCGCCGGGCGCTATAACAATATCCCGGTAATGCTGGAATTTGCTGATATTATTCGGGAGCGGGATGGCGTCAAGGTCGCTGAACAGTTTGTCGTAGACTGGTTGCGTCGTCGACCAACAGTGCATGGTCTGTACCGACTCATCGAACTCAATTTGCTCAAAAATGATGAAGACAGCAAGGATCTGTTGTTGCTGAAAACAATAATTGGCCAGTTGTGCGAGCGCCAGACCGGGTACGTCTGCCACAAGTGTGGCTTCAAGGGTCGCACCCTGCATTGGTTGTGTCCCGGCTGTAATCACTGGAATACGTTCAAGCCGGTCGAGGATATAGTATGAATGATGCCAGGATTATAGTGGCACTGGATTTCCCGGAAAGCCGGCCGGCAATCGCGCTTGCGGACAGGCTTGATCCATCGGTCTGCAAGCTCAAGGTAGGACTGGAGTTATTTGTCAGTGAAGGACCGGCCATTGTCGAAATGCTCACCGGCAAGGGCTTTGATGTATTTCTTGATCTTAAGTTTCACGATATTCCCAATACCGTGGCCCAGGCCTGCCGCGCGGCCGCAGCAACCGGCGCCTGGATGATAAATATTCATGCACTAGGCGGCCAGCGTATGATGGCGGCGGCGAGGGAAGCGATTGACGGTTGCGATCATAAGCCGCTGTTAATTGGTGTAACCATATTGACCAGTCATGCCGACGAAGAGCTGGCACAGATCGGGTTGACCGGGACAACGTCTGAGATGGTATCGTGCCTGGCGAGCCAGGTTCGTGACTGTGGGCTTGATGGGGTTGTCTGTTCACCGCATGAGGCCTCGGCATTACGCAACCAGGCCGGAGACGGCTTTGTTCTGGTTACACCGGGTGTACGACCTGTCGGCGCAGACGTGGCGGATCAGCGTCGCGTCATGACACCCCGGGAGGCCCTGACCGCAGGGGCAAGTTACCTGGTTATTGGGCGACCTATAACCGGCGCCAGTGATCCGGCGATCCGTGCCAGCGAGATTGCTGAAGACTGTGCCGGCATCTAGAGCTTGACCCCTGGCGCGTGCTCGCGGCATGATTATGTCGCCTGCTGGCGGACAGTAAGCAAATGGAATTGTCTTACTTTTAGTTAGTAAATCACGGAGGATTGTTATGAAATTTTTACGTCAACTTGTTATCACCGTTTTCCTGATGCTGCCGGTGGCAGGATTTTGCGGACCGGTGAACATCAATACCGCCGATGCTGCCACCATTGCCGCCGAGCTTAATGGTGTTGGTTTGAAGAAGGCGGAAGCCATTGTTGCCTACCGAGCCAAGAATGGTGCTTTCAAAACAGCCGAGGATCTGGCCAAGGTCAAGGGAATCGGTCTCAAAACTGTCAGCAAGAACCGAGACAATATTGTTGTAAAATAGGCGCCTGCTGTCCGCCGCAGGCGCCTGCGCCCTCGACATCACCCGAAAAAGCCCCGATAATTCAGCTGCCTGCATCTGCCGGTCACCGGGTTTCCCGGTATTCGACCAGCCTGCGGGTGTTGTTTTTTTGGCAGAGGGGTAGCTTTTTGTGTTTCAGGATTTGATTTCTCGCCTGGCCAGGGGTCGGGTATTGGTTGTGGGTGACGCCATGGTCGATCGGTACTGGTACGGTGGGGTGGAGCGAATTTCACCCGAGGCGCCGGTACCCGTGGTCTCGGTTAATGGTAATGACGAGCGCCTGGGCGGCGCGGCCAACGTGGCGCGCAACGTGGCGGCGCTGGGCAGCCAGTGCGGTCTGCTGGCCGTGACCGGTGACGATGAGGGTGCCGATATCCTGGAGTCTTTACTGACAAAATCGGGGATTCGCCACAACTTGTGCCGTGATGCTGCCATTTCCACTACTGTGAAATTGCGCATTATCTCCCAGCACCAACAGCTTTTGCGGCTGGATTTCGAGTCCCGGGGCACACCCGAGGCCCGGCAGCGCCTGCTTGACCGGTTCATCGAGGTTTTGCCTGACTATGACGTGGTCATCGTTTCTGACTACGGCAAGGGTGGATTGGGGCATATCCAAGAGATGATTGCTGCGGCCCGGGAGCGTGGCAAGCACGTGGTAGTGGACCCCAAGGGTGATGACTATTCCGGTTACCGCAACGCCAGCCTGATTACGCCCAACCGCAAGGAATTTGAGCAAGTCGCCGGCCGGTTTTCAGGAAACGACGATCTGGAACGCCGCGCCCGTGCCATGGTCGATGAATTGAACCTTGACGGGCTGCTGGTGACGCGTGGTGACGAAGGCATGAGCCTGTTTCCGCGTGGCCAGGCGGTTATTCACAAACCGGCGAGAGCGCGCGATGTGTTCGATGTTACCGGTGCCGGCGATACAGTGATCGCATCAATCGGTGCCGCCTATGCCGTTGGTGCCGAAACAGTTGACGCGGTGCACCTGGCCAATGTTGCTGCCGGTATTGTCGTTGGCAAGCTTGGCGCGGAAACAGCCAGCCCGGCGGAAATCCTGGACGCGGTTAAACGAGAGGAGCAGGAATGATTGTGGTAACAGGCGGCGCCGGGTTTATCGGTGCCAATATCGTAAAAGGTTTGAATGATCGCGGCGAAACCGACGTGATTGTTGTTGATAACTTGGAAAAGGCCGAAAAGTTTTACAACATCACCGATTGTGAAATCGCCGACTATATCGACAAGCGGGAATTTATCCGCCAGGTTGAAAACGGCAGTTTTCGCCACAAGCCAAGAGCAATATTTCATGAAGGTGCGTGCTCGGACACGATGGAGCACAACGGCCTGTACATGATGAGTAATAACTATGATTACTCCAAGACATTGTTGCACTATTGTCAGGAACAGGGGGCGCAGTTTATTTACGCCTCGTCCGCATCGGTCTATGGCGGTGGCTCCGTGTTCAAAGTCGACCGTCAGTACGAAGCACCGCTGAATGTTTACGGCTATTCCAAGTTTCTGTTTGATCAATATGTACGACGCATTTTTCCGCGGGCGACGGCACAAATAGCGGGGTTCAGGTATTTCAACGTGTATGGCGCGCGTGAGCAGCACAAGGGGCGCATGGCGTCGGTGGCGTTTCATTTTTTCAACCAGTACAGCAAGGATGGCAAGGTCAGGCTGTTTGAAGGTATAGAAGGTTATGCCAATGGCGGGCAACTGCGTGATTTTATCTCGGTGGAAGACGTGGTGGCGGTCAACTTTTTCTTCCTCGATAACCCGGACAAGAGCGGCATATTCAACGTTGGTACCGGGCGCGCCCAGCAGTTTAATGATATGGCCGTGGCCAGCGTCAATACTGTCAGAAAGTCCCGTGGCGAGAGCGTGTTGACGCTCGAGCAAATGCAGCAGCAGGGCATAATTGAGTACATTCCGTTTCCGGATTCGCTGCGCGGCAAGTACCAGAGTTTCACCCAGGCGGACATCATCGGGTTGCGTGATGCCGGGTATGACAGGGACTTCTATACGGTCGAACAAGGTGTTGAGCGCTACGTGAATTCGCTGATCGAAAAAGGTGATGTCAAGGAAATCGAGTCGGTTCGCTGACGCGCCGTAGCAGGTTGCGTGGAACGGGTATTTTAACGAATTTGGTGTACCAGAAATGAAAATCATGATAACCGGCGTTGCCGGATTTATAGGCTCTACCCTGGCATTGCGGTTGCTGGAACGCGGCGATGAAGTTTATGGCGTCGATAACCTGAATGACTATTACAGTGTCGACCTGAAAAAGGCCAGACTAGAGCGCATAAAAGGCTACAAGGGCTTTACCTTCCAGCTGATGGACATTGCTGATCGCCAGGCAATGGAGAAGTTGTTCAGCGAAAACAGGTTTGATGCCGTGATGAATCTCGCTGCCCAGGCCGGTGTACGCTACTCCATTGAGAATGCGCCGGCCTACATTGATGCCAATCTCGTCGGTTTTGCCAACGTCCTGGAGGGCGCGCGACATAGTGGCGTCAAGCATGTAGTGTTCGCTTCGTCCAGCTCAGTATACGGCGCCAATACCAAGCTGCCATTCTCGGAAAATGATAACGTCGACCACCCGGTGTCGCTGTACGCGGCAACCAAGAAAGCAAATGAGCTGATGGCCCACAGTTATGCCCATTTGTATGACCTTCCCTGTACCGGGTTACGGTTCTTCACTGTTTACGGGCCTTGGGGCAGGCCGGATATGGCACTGTTCAAGTTTACCAAGGGAATCCTCGAAGGTACGCCGATACCGGTGTTCAATAATGGCAAAATGGTGCGCGACTTTACCTATATTGATGACATTATCGAGGGTGTAGTTCGTGTTATTGACCAGACTGCAGTATCGAATCCTGGCTGGAGCGGTGACAAGCCGGATCCGGCAACAAGCTATAAACCTTGGCGTGTCTTTAACATCGGTAATAACAACCCTGTTGAACTGATGCGTTATATCGAGGTGCTCGAAGAATGTCTTGGTAAAAAGGCAATTCTGGACCTGCTGCCCATCCAGCCCGGTGATGTACCGGCCACTTACGCCAATACCGACAATCTTGAAAAGGCGGTCGGTTTCCGTCCGGCGACAACGGTTGAAACAGGTGTTGCCAGGTTTGTCGAATGGTACAAGAGCTATCATTCCTGACGCGGCTGACGGGTTCCAGGGCAATCGTCAGCACAGGCATGGTGGGCGACCATGACAATAATTGATGACTGGTTTGCGCCACTGGTCAGCCTTTTGCTGTCACTGGCAGTAACCTGGTTGCTTCAGACCCGGTTTGCCAACCTGATCGTTGATCGGCCCAATGACCGGTCGATGCATACAACCGACATTCCGCGTACGGGCGGGTTGGCGATCAACGCAGGTGTTGTTCTTGGCATGATTGCGGCATTCACTGGTACAGGATTCCCGTTCGGGCTGGTTATTATTGCCGGCTACGTGGCCGTGCTTGGCGTGTCGGTGCTGGATGATATTTTGTCGCTCGGTGCTGTACCGCGACTGGCAATTCACCTGCTTGCTGCCACGTTGCTCGTGACCGAGCTGTTTCCTGTGCGACTGATGATCGATTCGGCAATGTTCGCCGGATTGCTGATAACCGTGATGTCGGTGTTGGCTGCAACCTGGTTTATTAATCTCTATAACTTTATGGACGGAATGGACGGATTTTCGTCGGGTATGGCAATTTTCGGGTTTGCTGTACTGGCCATAATCGGTTTTGGCGCCGGCCATGAAGCCTATGGAATGACCTGTCTCGTCATTTGCGCTGCGGTAGCTGGATTCCTGGTTTTCAACTATCCGCCTGCCCGTATATTTATGGGCGACTCAGGCTCCATTGTAATTGGTTATATGGGCGCAACAATGATGCTATGGGGTGCAGCAGCCGGTACAGTGCCGCCGTGGCTGGGTATTCTGGCATTTTCACCGTTTATATTTGATGCCAGCTATACGCTGGCGAAACGAACCATCAAGGGAGACAGTATACTCAGCGCACACCGGGATCATTTTTATCAGCGCCTGGTTTTGTCTGGGGTCAGCAAGAAGACCGTTTTATGGCTGGAATATGGGTTGATGGCGGCATGCGCCGGTACCGCCGTTGCCATTGCGGGTTACGGCATGACTGTTCAGCTGGCCGGGTGTGCAATATGGTTGGTTGTTTACAGCGGATTGGCCATTGTGGCTGAACGATATCTGCGAGACCGGATACACTGAGCGGCAGACATGAAGAAATCAAGGCTTAATCGAACATTCATAATAGCTCATGACCTGTTCATGATCTCGGCAGCGTGGCTGCTGGCATTTTTTCTGCGCTATAACTTTGAATTGCCGCCCGATGAGGTTATTGAGCGGATGTTGCAGGCGCTTCCCGGTATTATGCTGGTTCAGGCTGTATGCTACTGGTATTTTGACATATATCGGGGTGTCTGGCGTTTTACCTCGGCCCGGGACGTCATGCTTATTGGCAAGGCGGTTCTCGCCGCTGTCATCGTATTTACGATGACGCTTTTTGTATTGACCCGGCTTGAAGGTATCCCGAGATCGGTTCCGTTGCTGTACTCATTGTTGATGTTTGGGCTCCTGGTTGGCCCCAGGTTTCTTGTGCGTATCAACGCCGACGACAGCTCGCGCCCGCAGGACGGTATTGAGCCGGTCCTTGTTGTTGGTGCGGGATCGGCGGGCGAGATGATTATCCGGGATTTGTTGCGTGACCCGAAGCGCCGGTTTCGCCCGGTGGGCATACTTGATGATGATACTTCCAAGCGAGGCAAGGAAATACATGGTGTTCGCGTGCTCGGGAATATCGAAAAAATCCCACGCATTGTCGCTGAAAAATCAATTCAACGCGTGATTGTCGCTATTCCATCGGCGACCACTGCAGAGATGCGCCGAATAGTCGAGGTATGTGAGGGCTGTGGCGTCCAGATGCGTACACTGCCGAAAATACAGGATATTATCTCCGGCGACGTTTCCATATCGACACTCAAAGAAGTGGCCATTGACGACTTGCTTGGTCGGGACGCGATCGAGCTGGACTGGGAAGCGATCCGGGGCCAATTGACTGAAAGAACCATACTGGTAACCGGGGCCGGCGGATCTATCGGCTCTGAGCTTTGTCGCCAGATCAGCAGGCTCAAGCCTGCGCGTCTTGTTATTGTTGACCATGGCGAATACAACCTCTACCGGATCGACATGGAGCTGCGCAAGCTTTTTCCGGACGTGGATATCCGAAGTGTATTGCTGGATGTCACCAACACATCCGGCGTGGACTGGTTGTTTGAATCCGAAAGACCGAGCGTCGTGTTTCATGCAGCAGCATACAAACATGTCCCGCTGCTGGAAGACCAGGTTGCTATTGCCGCCTGGAACAATATCCTTGGCACAAGGATAGTGGCTGATGCTGCCGTCCGGCATGGCACCAATGCATTTGTCCTGGTTTCAACTGACAAGGCGGTTAATCCCACCAACGTTATGGGAACAACCAAGCGCGTGGCCGAAATGTATTGCCAGTCGCAGAATACGGTATCGGGTACGCATTTTATTACCGTGCGATTCGGAAATGTGCTCGGTTCGGCCGGAAGCGTGATTCCACTGTTTCGAGAGCAGATTGCCGCCGGTGGCCCGGTTACTGTTACCCACGAGGATATTACGCGTTATTTCATGACCATACCCGAGGCGGCACAGCTGATTATGCAGGCCGCGGCCATGGGGCAAGGTGGCGAGATATTTGTGCTCGATATGGGTGAGCCGATTCGCATTGCCTACCTGGCTGAGCAAATGATCCTGCTGTCAGGAAAGACTCCCGGAGAGGATATCGAGATCCGTTATACCGGGTTGCGGCCGGGTGAAAAGCTGTATGAAGAGCTTTTTTATGAAGCTGAAAGCCATGAGCGCACTACTCATACGAAAATATTTCGAGCCAATACCGGGATTGAGGCGAAGCAGCGGGTCGAATCCGGCGTTCGGGAAATTACCGAAGGTATTGAAAGCCGAAATAATTCGGCTCTTGTTGAAATCTTGCGTAAACTGGTTCCGGAAAACCGGATCGGGGGCAATGCCGGCTGACGATACGGCGAGGATGTCATTATTTCGCGTGGGGGACTGATGTCAGAACACTACAGGCAAGTATACGAGCAGGCAGACACGATTTACGATCTTGCTCAGTTGCAAGAAGCCATTGCCGCGATGGCCGGGCAGCTAAACCAGAGGCTGGTCGATGAAGAACCGCTGGTGGTGTGTGTCATGAATGGCGGACTTGTATTCAGCGGACTGATCCTGCCGCACTTCAGTTTCCTGATGTCGCTGGATTATGTGCATGCCACGCGTTATGGCAACAAAACTGTCGGTACCGAGCTGACCTGGCTGAAACAGCCATCGGTCGATCCGAAAGGCAGAAAAGTGGTGATTCTGGATGATATATTTGACGAAGGATTTACGCTGAAGAGTATTGTCGGCAAGTATCAGGAGATGGGTGCATCCGAGGTTATCACCGCGGTACTGGCTGTCAAGGAAGGTACACAGAAGACGGATCTCAGGATTGATTACCAGGGCGTGGTCGTGCCAAATCGATACGTGTTTGGATTTGGTATGGACTACAAGGGTTACTTCAGAAATCTTCCCGGAATTTATGCAGTAAAGGATTCATGAATGATTGGAATAATTGGCGGTAGTGGACTGACAAGGTTGGCTTGTCTTGAGGCAACACATCGTGAAGTGGTGCGCACGCCTTATGGCGAGCCTTCTGCGCCCGCAACCATGGGCAAGGTTTGCGGGCATGACGTTGTGTTCTTGCCAAGGCATGGCCCAAGCCACACGATACCGCCACATGAGGTTAATTATCGTGCCAACATCTGGGCATTGCACAAGCTTGGGGTTTCGCAGGTGATCGCCGTCGCAGCAGTGGGTTCAATCACCGGCCTGTCCGATTGTGGCATCATGATTCCGGACCAGATAATTGATTATACTCACAGTCGTGAACATACTTTCTTTTCCGGTGGCGACAAGACTGTCACTCATGTGGACTTCACCGAGCCGTATTGCGAATCGTTGCGACATAAGCTTATTGCCGGTCTGGGCATACTCGAGTCTGAAACCCGTTCAAGCGGCACGTATGGCGCCACCCAGGGGCCGCGCTTTGAAACATCGGCCGAGATTCGTCGCATGGAGCGGGATGGCGTTGACATTGTCGGTATGACCGGGATGCCCGAAGCGGTGTTGGCCAGGGAAATTGGCTTGTGTTATGCAACTGTTGCCGTTTCAGTCAATGCGGCAGCCGGCAAGGGTGATGGTATTATTTCTTTGAAAGAAGTAGAAAGAAACCTGGAGCAGGGCATGGCAAATGTCCGTAAACTGCTCGAAACGGTTATTCCCGGACTTGAGCGCTGATACGCCGATCAGTGCTCAAGTCAGATATTTTATAGTCACTGGCTATACAGGTTTCACATACACCAGTACGCCGAACGCCGGGTGATCGAAGTAATACCAGGTTTCTGATTTTATCCGCCTGTCTTCATCAATACGATACACTGCAAAGCGTGGGCCGGTTTCCGGGTCGGTCGAGGATTGCGGATGGTTCGGCGGGATGAGATCGAGCGACACGTCCACGTGCAGGAACCGGCTCATGTAGAACTGGATATATCCTTCCAGCACGCCGATCGCATCAACCTGCAGCTTGAATTCCGCTGCCGGTGATTGCGAGCGCGCGTCAGCGACCTGAACCCAGCGCCGGCTTTCCAGGATTTCATAGTCACCACTTTCGGCAATCTTTTGACTGATAGACGCCAAGCTGGCATCGTCTTTAGGAGAGAGATAGCGTTGAATCGGATTTGGTCGATTTTCGGCTCGGGCAGATACCCGTAGTTCTGCTGGTGGCTCCAGTGGCCAAAGTTCGTTGCCTTCGACATGATTTAACGCGCGCACGATAATTGTCTCGATTTCGTAGCGGCGCTCAGTATCTTCCGCGTTTACCGTGGGCGCGGCGATTACCAGGCATAAAACTAATAAACGTATTAAATTCAACATGTTATAATCAAATCGTAGTTGGTCCGCTGATGGGCCTACGCTAACAGACTCAGCATAGCTTCGCCAGTAGGCTGACAGCCGGGCGGCAGGCATGACCCGCTTGGCGTTCTACGCGCCAATAGCGATTTTGACGACCCATGGATAAGGGGTTGGAAATTCATTGGGTTATGAGCTAAAGTTACGGTAGATTCAAAAGAAATGTCATAATCTTTTTAAGGTTATACCCTTTACCCATCATGCTCAGGGGAGAATGCGCGATCATGGCAGGTGAAATCAAAAAATGGGCTATCGGCCTGGCAGCTCTGAGCCTAAGCTCGATCAGCGGAATTGCCGGAGCAGCGACAGGAACGGTTGCCCCGAGTGAGCTCGACCGGGTAACCAATTTTCAGGGTTCAACCGGATTATTCTGGATGAACACCGCCTATACGCTGGGTATCGGTGAGTTGCGCGCTACCGCCATGGGGAGTTACGACAACGTGGCCATTACGCCCGTATATGACAGCGGCACCGATACCTATGTGAATTATGGTCCAGCGCTGATTCTTTATACGCCCGTTTCTGTCGCGCTTGGCTTGACTGAAACCATTGAGGTCAGCGGGTTGGCTAAAAGCTATAGCATCGACTACGACAATGATGCCCTGACAGACGAAACCGGCGCCGGTGATACCGAGGGTGCAATCAAATGGAATTTTTCCTCGCAGACTGAAAACCTGCCGGCATTGGCCGCTATATTTACCTTTGTTGCTGCAACCGGTGACAAGGACAAGGATCGACCATTCCGCCAGGTAGAGGAATTCGGTATCAAGGGTGGATTTGCAGCCTCAACCGAAACTATTGTTGGTAATGATACGCCGATTGGTTTTCATCTTGAGGTAGAAGCTGTGCTCAATGACCCTCTTAGTGATACCTCCAATAAAAAGGAAAAGCATTCGTTCATCAATGCCGGTTTTGTGGTACCGCTGAGTGATGATCATTTGCTGGTAGCCATTGCCGAAGTATCCCGCCTGGGAAATGCCAATACTACCCTGGCCGGTTACAACCGGGGCGAAGTCAGTGAACAGACCACTTCTACAATCGGTATCCGTTATACCTGGAAGTACATTAATGCAGGGCTGGCAGCCCAGAGTGTTGACAGTGCTGTTGGTGGCATCAGTACCCACAGAAGGGCGTTGGCGACCGTAGGTATTGGATTCTGATAGTCCCGGAATTTACGCCCTGACCAGGGCGTTAAGGATGCGAGCAAGCCTGTCGAGCCTGTCGGCAGGTTTTTTCATTTCTGCGTTTACGCGAAGCATGGTCGGTCCATCCAGGCGATATTCACGTGGTGATGATTGCATCAGCTGAATCAGTGCCGCCGGGTCAATATCAGGATTGGTTTCAAACTGGATCCTGGCACCCTTGCTGCCGGCATCAATCTTGCTGATACCAATCCGGCTTGCATCGATCCGTAATTCCGAGACAGAAAACAGTAACGCAGTTTCTTCCGGCAACAACCCGAAACGATCAATAACTTCCTCCTTTAACTGTTGCAGGCTGCTCTTGTCAGCGGCATTGGCCAGGCGCTTGTAAAGTACGAGGCGTGTGTGCACATCGGGGATATATTCGGCAGGGAACAGCACCGGGGCGTGAATATTGATTTCAGAAGCCGGCTGCACCGGTTTGTCCAGTTCGGGCTCCTTGCCCTCCTTGAGCGACTTCACTGCCCGACTGAGCAGTTCTGTGTACATGGTGAAGCCGATTTCATCAATTTCACCACTCTGGCTCTCACCAAGAAGTTCACCGGCACCACGAATCTCGAGATCGTGGGAAGCGAGCGCAAAGCCGGCGCCCAATTCATCCAGGGAGGCAATAGCCTCAAGACGTTTGCGTGCATCGCCTGTTAATGCCTGTTTTGACGGGATCAACATATAGGCGTAGGCGCGATGGTGCGAGCGGCCTACACGACCGCGCAACTGGTGCAACTGCGCCAGACCAAACTTGTCCGCCCGCTCGATCAATATGGTATTGGCTGAAGGGACATCGATGCCGGATTCGATGATGGTACTGCACAGCAGGATATTGAAGCGCTGGTGATAGAAGTCGAGCATGATGCGTTCCAGCTCGCGCTCCGGCATCTGGCCGTGCGCCATATGGATCCGGGCCTCGGGTAACAGTTGTTGAAGATCGGCCAGTGCCTTGTCCATGGTGCGCACTTCGTTGTGCAGATAATACACCTGGCCGCCACGATGGATTTCGCGCAGGCAAGCTTCACGGATAATGCTGTTGCTGTTCTCGTTAACGAACGTCTTGACGGACAGCCGCTGTTCCGGTGGTGTTGCAATAATGGAAATATCGCGTAACCCGGTCATGCCCAGGTTGAGTGTGCGTGGAATTGGCGTGGCAGTAAGTGTAAGGATATCCACCTCGCTGCGCAGTTTCTTGAGCTTTTCCTTCTGACGGACGCCGAATCGCTGCTCCTCGTCAACAATAATCAGCCCGGGACGATCAAGAACAATGTCATCCTGCAGCAGGCGATGTGTGCCGACGATAATATCCACCTTGCCTTTCCTGGCCTGGTCCAGCACTTCTTCCTGTTCTTTCTTGGTGCGAAACCGCGACAGCAGTTCAACGTGTACCGGCCATTCGGCAAACCGATCCTGGAAATTTTGAAAGTGTTGCTGGGCTAGCAGGGTGGTGGGTACCAGTACCACGACCTGTTTGCTGTTATCCACCGCGACAAAAGCGGCGCGCAGTGCAACCTCGGTTTTGCCAAAACCAACGTCACCACAGACCAGGCGATCCATGGGGACGGGCCGCTGCATGTCGGCAATAACTTCATTGATGGCCCGCGCCTGGTCCGGGGTCTCTTCAAACGGAAAACCGTCGGCGAATGCATTGTAGCCGGCTTCGTTGAGTTTGAACTCCATACCAGGTCTGGCTTCGCGCCGGGCATAAATATCCAGCAACTCGGCAGCAACATCGCGTGCTTTTTTCTGTGCACGCTTTTTCGCATTCTCCCAGACGTCGCCGCCCATGCGATGCAGCGGTGCGGTTTCCGGGTGAGTGCTGGTGTATCGTCCAATCAGGTGTAGAGACGTAACTGGCAGGTAAAGCTTGTCGTTGCCAGCGTACTGAATGGCAAGAAACTCTGTCGGGCCGTCACCTACATCCAGCATTTCCAGGCCAAGGTAGCGACCAACACCGTGTTGTTCATGAACAATGGGATCGCCAATATGCAGTTCCGCGAGGCTGCGAATAATAGCTTCCGGTTCGCGCGCTGTTTGCGAGCGGCGTCGACGTTGAGCGGCGCGTTCACCGAAAAGCTGGGCCTCGGTAATGACGGCGATAGCCGGATCCTGTAACAGCAGTCCACGGTCCAGTGTCGAATGGGCCAGTGCCAGCCGGGTATCGCCATTAAAAAACTCGTGCCAGCCGGAAACGATCCTTGTCTTGAGGCCGTTGGCTGCCAGTAGTTCGCGCATGGTCTCGCGCCTGCCGGGTGTTTCAGCAACGATAAGGTTGCGCTGTCGGGTATTGCCCAGGTAGTCGAAAAGCTCCCGGTATGGTGACTCACTGTGATGATCGACAGGAAGCTGTACAGGCAGTGAAGATTCGAAGGTATATACCGGAGCTTCATGCAAAACACCGGCAGTTTCGTGACCGCCCAGCTCGATTATCGGCATGGCTTTTAACCGGGCGATGACAACGTCCTGCTCGAGAAACAGCTTTTCTGGCGGCAGGATTGGTCGCTCGCGGTCGTGTCGACGCTGCAAGTAGCGTTCGGTAATTTCAGACTGGAACCGGCCTGAAGCTGCAGCCAGTTCACTGTCAATCACTGCTACGGTTTTGTCCGGCAGGTAGTCGAATATGGTGGCTGTTTGTTCAAAGAACAGTGGAATGTAGTATTCGGCGCCGGATGGAATAATGCCCTCGCTGATGTCACGATAAACTCCCGCTTGCGTCGGGTCACCTTCAAACTGTGCCCGAAACGCCTGCCGGAAACGGGTAATGGCTTCTTCTGTTACCGGGAACTCTCTTGCCGGCAACAGCTCGATATTGTCCAGGGTATCGCTTGAGAGCTGGGACTGCGGGTCAAAGGTTCGAATGCTTTCGATTTCATCGCCAAACAAATCGATGCGATAGGGTGTGTGCGACCCCATTGGAAATATATCAACTAGTCCGCCGCGTACCGCGTATTCACCCGGCTCCATTACCTGGCTGACAGAGCGATAGGAAGTCTGGGTCAGCTTGTCTCGCAAGGCGGTGAGATTAATGCGTTCTCCCTTTGCCAGGTTGAGGCTGTGTCCCGATACATAGTTGACTGGCGCGAGCCTGTGCATGATTGTGCTGATTGTTGTGAGCACAATACACCTGCGAAGTCCGGGTAATCGAGACAGGGTCAGCAGGCGCTGGGAAACAATATCCTGGTGAGGCGAAAAACTGTCGTAGGGCAGGCATTCCCAATCCGGCAATGTGTAGACTGGTACCGGGTTCTGAGCATCATTGAAAAATGTCAGTTCATCCACCAACAGCTGCAGAGAGCGCGCATCGGACAAGACCACAATAATAGTGCTGGTATTGCTCTGTGCCAGGCTTAGCAGTGCCAATGCCCGACTGCTACCGAAGAGCCGGTTCCAGCGCTGGCGCTTGTTTGCGTCGCCGGGGGACGGTGGGCGAAATACCGAAATTTCCTTTGGATTCTTCAACTTGAGCGCTCAGGCATTTATACGGAAGTCTGAAAGGCGGCGTATTCTACCGCAATTGCTCCGTGGGTCGAGTCAGATGGAAAAAAGATTGATTAATCCGATAGTTAGCGTCATAATTTAATAATTATCACGAATTTTGATTCACGACTCTGTGGAAGTTGGCGGAGACGGGTGAATCAAGGAGATGGTTGTAAATGGCGAAAAAGTCCGCGTTCAGTGTTGGTGATTCAGTCTTCTATCCGTCTGCGGGTGTCGGCATGATTGAGGCTGTAGAGGACATCTATATTGGTGGCCACCTGGATTCCTGTTTCGTCATCCGCATTGAAGAAAACAAAATGACCGTCAAGGTTCCGGTGAATAACATGGAAGCCAGTGGTATCCGGCCGCTGCTGGATACACGCAAGATCAATGAATTGTACGCAATACTCGAAGGCGAGAGTTCGCGCCGGGTAACCGGTGGTAACTGGACCGAGCGCTGCAAGGATATCGAACGCCGCATCAATCGCGGATCCTGCCTGGAATTGGGGGAGGTGGTTCGTGACCTGTTGCGCTGGAAAGAAGAATCCGGCCTTTCATTTGAAGAGTCCATGCTGCTGGAGACAGCAACAGGCTACCTGGCCCGAGAACTGGCAACGGTCAAGGGTGTTACCAAGGATATCGCGGCAGATGATATTCGTGATCATGTGGGTGCCGGCGTAGCAGCCTAGGCTGGCTCTTCGACAGGCACGAAACTTCCTTCGTATTTGGATATAATAACAAACTTCAGTTGTTTTCTTTGATTCGTTCTACCGAGGGGGTTGCGTGAGCACGTCATCTTCTGTCTGGGCGTTGGTTCCGGCTGCGGGCGTCGGTTCGCGCATGGCCAGTTGTCACCCCAAGCAGTACCTCATGCTTCGCGACAAACCTGTCATTCGCCATACGCTTGAGCGTCTTGCCCAGCTGGATATGCTGGCCGGCATTTACGTGGGTATTTCAGCATCTGATCAATACTGGGAAGAAATAATGGCAGACGTCGATGCCATAAATGACAAACCGGTAAGAGCCTATGTGGGCGGAAGAGAGCGTGCCGATACTGTTTTAAATGGACTGGCTGCACTTGCCAGGGTGGCGGGCGACTCGGACCGTGTCCTGGTGCATGATGCAGCACGCCCGTGTGTGCGCACCGAGGACATAAATGAACTGGTTCTCCGTGTCGGTACGCAAGCTGATGGAGGATTGCTGGCTCTGCCGGTTGCCGATACCGTGAAACGGGCCGGCGCCGATCAGCGGTGTACCGAAACCGTGCCCCGTGACGGCTTGTGGCGAGCGCTGACCCCACAGTTTTTTCCGATTTCGCATTTGCGTGCCGCTCTCAAAACCGCACTGGAGCGCGGTGAGTCGATAACCGATGAGGCATCAGCGATGGAGCTCGCGGGATTTGCACCGCAACTGGTAATTGGTCATAGTGACAATATCAAGATTACACATCCGGAGGATTTGCGCATGGCCGGGTTTTATCTGGATATGCAGGAACGGCTGACATGATACGGGTTGGGCAGGGGTATGATGTGCATCGACTGGTTGAGGGTCGGGCGCTGATACTGGGCGGAGTTACAATTCCGTTTGAGAAAGGGCTTGATGGTCATTCCGATGCGGACGTGTTGATACACGCGCTGTGTGATGCCATGCTGGGTGCTGCCGGCCTGGGTGATATTGGGCGCCATTTTCCTGATACTGATCCCGCCTACAAGGGGGCGAATAGCAGAGAGCTGTTGCGTGAAGTCAAACACAGGATTGATCAGTCAGGCTATGCATTGGTCAATGCCGATATAACAGTTATTGCCCAGGCGCCAAAGCTGGCACCCTATGTATCTTCCATGGTTGATAATCTTTGTTCAGATCTTTTGCTTCCCCATGGTTTTATCAATATCAAGGCAACAACCACTGAGAACCTGGGATTTGCCGGTCGTGGTGAAGGTATCGCCGCCAGCGCGGTTGTGCTGGTTGAAAAACTGAAATGACATCTTCGACAGTCAACACGATCGCCGTTACCGGCGCTAATGGCTTTATTGGCACGGCATTGTGTTGCTACCTGGTCAGCCGGGGGTACCGGGTGATTGGACTGGTAAGAAACCCTGAAAATCTGGCTACAAGGGTTGCGCATGAATACCGGAAAGTCGGTGATATCACGCCAGAGACGCAATGGCTGCAACATCTCGGGGATGTTGATGCGATAGTGCACCTGGCGGCGCGTGTTCACGTGATGGAGAAGGAAGATACGGGCGATACTGGTGTGTACTACCGTTTGAACACGCAGGCCACAATGGCTCTTGCGCGCAGTGCAGTCAAAGCCGGAGTCAAAAGATTTGTTTATCTCAGCAGCATCAAGGTGAATGGTGAAGCGACTGGCGGCAAGCCATTTGCCGCCGCCGATATTCCGGATCCGAAGGATGATTACGGTCGATCGAAGGCGCAGGCCGAACAGGAATTGATGGAGTTGGCCTCCGGCTCATCAATAGGTGTATCTGTTATCAGGCCGCCGCTGGTCTATGGCCCGGGTGTGAAAGGGAACCTTGAGCGACTTTGCCGGATACTTAAAAAAGAACTGCCATTGCCGCTCGGCAGTACCGGGAACCGTCGTGACATGGTCTCGATCAACAATCTCAACAGCCTGATCGAATCGTGTCTTGTGAACGAAGCAGCGCCGGGAAACGTTTTTCTTGTCTCGGACGGTTGCCCGGTTTCTACTACGCGTCTGGTCAGGACGCTGGCGAGCGCGATGGGGGTGCGCGCAAGACTGTTTCCGGTTCCCCGTTTTTTATTGATGCTTGCCGGTACGGTGTCAGGCAGGGGTGAAGAAGTGCGTCGCCTTACAGAAAATCTCGAGGTGGATATTTCCCGCACCTGCGAGGTATTGGGCTGGAAGCCTGTTGATCGGTTTGAGGATGCGTTGCGTGAGACGGTCAGCTCGTTTTCGGACCGGGGTATTTCCTAGACAGCAGAACATATACTGCGCCGGTTCCGCCATCCTGCGGAGTTGCCGAGGAAAATGCCAGCACTTCATTTCTTTGTTGTAACCAGCTATTCACCATGTTCTTCAAAACCGGCAACTTGTTGGCAGAACCATATCCCTTGCCGTGAACAATACGCACGCAGCGTTTGCCATCCAGCTGTGCACGTTGAATAAATGCGGCCAGAAGGTCGCGGGCCTGGTCCACCGTCCTTCGATGCAGGTCAAGCTCTGCCTCAATGGCATACTGGCCACGTCGGAGTTTTCGCATGACTGTGGTCTGGATGCCGGCCCGCTTGAACAGCAGTTCATCTCCGGTGTCCACGTCTTCGATGACGTGGTCGGAGAGCAGGCTGTCCATAACATCGCGATCGTCAGCGTCACGACTGGCGGGAACCGGTTTGGGTTTTTCCCTGTGCGGTTCAATCCTGTCCTGCTTGAGCGGAGTGATACCCTTTATGGCGTCCCTGAACAGCTTGTTGTCACTATGATCTGTCATGCCCGGTTCGGTATTGCTTTGCCAATGAAAGAAACGACCCCGGGTTCGGGGCCGCGAATATTTTTATCTATTTTTTTCCAATGCCTTGAGGAAGCGCTCGGCATCCAGTGCTGCCATGCAACCGCTTCCGGCTGATGTTATGGCCTGACGATAGACGTGGTCACGCACATCACCGGCAGCAAATACGCCGTCAATACTGGTTGCCATGGCATTACCGTCGTTGCCGCCGCGGGTAACAAGGTAGCCATGTTGCATATCGAGCTGGCCTTCGAACAAATCAGTATTGGGTTTGTGGCCGATGGCGATGAATACACCGTCAACATCGAGGTCCCTGGTGCTGCCGTCACTGGCCTTGATGCGAATGCCTGTTACGCCGCTGGCATCACCAAGCACTTCATCCAGTTCGTGGTTCCATTCAATGCTGATATTGCCGTTTTCAGCCCTGTCCATGATCTGGTCAATGAGTATGGCTTCGGCACGAAACTCATCGCGGCGATGAACCACGACGACTTCGGACGCGATATTCGACAAGTACATGGCCTCTTCGACTGCAGAATTACCCCCGCCAATGACGGCCACTTTCTTGCCGCGATAGAAAAAACCGTCGCAGGTTGCACAGGCGGATACGCCTTTGCCGCGGAACGTTTCTTCTGACGGCAGGCCGAGGTACTTGGCTGAAGCGCCGGTGGCGATAATCAGTGCATCGCAGGTGTAGCTGCTGCTGTCGCCTGTCAGCTTGAACGGCCGACTGCCCAGTTCCGCCCTGGTAATGGTGTCAAAAATAATTTCTGTATTGAAACGCTCCGCATGCTGGCGCATACGCTCCATCAGTGCCGGCCCCTGCAGGCCTTCAACGTCGCCTGGCCAGTTATCGACTTCGGTGGTGGTCATCAGCTGGCCGCCTTGTTCCATGCCAGTGATGAGTACAGGCTTCAGGTTGGCCCTGGCGGCGTAAACCGCAGCCGTGTAACCGGCCGGGCCTGAGCCCAGAATGAGTACGCGTGCGTGTTTTGAATCAGACATCGGTTTGCTGCTCCCATTTAGATTGCTGCTCCTTGCGGCGCGGCGACTGGTAATTACGAGTTCCTGGATTATGCTTGCGGTTAACGCGCAGTTGTGAACAATGCGCCTAGGCCTGTTCGTGTTCGGTCGATGTTACTCATGGTGTCCATTAGGGTAAAGGAGAAGGGTGTATGAAGATTGGAATTCCCCGCGAAATCAAGCCAATGGAAGGGCGCGTTGCCCTGACTCCGGAGGCCGTAGGCGGCCTGGTGGCCGCAGGTCACGAGGTGCTGGTGGAGCAGGGTGCCGGTTTGGCAAGTGGTTACGAAGACGCCGATTACGTGGCGCAAGGCGCCCGTATTGAGCCTGAAACGGCATCGGTCTGGTCAGCCAAGCTCATAGTGAAGGTAAAAGATCCGATCGCCCCCGAATTCGGGTATTTGCGTGACGATATGTGGCTATTTTCATACTTACATCTTGCTGCTAATCGCCCCCTGACTGACGCCTTGGTGTCGGCAAAAACGACCTCGGTGGCCTTTGAAACGGTGGAATCTGACGGGAAAAGGCCGTTGTTGGCGCCCATGAGCGATATCGCTGGCAGGCTGGCCGTGCAATATGGCGCCAACCTGTTGCATCGCCCTGCGGGCGGCAAGGGCGTGCTTCTCGGCGGCCTGGCAGGAGCAGAGCGCGGCCGGGTAGTGGTTCTGGGCACAGGCATTGCCGGCGCGGCTTCTGCGCGACTGGCAGCTTCCATGGGTGCCGAGGTGACAGTGTTTGGCATTGATCGGGAACAGCTCGATGCCCTGCATCACTACAGTCCCAATATTACGGCACTGCCTTCAGAAGCGGGCCTGCGTCGCCAGGCCGTGGTTCGGGCAGACCTGCTGATCGGTGCCGTGTTGATTCCAGGGGACAGGGCGCCCTGGCTGGTGGATCGGGCAATGGTCGCCGATATGGGTGCTGGCAGCGTAATAATTGATATTTCTGTGGATCAGGGCGGTTGTATTGAGACAACGCGGCCGACGGACTACACGAATCCAACTTACACCGAGTCCGGGGTGGTGCATTTTGGAGTCACCAACATGCCCGGCGCAGTACCGCGTAGTGCCAGCCAGGCGTTATCTGCGGCCATTTCGCCCTACGTGAAGCGGTTGGCGGCGCTTGCGAAGCTGGAAGATGATGCGCAAATGCGTGCGGCCGCAAACACTATCGGCGGCCAAATTGTGCATCCGGCAGTGGCTCATGCTTTGGCGTAACTGCCGCTCCGATTAGTCCTGCGGGAGCGGCAAAATACCCGCCAGTGCTTGGCTTGAGCGCCACAAAAGGCGAGAATTGCGCCTGCCAAACAAATATTAAAGAGAAATTCGGTGCCGCAGGCAATTCGCAAAAAAGAACCCAGTCCGCCACTGACCCCCAAGCTCATTCGGTTGCTGCGTGAAGCAGCGTTGTACGTGTTGGGGGCGCTGGCGCTATACCTGCTTGTGGCGCTGGCGAGCTACAGCGGGTCTGATCCGTCCTGGTCACATCGTGGCGGGACGGATGTGGTTCGGAATCTAGGCGGACCATTTGGCGCCTTTGTCAGCGATTTACTGTTCAACCTGGTCGGCTTTCTTTCCTACCTGGTACCCGTGTGGATTGCCTACAGTGGCGTAAAAGTTTTCCTCAATCGAAAAAATGATGCACCGGTGGACCTGACCCACAAGCTCGTCGTTGGTACCGGCGGTGTTGTAGCCGGGCTGGGTGCGTGCGGTCTGGCGGCACTGCATTTTGGCGGTGCCAGCGTCGGGTTGGCGTTCAGCAGTGGCGGTGTCGTCGGTGACCTGGTCGGTAGCGCGCTGGTATCAGCGTTTTCATTTATTGGCGCCACGATTGTTCTGTTGCTGGTAATGTTTTTGCCTGGCTTGACTGTCTTTCTTGGTATTTCCTGGCTGAAGGTGATGGATGCCGTGGGCTGGCTCGTGGTCTCTGGCGTAGACACGGTTCGAGACCAGCTTGCGGCGCGAAAAGATCGACGGATCGGCGAGGAAGCCAAAGAAGAGCGCAAGGTTGTTGTTGCCCGTGACATGAAGAAGCTGGAGCGTCGCGAGCCGCCGAAAATCGAGCCGGTGATTCCCAAGATCAAGCCCAGTGAGCGCAGCGAGCGCGAGCGCCAGGCGTCGTTATTTGATGTGCCTGAGGGCGGCGAGTTACCGGCATTATCATTGCTGGATGAAGCCGGGGAGCACCTGGCGCCGCAGTTCTCCCGCCAGTCGCTGGAAAGCATGTCGCGACTTCTGGAAAAGAAGCTGTTGGATTTCAATATCGAGGCGCAAGTGGTCGAGGTTCACCCGGGACCGGTTATTACCCGGTTTGAGCTGGAGCCGGCTGCCGGTGTCAAGGCATCGCAAATCACCAACCTGGCCACCGACCTGGCACGGTCCATGTCAGTCGTCAGTTTGCGTGTGGTCGAGGTCATTCCTGGCAAGACCACGGTAGGTATCGAAGTGCCCAATGAAAGCCGCGAAACCGTGCGCTTGCGCGAGGTGCTGTCATCCCAGGAGTTTGATGATGTGCGCTCACCGCTGGCGTTGGCGCTGGGCAAGGACATTAGCGGCAAGCCGGTTGTTGAAGACCTGGCCAAGATGCCGCACCTGCTGATTGCCGGCACCACCGGTTCCGGAAAGTCCGTCAGCGTCAACGGTCTGATCATGAGCATGGTGTACAAGGCAACGCCGGACCAGGTGCGACTAATCATGGTCGATCCAAAAATGCTGGAGCTGTCCATCTACGAAGGTATTCCGCACTTGCTTGCGCCGGTGGTTACCGATATGAAGCAGGCCGCCACGGCGCTGCGTTGGTGTATTGGTGAAATGGAACGACGGTATCGCCTGATGGCGGCGCTGGGTGTGCGCAACATCGGCGGTTATAACCGCAAGGTGAAGGATGCGGCCGAAGCAGGAAAGCCGCTAAAGGATCCGTTGTTTGAACCTATTGAAGGTATCGATGAAGAGGCACCTGAACTGAAGGCCCTGCCTTATATCGTAATTCTTATTGATGAGCTTGCCGATATGATGATGGTAGTCGGCAAGAAAGTAGAGCAGCTGATCGCGCGCCTGGCGCAAAAAGCCCGTGCTGCCGGTTTGCACCTGATTCTTGCTACACAGCGACCCTCTGTTGACGTGATAACCGGCCTGATCAAGGCCAATATCCCGGCGCGTATCGCGTTCCAGGTTTCATCACGCGTGGACTCACGCACCGTTCTCGACCAGATGGGGGCAGAGCAGTTGCTGGGACATGGCGACATGCTGTTCCTGCAACCGGGACAAGGTGTGCCGTTGCGTGTTCATGGCAGTTTTGTCGACGATCATGAGGTGCACAACGTGGTCAACGCGCTGAAGAAGAATGGCAAGCCTGCATACGACGATTCCATACTGTCACCGGAATCGCTTAGTGAAACGCCGGGCAGTGCATTTTCTGCCGGTATGTCCGGCGATGATGAGTCCGATCCTCTGTATGATGAAGCCTTGGCCATAGTCACCGAAACACGCAAGGCATCCATTTCCGGGGTACAGCGTCGATTGCGCATAGGTTACAACAGGGCGGCGCGCCTTATCGAGCAAATGGAAAAAAGCGGTGTGGTCGGTCCATTGCAATCCAACGGTTCGCGGGAAGTATTGGCACCGCCACCACCAAAAGGGTAGTTATGTTATCAGCAAGAAAAATTTTTGTTCCGGTATTGTTGTTGGTGCTGGTGTTTCCGGCGGCAACGGTATCAGCCGATGGCATCAAGAGCCTGCGCCGGTTTTACAGTCAGGTGAAAACCTTCAGCGCCTCGTTCAGCCAGGTGGTGCTGGATGAATCCCTGTCACCGATACAGGAAACATCCGGCAAGTTGTTGATCAAGCGTCCGGGCAGCTTTCGCTGGGATTATCTTGAGCCGTTCAAGCAACATATAGTCTCTGACGGCAAAAAGATCTGGGTTTATGATGTTGAGCTGAAACAGGCAACGTTCAGGGCGGTAGACGCCGGGCTGGGCCAGACACCGGCGTTCCTGTTGAGTGGTAGTGGCAGGATCGACGACAACTTTGAGCTCAAGTCATTGGGCAAGCAAGGCAAGCTGGAATGGACGCAAATGAAACCAAAGAAATCTGATGGTGGATACGAAAATATCCGCATCGCGTTTGAAAATGGTCAGCTGCGTATGCTGGAGATGGTGGACAGTTTTGGTCAGACCACGCGCGTCACCCTGGCTGATAATCGTGAAAACGGGAAGATAGACAACAGCCGTTTTCAGTTCAGCCCGCCTGCAGGCGTTGATATCGTCGGCGCGCCAGTCCAGTAACACGGGTTATCGTGATTACGCGGGATATGTTTTCGTCATCCGCTGAGCCAGTTGCCGGCGCAATTGATACACGTCCTTTGGCCGATCGCATGCGGCCGCAAACACTCGAACATTATGTCGGGCAATCGCATTTGCTGGGAGAAGGCAAGGCCTTGCGGCGCGCCCTGGAGCAGGGCAGCCTGCACTCAATGATCTTTTGGGGACCACCGGGCACGGGCAAGACCACGCTCGCACGCATGCTGGCGAACCTGTGCGACGCCCACTTTATTACGCTTTCTGCCGTGTTGGCAGGGGTAAAGGATATCCGCGCGGCCGTAGAGCAGGCGCAGCAATACCAGTCCATGGGTCAGGCGACAGTATTGTTTGTTGACGAAGTGCATCGCTTTAACAAGTCGCAACAGGACGCGTTCTTGCCGCACGTGGAATCAGGCACGGTTACTTTTATCGGTGCTACCACAGAAAACCCGTCATTTGAATTAAACAACGCACTGCTTTCCCGTGCACGCGTCTATGTGCTGAAATCGCTCGGTCATGATGAATTGCGACTGGTTATCGAGCACGCACTGCACGATGAGCGTGGCCTCGCTGCCACTGGCCTGACGATTGACGACGAGGCGTTGGCAATACTGGTTGATGCCGCCGACGGAGATGCCAGGCGTGCATTGAACCTGCTGGAAATCGCCGCTGACTTGTCTGAATCACATATTTCGCTGGAAGTGATCAAGGAAGTGGTGGCCGGTGGCGTTCGTCGATTCGACAAGGGTGGTGAAGCGTTCTATGACCAGATATCGGCATTGCACAAGTCCGTGCGTGGCTCTGATCCTGATGCGACACTTTACTGGTTTGCACGCATGCTTGACGGTGGCTGCGACCCCCTGTACCTCGCGCGACGCATCGTCCGCATGGCCAGCGAGGATATTGGCAATGCCGATCCACGCGCATTGCAGCTGAGCCTCAATGCCTGGGATGTGCAGGAGCGTCTTGGCAGTCCCGAGGGAGAGCTGGCTATGGCGCAGGCGCTGGTGTACCTGGCGTCGGTACCCAAAAGCAATGCAGTTTACACGGCGTTCAAGGCGGCTATGAAGGATGTACAGGAACTGGGTTCGCTCGAAGTACCGTTGCATCTGCGCAATGCACCGACAAAGCTGATGAAGCAACTGGATTATGGCCGGGATTACCGCTATGCCCACGACGAACCGGAAGGTTATGCTGCCGGCGAACAGTATTTTCCAGATGGCATGTCAGCACGACAGTATTACCATCCGGTAGACCGAGGGCTTGAGCTGAAAATTCGCGAGCGACTGACGCACCTGCGGCAACTTGATGCCAGGTACCGGGGGGACAAATGATACAGTTGTTGGCCATTGCCGTCGGTGGAGCTGTCGGCGCAGTGATGCGTTACCTGGCGTCAACAGCGGTATATAATGTTGCCGGTCGGGATTTCCCCTGGGGCACGCTGGTAGTGAATGTTGCAGGTTCACTGTTAATGGGGATACTGTTTGTAGTTTTGACGGAGAAGGCGGCGTTGCCGCCCGTCTGGCGTGCGACATTGCTGGTGGGCGTGCTTGGCGCGTTTACCACGTTTTCCACTTTCTCCATCGAGACGGTGGCCTTGATGGAGCAGGGCGATTGGCTGAAGGCCGCAGGCAATATTTTGCTAAGTGTTGTCTTGTGTACGGGCGGCGCATGGCTGGGCCTGGTGGCAGGGAGGCAATTGTGAAATCTGAGACTGTAACCATGGTGCGCATCTACCTGGCCGAGGGAGAAGGGCAGGTAAGCGGATTGCTGAAACAGCTCCACGACCAGGAGCAGGTACGCGGTGTTACCGTATTTCGCGGTATCCAGGGATTCGGCGAACACGGCCAGATGCATTCCGCAGGGATCATCGATTTGTCGTTGAATCTCCCGGTCGTTATTGAATTTTTTGACACACCGGAAAAAGTAGAAAGTATTGTTGAACATTTGGCAGACCAGGTTGCCCCGGGTCACCTGGTGCAATGGTCTGCCAAAGTAAATTGCAAATAAGGATAATTCATCCATGCTGGACCCGAAACTGTTACGAACTGATATTGAAATTGCCGCGAGCGCGCTGAAACGCCGTGGCTTTGATCTTGATGCCGCGACGCTTGTGTCACTGGAAAGCCGGCGCAAGGATATCCAGGTGAGAACCCAGGAGTTGCAGGCCGAGCGCAATGCCCGGTCCAAGGAAATCGGCAAGGCCAAGGCGGCAGGTGAAGATGCATCGGCCATCATGCAGGCGGTGGCGAAAATTGGTGACGAGCTGAAAGCATCCGAGCAAGCATTGTCCGATTTGCAGCAACAGCTGCAGGACATTGCGCTGGGTATTCCGAACCTGCCTCATGAATCGGCGCCGGACGGACTGGACGAAGACGCCAATGTTGAAGTACGTCAGTGGGGAACACCCAGGCAGTTTGATTTTGAGCCAAAGGATCATGTCGATCTTGGTGCGGCGCTGGGTCAGCTTGATTTTGAAACGGCAGCCAAGCTTACCGGTTCACGCTTTTCGGTCATGAGCGCCGGCCTGGCACGACTGCACCGTGCGTTAACCCAGTTCATGCTTGATACTCATACGGCAGAGCATGGTTATGTCGAGCAATATGTCCCGTACATGGTGAACGCGGACAGCCTGCGCGGCACCGGTCAGTTGCCGAAGTTTGGTGAAGACTTGTTCAGGCTGAGCGGAGAGCAGGAGTATTACCTGATACCGACAGCCGAAGTGCCGCTGACCAATATTGCCCGCGATGTGATTTACGATGCTGACAAGTTGCCGGTTCGCATTACAGCGCATACTCCCTGTTTCCGCAGCGAAGCCGGGTCATACGGAAAAGATACGCGCGGCATGATTCGCCAACACCAGTTCGAAAAGGTGGAGCTGGTGC
Source organism: Gammaproteobacteria bacterium (assembly GCA_029880545.1). Classification (NCBI taxonomy): domain Bacteria; kingdom Pseudomonadati; phylum Pseudomonadota; class Gammaproteobacteria; species Gammaproteobacteria bacterium. The sequence goes on along the minus strand of JAOUOD010000006.1, from coordinate 45,316 downwards.
AACTGGTGCGCCCGGAAGACTCCTATAGCGCGCTTGAAGAGCTGACGAGTCATGCAGAAACTATTCTACAGAAGCTGGGGTTACCGTACCGCGTGATGGCGCTGTGCGCCGGCGATATGGGGTTTTCCGCTGCCAAGACCTACGACCTGGAGGTCTGGTTGCCGGGCCAGCAGAAATACCGGGAAATATCTTCGTGTTCGAATTTTGAGTCATTCCAGGCGCGGCGCATGCAGGCGCGCTGGCGCAACCCGGAAACCGGCAAGCCCGAGTTGTTGCATACGTTAAATGGCTCGGGCCTTGCGGTAGGGCGAACGCTAGTAGCGATAATGGAAAACTACCAGAATGAAGACGGCAGCATTACCGTGCCTGCTGCTCTGAATCAATATATGGGCGGTATCACGACCATTCATTCATAGGCAGCACATGATATCGGTCGCAATGGATCGCGACAACGAGATGCAAGGAGGCGCTCATGGGCAAGTTCACGGACTTTGTCGATAACATCAGGGATGAGGGTGGCGTACTGGCCAAAGCGGAGCTAAAAAAGCTGGTTGAGGGCGCCAAGCAGGATGAGTCCGAATTTGTCCGGTTACAGGCGCAAAACCGGGAGAGCTGGACCGAAATGCTGGCAGATGGTGATCTCACCAGTGAAGGCTTCAAGAAGCAGGTCAGCAAAATGGAAGTGTTAACCGAGCTTGAAAACATCAAGCTCAAGATAAAGGCGAAGCTGAGTGCGTAACGCCTTGCCGATGGCATTCAAACACTGGTTGTAGACGGACTTTCTACCTCGGCGTGAATTACAAAGGCCGCAAGCAGGCCGATTTTCAGGCGGTGGAGGTCGCAACCGGGATAACCGCATAGTGTTCAGCTTTATCTCTTGCGGTGCAGACAATTTGTCACCCGTACCAGGCGAGCGTGCATCGCTATCGAAGATTGTCCCGGCGAGACTCGGGGCTGGCCAGGTAACAGGACCCCATTCCGTGGAGAGTAGTTGGTTATCGGCGTGAGCGTATAGCTGGCAATATCATTAGCCAAGGGGCGTGCCATTGATTATTGTGCCCGAAATAGACGTGAATGAAACCATACATTCATCGATTACCAGGCTTCGCAATAATTCATTTCCCGGATACCAGGTGGATCGATCATGGTACAAGCAGCTGCCGCATATGCGAATACTGTGCTATGCGGAAGATGAATTGATTGGGTATATGGGGATTGATTTTCGGGTAAGCAGAGTTGGCGAATCCGTTTGCAAGGTGCTCGGGATAATTGATTTCTGTGTATCGGAAATGTTCCGTGGCCGGGGTATTGGCACATCGATGCTTCATGAGCTTGCGGTTTATGCGCAACAAAAAGACGTGGAGTTTATTGTGCTCGTGGCAGCTAACCCGAAAGTCTATTTAAATAACGGGTTTCAGCAGGTGTCGGCGAAATGTACATGGTTGAGAATCGACGAACATAAGAATTATGGTATTGCCTGTGAACAACTGGACAATCTGCTTGTTATGAAAACAGGTCCAAGGCAGTGGCCCGGAGGTGATATCGATTGGCTGGGATACCTGTTCTAGATTGACCGACCAATACCAATGCTGCGAAGCTGCGGGCAAGCCACTATTTCAGACTGGCTGTTGCCAGGAATACCGGATAATCCTTTTCTTCACCCCGTACCGTATGGGCGGTTACAAAATCCACATCACAAAAGCCAGCTGCTTCCAGCTTTTGTTGCAACGGGTTTCGTTCAAAACCATGATGAAACACGCCTTGCACATCGGCCGGGTGGAATGTTCCATCTTCCTTGTCCAGGTCGGCCAGGGCAACACGACCACCTGGCTTCAGATGAAATGCAAAAGTGCGCAGCAGCCGGTCCGTATCCTCGATATGATGCATGGCCATGGCACTAATGATAACGTCATAGCGCTCACCAACAGGATCGGAAAGTATATCCCGGCACAGGGGTTTGACCTTGCCTTGCAACTCGGTCTTGGCTGTGAGTTTTTCCAGCATCGACTCAGAGATATCCACGGCGGTAATCTGGGCTACCCGTGGCGCCACGTGGGAAGCGAGCAGGCCGGTGCCGGCACCAAAATCCATGACTGACATATCCGGTTTGAACTCTACGTTGGCGAGCAAGGCTGCACCAACGCCCCTGGACAGAGCCAGTACGCGGTCGTTTACGTCCCAGTCCTTGGCTTTTTCTTCAAACAAATCAGTCATTGGTTACAGGCTTTCCGAAAAAAAATCAAAGATCGATCTATTTTAACATCATCACAAGCAGGACAATAAACCCGGCTACCGCCAGCAGGGGCAGCAACACTGCCTGCCAGTCACCGGCCTCGGCCTTGGGACTGTTTTTCATCATTGCCTGGGCTCGTGGAAATATTAATACAGCAATCAGGCCCAGGGTGACTGCTGATGCAATTTTCATCCACATATCCATAAAACCATCTCCGGCAAAAAGAAAGCCCCTCGCGGGGCTTTCCAGTTTGATGCATGCACTCAAGTCGTTCAGTCATCACCGCCCAGTGCGCCCAACAGGTGCAGCAGGTGAATGAAGATATTGTAAATGCTCAGGTACAGGCTGACTGTGGCAAGCACATAGTTGGTTTCGCCACCGTTAATAATGCGGCTGGTGTCATACAGGATGAAACCACTCATGATCATGATGACGATAGCGGAAATCGCCAATGACAGCGCCGGGATCGCCAGGAAGATGTTGGCAACGGCTGCCAGCAGCACCACGAAGAAGCCCACCATCAGGAAGCCGCCCATGAAGGAGAAATCCTTGCGCGTGGTCAGAACGTAACCTGACAGGCCCAGGAAAATAATACCAGTGCCGCCCAAGGCTGTTGCGACAACCTGCGAGCCGTTACTCATGGCCAGGTAGCTGTTCAGAATGGGGCCGAGGCCGAATCCCAGCAGGCCGGTGATGGCAAACACAACCGCGATGCCGGCACCAGAGTTAGCTGTACGCGGCAGAACCAGCCAGATCATTGCCAGGGCGCCAATGCTGGAAGCAAGCGGTACCCAGGGCGAAGTGACCACCATCATGGAAATGGCTGCTGTCAGTGCGCTGAAAAGCAGGGTCAAGGAAAGCAGCATGTAGGTGTTGCGTAACACCTTGTTGGTTTCCAGGGCCGATACGCCTGAGCGGGTCAGAATCTGCGGATTTTGGTTCATGAAATCTCCTGATAGATTGGTTCAATTCGACTAGCCTACTTGGCTGTTGATATAACGTCAACAAGAGCAATATCGGGTTTTTTAGGGCTGGAATGCGGCCATGGCTTCGGGTATCCTTGGCGCCGCTTCCAGATCGGGCCGGCAATGAACCGGTTCGACTTGGTCAATCCGGAGGGGTGGCTGAGCGGTTGAAAGCACTGGTCTTGAAAACCAGCGAGGGTTTACGCCCTCCCAGGGTTCGAATCCCTGCTCCTCCGCCATATTCATGAGCATGTCTTTACAGGCCTGTTCATGAATATGGTCTATTCTGGTCGGGTCTTGATCCCGGGCGGTTTAGTGTCCATTTTCTGGGTGTGGCCGCCGGCTTAGCCCAGCATTCCAAGAGGGGCTGTTCAGCCTGATGGTTAATCTCCCGTAAGTTCCTGTATTTACAGAAAAATCCGGAATTCTTCGAAGGTGCTGCATGGATTATTTTCCCATATTTGTTGATTTGAAAGATCGCGAATGCCTGGTGGTTGGCGGCGGCGATGTGGCGGCCAGGAAAATCGCCCTGTTGCTGAGTGCCGGTGCCAGGGTCCAGGTGGTTGCACCGGAATTGACGGCTGCTGTCCAGGCGCGTGTCGATAACGGCGAAATCTCCTATCTACGGTCGGCATTCGAAGCGTCTCACGTGGCCCGGCAAATGCTGATTATTGCTGCGACCAATGACAGGGCGATCAATGAGCACGTGGCTGCCGCCGCGCGCGAGGCCAATATCCCGGTCAACGTTGTGGATACACCGGACCTGTGCAGCTTTGTTGTACCTTCGATAGTTGATCGTTCACCAGTGGTGGTTGCCATATCAACCGGCGGCGCATCACCGGTGTTGGCGCGCCTGATTCGGGCCAGGCTCGAATCATCCATTCCGGCAGCGTATGGCAGGCTTGCCAGCCTGACGGGTCGCTTCCGCGACAAGGTCAAGGCGAAGTTCAAGACCAGCAACGAACGCCGCGGTTTTTGGGAAAGAATTCTGCAAGGCCCGGTGACGGAGCTCATGCTCTCCGGTGCCGAAGAGGAAGCCGAAACCATGCTTGCCGCCGAGCTTGCGAAAGAAAGCGGACAAAGCAAGGGTGTTGGCGAAGTGTACCTGGTCGGTGGCGGCCCGGGCGATCCGGATCTGCTCAACTTCCGCGCCTTGCGCCTGATGCAACAGGCCGACGTCGTGGTTTACGACCGCCTGGTTTCGCCCGAAGTGCTGGAGAAGGTGCGCCGTGATGCCGATCGAATCTATGCTGGCAAAGAGCGCGCCAACCACGCCATTCCGCAGGGTGACATCAACAAGCTGCTGGTGAAACTGGCCAAGGAGGGGCGGCGCGTATGTCGTCTCAAGGGCGGTGATCCATTTATTTTTGGTCGCGGCGGCGAAGAGATTGAGTTACTGATGGAGGAAGGCATCCCGTTCCAGGTGGTGCCGGGCATTACTGCAGCTTCCGGTTGTGCATCCTATGCAGGCATACCATTAACTCATCGCGACTATTCGCAATCGGTATCCTTTGTTACCGGCCATCTAAAGGATGGTTCGGTGAACCTGAACTGGGAAGGGCTGGTCAAACCCAACCAGACAATCGTGATCTACATGGGGTTGGTGGCGCTGGAACCGCTGTGTCGCGAACTGGTAGAACACGGCTTGTCAGCTGATACACCTATTGCACTTGTACAACAAGGTACAACCCGCCATCAGCGCGTGTACACCGGCACCCTGGCAACCATGCATGATGTGGTCAAGGATGAGGAGATTCAGGCACCCACGCTGATCATTGTTGGTGAAGTCGTGAAGCTGCGAGACAAGCTAAACTGGTTCCATCCGGAGCAGATGGTGCAGTAATCATCTCACGTGGCCGATAGCGGGACTGCTTGAGCATCCAGGTGGCTTAGCGGATCTTCTTTCTGCCAAGGCCGTTTTCAACAGCAATGACCGCAGCTTCTACGCGTGAGTGCACACCAAGCTTGCGCAGTATGGATTTAACATGCAGCTTGACTGTGCCGTCGGTGATATCCAGTGACCGGGCAATGACCTTGTTGCTCTGTCCTTCGGCAATATGACAAAGAATCTCATGCTCTCGCGGTGTCAGGTCGGAAACCGGTGTTACCGGTTTCCGCGCGTCGTCAGCATCAGTCTTGCCCTGAACAATACGGGTCAACGATCCAATCAGCTCCTTGGCAACAACATTGTCGCCATTTAGTGCCGACTTGAGTGCTGGCACCAGGTCTTCCGGCTCCATATCTTTCAGCAGGTAACCCTGGGCGCCGTTACGCAATGCGCCCTGGAGATCGGACTCATCACGACTCATGGTGAGCATGAGCACCGGGATATCGATGCCTTCCTTGCGAAGCCGTGCAAGAGTCTCCAGGCCATTCATTTCCGGCATTTGCACATCGAGCAGGATAATATCGGGGTTGAGCTGCCGGGCTTTTTCGATTCCTTCGTGGCCGGAATCAACGGACGCGGCGATTTCGACGCCACGACTCTGGAGCATGACTTCCAGGCCCTTGCGAACCAGTGAATGATCGTCAATTAGCAATACGCGCATCGGGTTCCGGTTCCTGGCGGGTAACTATCGGGGGATCCTGGCTGTGTAACGGGCAGACAAGATGCACCCGCGTGCCTTCGCCCGTCTCGCTTTCAATGCTGAGCGTACCATGCAGGCGATTGGCGCGCTCGCGCATTATACTCAAACCGATTTGTTCCCCCGGTCGGCGAGGGGAGCTGCTGTCCCGATCCATGCCCAGGCCATCATCTTCGATCAAGACATCAAAGTGCTCCCGATCGCTGTTGAACAGAAGAATTCGGACATTGCAGGCGTTGCTGTGTTTCCGGATATTGGCCAGGGACTCCTGTATAATGCGGAAGACCTGGACCTCCTGGGTTGGGCTGAAATTGGTATCGATCAGGTCATTTTGCAGGAAAACGGCGACGCCGGTTTCTGACTTGAAGCGAATAACCAGGTCTTCAACTGCCGGCAGCAATCCGCGTTCGTCCATGCGTGATTTGAAATTGGTCAGCAGTTCCCGCAGGCTGTCGTGTGCTTCCTCAATGGCGCTGCGCAACTGGCGCACTTCATTCTGGGCGCTGCGCACATCTTTCCGGAATAATGTTTCCCCTAGCATCTTGATTTGCAGTCGCATGCTGACAAGCGTCTGTGCCAGTGAATCGTGAAGTTCATTGCCGATCATATTGCGTTCTTCCATGATGGCAAGGCGACGCTCATTGTCGTCGAGCCGCGCCTTGGCGACCGCAAGCCCGAGATGCTTGCCGATACTGTTCAGCAGGTCACGAACATCCTTGCCCAGCTCGGCACTGGGACGATCAAGGAACAGGTTGTATACACCGAGTATCTTGTCTCGGTACTGCAGCGGTACAACAATGAGTTCGCTGCAATCATCCAGCATCGGGCCGCAGTCAAGATGCTTGTCGCAGGATTTGAGGCCTTGCTGTATACCGAGTCCGCCGAATTGGGCTATCTCACCGCACAGGCACCGGTTCACGTCCACACGGAGTTCGGCCTTGACTATTTCGGTGCTTAATCCCCGGCTGGCAACGAGTTGAGTCTGGCCATTTTCTGTTGTCATGCGCACGCTGGCGGCGCGGGCATCGACCAGAACCATCAGCGTATCCAGAAACTGTTCCAGCAATTCATCAAGATTGCGTGCCGTACTCAGGTCAGTGGCAATATCGTACAGAATCTCCAGTGAGCGTGACTTGGAGGCAATGTGTTCGGTTTGTGCGCGAACCTTGGTATCCATTTCATCTGTCAGGCTGTGAAGTTCATCTGTCAGAGTATTGATATCGGATATCACCTGGCGAAGCCTGCCACGTGGCGGTAATGGAATAGGGGTATACAGATCACCGGCGCGTACCTGTCTTGACCATTGCTTTAGTCGTTTCAGTGGTATGGTGACATTCTGGCGCATGCGGATAAACAGCAAAACTGCAAACGGAATGGTGCCAACAAACAGGCCAAACTGTACCCGGAATACAGTAGCAGCATAATCGGGAAATATGGCGCCTATTGCGCTGCCAATGGTGGCAAGCAACAACATGACGGTAAGACCTGTTGCCGGGAGCCATAAACCGGACGGAATGCGCGTCGACGCGGCGTTACCGGCCCTGTCGCCCTGTATCGATTCCGGTTTACGGTTGAACTGGTTCATGCAATCTAGCTGTCGAGATTATCCCGGTCCGAACCAGGAGCCACATGGTTGGGATCGTTGGGGTTAATAAAAATGAAATGAAACTTTCCAGGCTCAATTTCGGCGTAATCGATCGTCATGTCGCTCAGCACTTCCCTGAACGCCGGGGCTATTACCAGTGTAACATTACCGGCCCTGAACTTGATATCGTCATCTCGAATCTCGTCGAAGCCGATTCCATATTCAAGCGAACCGGTGTCATCCTGGCGCACGGCAACCCGCAGCGCCAGATCTTTCATTCCGTCATCACTGGCTGCAATTTCAATCTGCCTGGCTGCGGCGTCGGTTACTGTAATCATGTTAATTCCTTGCTGTGGTCGATTGTTCGTTTCTGGAGGTAACGTGTTGTCGTACAAATGCACAAAAAGCATCTACCCATGCGTGCTGCCGGGTTTGCCGTTGGTGTACATACGTGGCCATCAGGTTATGAATGACAACGCCGTCACGTCGATTCTGAATACCAGTGCCCCTGTGTATAGTATATGCATAGGTACTGTCGTCGGGCAGATTCTCCAGGCTGGAGTAATGAAACTCGTGGGCATGAATCAGGTTTTCTTGTACGTGATTGGGCGTGAACCAGGGGTGATCAGCGGACACCTGGTAATGGCAGTAACCGCGTCCCTGTGGCCGCTCGTGCATGACGGCATCGGCCGGGATAGCGCCGACCATATTCGCCTGATGGCCGCGCCAGGCGAGGGAGCGGGACAAGTACATTAGCCCGCCGCATTCAGCATAGGCGGGCATGCCGGCTTCCAGTGCCCGGCGAATTGACTGGCGCATGCCTGTATTCTGTTCAAGTTGTGTCATGCAGGTTTCCGGAAAACCGCCACCGATAAACAGTGCGTCTACATTGGGCAGCGTTGAGTCATGCAAAGTATCAAAAAAAACCAGTTCCGCACCGTTTTGCTCGAATGCTTCCAGGTCATCCGGATAATAAAACCCGAACGCTGCATCACGGGCGATACCGAGGCGGAACGCTTTTCCAGGTGCAGCAGGCGTGATCGCTTTTGTTGATGGGTGGCTGTTACCCGCCAATGCAAGAAAGCGATCCAGGTCCACCTGGTCTGTGACATGACGGGCAATATTGTCAATAATCCGGGACGCCTGGTCGGTTTCATTGCTCGGCATCAATCCCAGGTGGCGTTCGTCAATGTGCAGGTCGGAATGTCGACCTATCGTACCGAGAATAGGGATATCGGTATAATGTTCGATAACTGACCGCAACTTGGATTCGTGGCGCTCACCCGCGGTCTTGTTGAGAATGACGCCGGCAATAGTGACGCCCCGGTCAAACATCTGCAGTCCAAGCAGAACCGGCGCCGCGTTCCGGGTAATACCCTGGCAATCCAGTACCAGTACCACCGGGGCGCTTAAAAGCCTGGCCATCGCCGCATTGCTGTCAGCGCCGTCTCGATCCATGCCATCGTGAAGTCCCTTGTTGCCTTCGATCAGGGCAAGATCGCTGTCACCAAGATGGTCTGCGAAGCAGCGTAGAATCTCATCGTGTGTCTGGGTGTTGAAGTCGAGGTTATAGCAGTTACGACCACTGGCTGTTTTCAGCCAAATGGGGTCAATGTAGTCCGGCCCTTTTTTGTACGGCTGAACACCGATACCACGTTGACTCAGGGCCGCGGCAATACCCAGGCTGACTGTTGTCTTGCCCGAAGATTTATGTGCCGCGGAAATGTAAACATGAGCCATGGCATTGAGTCCTTTGATGTCCCGGGTCAGGCGACAGCCGCGAGTGTTTCTTTTGGACGTAACTGCCACATTTCACTGGCCAGTGCTTCGGCTGCCTCCATGGTGGCTGTGCGTCCCATGGTTTTCAGAACAATGGCAGCGGTGCCGATGATTGCGGCTTCCCCGTATTCGTCCTCGTATTCACCGCGCCAGACGGCGGCAAGAGAGGCGGGGTTCAGCTCAGCCGGTTTGACGTGACGCTTCTTGAACATGGCCGGCCAGAGCTCATCTTCCATGGTGTCGCCATGCAGTGTTTTGACCAGTGTTTCCATATCGGGGTTGCGTTCGATTTCACCGCCTTCGCCCTTGACCACCGCGGCATGGGCATGACCAAGCAGGCGCGAGGACTCCTGGTGGGTCGGGTGATAGCCGGGGTGATGGATAGCGGTGATAACATGGGTGGCATCCATGGGATTTATCAGCCGGGCAACAGTATGAACCGGTGAGCGCAGGCCAAGAACAGGGCGCAGCTCGATGATCTGGTGCAGTCGGGGGCTCATGTGCTCCAGGTCCATGTAGCTGAAGTGATTTTTTGTCAGTTGATCACAGGCTTCCGCAAATGATCGGGCAGCGGGCAAGCCGAGCAGCGCCAGCACATCACGGGTGTAGATTCTGCCGGCAGTATGGCCACTGGCGCCGTGCATGAAAACGGTAATACCGTTTTGTGCCAGCAACAGTGCTGACAATATGTACCAGGGCAGGTGCCGACGCTTGCCGGCATAGGATGACCAGTCAACATCAACAGCAGGTCGATCTGACGGTAGTTCAAAGGACTTCTTGATGGCACGAACGAAGCCGGCAATTTCGGCTGGCGTTTCTTCCTTGACGCGCAACAGCATCAGTACTGCTCCAAGCTGTTCGGCAGTGATCTCATTGGCCAGGATCATGCGCATGACTTCTTCGGCTTCCTGTTCGGTAAAGTCGCGGGAACCGGTTCGGCCCTTGCCGAGTATGCGTACGAATTGTGCAAATGGATGTTCTGTGGTCATGAATGGATACCCTCTAGAAGCAAATAAACCGCGCCAGGAATCCTGGCGCGGTTATTGTATCGCGATGAAACCCGTTTGTGCGGGTTTTTGCCCGGTATTAACCCGCCTTGTGGTGTGGGTCCGCTACCTTGTCGGCAAGACTTTCCGGCAGCAGTGGCAGCACCTTGATGGCAAAGGTGGTGGCAGCCAGGGTAATGGCAATGCCGGCCATGCCCAGCATGACTTCCCACTTGCTTGGCGAGTAGGTAGCAGTCTGGCCATCACCAAAGCTGCTGCTAATTTCCCAGCCCGGGAACAAGGTCATTGGGTAGGCCTGGCCACCAACAATTGTGACATACATCTGTGCCAGTCCGCCCAGGATAACCAGGACACTGGCAGCAACAACCATGGCGCGGGACTTGGACAGGGCGGTGAACAGGATAATCATTGGAACGATACTGCCCAGCAACACCTGGTCAATCCAGAATACACGGCTGTAGATACCGCCGCCGTTATCGCCACGAAGAATGAACGCCTCGAAGCCGTGGTGCTCGGTAATGTAGAGGTTGGTCAGGTGATGTACCGCAACAAAGTAGAGTGCAGCGGCAACAAAAACGCCAAGCAGGTTCTTCAGGCGATTGACTACGGCGTCGCCCAGTTCACGACCGGTCAGCTTGTAGCTGGCAATCAGGAACACGAGGTAGAACGCAAGACCGTAGGCAAATGACATGATGATGAACATCGGCGCCATAATGGCGGCGTCATAACCCTGACGCGCAACCAGGAAGCCGAAGATGGAACCGGTACCGGTTGTGAGCACCAGGCGCCAGATGAACGCGGCGGTACCGGCTGCCTTGCTGAAACGGTTCATTTTCTTTTCCATCAGTGTCCACAGGTAGATACCGACAACAAGCAGGAAGCCGTTGTACAGGATAATGTTCCAGGCAAAGATGGATTTGAAGTTGTACTTGGTCATGGCCACGATCAGGCGGTCAGGGCGACCCAGATCGAGTACCAGGACGCTCAACCCGCCGATGAGCAGGGTGATGGCCAGCACATTGGACAGGCGACCCAGTGGCTTGTACATGGCGCGGCCAAAAACCGTGGCGATGGATGAAACATTCAGCGCACCGGATGCGGCGACGATCAGGAAGACCGCGAAGACATGCGGCATGCCCCAGACCACGGCGTTGTTCATGCCCGTAACCCAGTGGCCGTTGTGTTCCATGTAGTAAGTCGCGCCAAGGCCGGCGGCAATAAACGCACCAAAAAGTCCGAGTAAAGCCCAGAATCCCAGGCTTGTACCTTTAATCATTGTGTATCGAACATTTGCCATAATTCTTACCCGTTATTGCGTTGTCGCAGGGAGTTTCTGCCGGTTAAATATTCTGATACCGGACACCGGTGTTCAGGTCCAGGTCAGCGCGCAACTGGCGGCTTGTTTCTTCGCGCAGGCGCTTGGCGATATCGCTATTGGGATCCTTGAGATCACCAAAAACAATTGCCTTGTGTCCGGCCTGGTCACAGGCTTCCGCGCAGGCAGTCGTGCCGTCGCCACGATCGACCTTGTGAACACACAGGGTGCAGGATTCAACAGTACCTTTGCCGCGTGGCGCATGATGTGCCGGATTTTCGACGGCCTCATGAGCGAAGGAGCGAGCCTTGTAAGGGCATGCCATCATGCAGTAACGGCAACCGATACAAATGTGACGATCAACCAGGACAATGCCGTCTTCGCGACGCATGGATGCGCCGGTAGGGCATACGTCAACACACGGTGGGTGTTCGCAATGCTGACACATCATCGGCAGTGAGTATTCCTTGCCGGTTGACGGATCCTTCGCATTGATTTTGCGAATCCACTGCTGATCGGTATTCGGTCGATTGTGGCTGCTGATGCCGTTCTCGGTGTGACATGCTTCAACACAGGAGGTGCAGCCATTGGCGCATTTGTTTGTGTCAATCAGCATGCCCCAACGCTGTTGTGCTGTGGCTGCTTCCTCGGGGGAGCGAGCTTCGGCCAGCTCAATCAAACGAATGCCCGGTGCGATGGCGGTACCGGCTACAGCGGCGACGCCTGCTCCGAGAAATTCACGACGGTTGAGGCTCATGTTACTGGTTCCTCGTTTACTTTGAATTGTTGTCTTCAGGCAAGGACGAATTTTCTGCGGTTGTGTCACCGGCAGGGTGCGTAACCGCGGATTGTTTCGTCTCGGCCTTGTCGTTATGACAGCTGAAGCAATCAACACTTACAGCCGCGTACTCGTGGCAGCCGGCGCAAAAGCCGTCTTCACCAATGACGCTGTTGGTCTTCGGGTCCGCATGGCAATTGATGCATTCCTTCAGGCTGTGCTTGCTGGTGCGAATACCGCGGCGAAGTGTGTCGTCGCGCTGATGCAGGATGAAATCCATATGGTTACGACGCATGACATCGGTAGGTTCCACGCACTTGTCGCCCTTGGCGGTAATCCTGTGTGATTTTTCGCCGTGGCTATCAGCGACGGCCGCAGCTCCTGTCATCGACAGGAGCGCTACCAGGGTGATGGCCAGGGTACTTCTGATTGCTGCTGACATTCCGCCATTCCTCCCGTTGCCAGGTATTATTCGCCGAGACCCATCTTGATATAACCGGTCGGGCACACATCCTGACAAATGTGGCAGCCTATGCAGCGGCTATAGTCGGTATAAACATAGCGACCCATGGTGGACTCGTTCTTCGGTGTACGATGTACCGCGTCTTGCGGGCAGTAGATGACGCAGTTGTCACACTCAAAACACATGCCACAACTCATGCAGCGCTTGGCTTCGGCAACCACTTCTTCTTCCGGCAAGCCTGCCATACGTTCTTCAAAATGACCCAGAACATCATCAGCTGACGGTACGGACTCTGATCGCTTGTGACGAGTCTCGTTTTTGAAGTGGCCAAGGAACAGTTCTGTAGACGGAATGATTTCCGCGCCTGAACGATCTTCGTAGTTATGGATCGCGAAACCACCCACGGCCTTGCCATCTTCGGATGTACCACGCAAACCCTGGTCAATCGCACGTGGACCACCCTCAGCACTCGGCGCGTAGTTGGTCGGCATCAGGTTGGTTTCGGTCAGCTTATTCAGCAGGCTGAAGTGATGTACGTCAACCTTCGGGCGCTTGCCCAGCTCCTTCTTGGCGAAGTACTGATTAATACTGTCAATGGCGATAGAAGCCTGGCCGATAACAGTGGTTAACAGGTGCGGACGCACGATGTCGCCGGCGACAAACAGGCCCGGACGATTCGGTACCTGGAAGTGCTTGTCGGAATCAATCAGGCCGCGGTCGTTGCCAACTGCTTCAAAACCTTCGAGGTTACCGGTCTGGCCGATGGCAGCAACGATCAGGTCTGCTTCAATGATTTCTTCAGAGCCTTCGATGACTTCCGGCTTTCCGGAAGTGTAGTCCAGCTTGGACACTTTCAGGCCGGTTGCACGTCCATTGGCATCACGAATAACTTCTACCGGGTTCAGGGAACCGCGGATTTCAACGCCTTCACGGGTGGCATCATCAATTTCATGCTGGGCGGCAGTCATGTTTTCGATTGGCTGACGTGAGATCAGCATTACTTCTGCACCTTCACGGGCAGCGATATCCATGACGTCATGGGCAGTATGACCCAGTACAACATTTTCCGGACGATCCTTTTCGTTGACGTTCTTGATGCTGCCGATACGACGGGCAACAGAGGCAACGTCGATGGAAGTATCACCACCACCGATAACCACGACGCGACCGGCAACACCGGTCAGGCGACCCTGGTTGAATGCGGACAGGAAGGCAACACCGGTGATGCAGTTGTCAGCTTCGGAACCCGGGATCGGCAGGTTGCGGCCGGACTGGGCACCGATACAGATCAATACTGCGTCAAAGTCTTTTTCCAACTGTTCCAGGGAAATGTCCTTGCCAACGCGGGTGTTCATACGCATTTCAACACCCATGTCGACGATACGACCGATTTCGCCGTCCAGTACGTCGCGCGGAGTACGGTAGCCAGGAATGCCGTAGCGCATCATGCCACCGGCATGATCATGATCGTCAAATACAGTTACTGCGTGACCCTTGCGACGAGCCTGGTAGGCGGCAGCCATACCGGCAGGACCTGCACCGATAACGGCAATCTTCTTGCCTGTGTCAGCACCGGCTGTGAAAGTCAGCTTGCTGGCGAGACCGTAGTCACCGATAAACTGTTCAACAGCGTTGATGCCGACAAAGTCATCAACTTCGTTACGGTTACAGCCGTCCTGGCACGGAGCCGGGCAGACACGACCCATAACAGAAGGGAACGGGTTGGCATCAGTTGAACGGCGGAATGCATATTCCTGCCATGGGGTATCACCAGACGGCTTTTCGATACCGCGAACAATGTTCAGGTAGCCACGAATGTCTTCACCGGCCGGGCAGCTGCCCTGACAAGGCGGAGTCTTGTGAATATAGGTCGGGCACTTGTAGGAAGTGTCGCCCCTGAAAATCTGCTCCTGGAAAGCGCGAGGGGCGTGATCACCATCCTTGTAGCGGCGAAAGGTATGTACTTTCATTTTATCTGCCGGAGTTGCCATCTGTCATTCTCCTGTTACTTATGTACTAGGCTATTTAGTCATGCCTCGTCGGCTTGGTTTGCCGGGCGAGACCATTAATCGAAAATTTAATCCTTGGTTCCAAGCTGGATTGCATTGCTGACCAACTGGTGCAGACTGCCAATCATGTGCATCGGGAAATCGTAATAGGGCAGCACCTTGGTAAACTGACTCTTACAGATTGCACAAATTGCAGCCAGATAGTTGATATCATGCTCTTCCACTACCTGCTTCAAGGCTTCCATGCGCGGCAAGGCACCCTTGACACGCAGTTCCATCAGGTCATCAGTCAGTAGACCACCGCCACCACCACAGCAGAATGTATTCTCGTGTATGGTTTCAGGTGCCATGTCATAGAAATGGTTGGCTACTGATTTGATTACTTCGCGCGGCAAAATGAACTGGCCGCCTGGCATGTTGCCCATGCGCGAAGCGCGGGCAACGTTGCATGAATCATGGAACGTAATTCGGAACTCGTCGTTGGCTTCCTTGTCCAGGTTCAGCGCGCCACGCTTGATGAGATCGTGAGTGAACTCAACAATGTGTTGCGGAACCGGGTATTTCGGATCGAGGAAATCGAACGGGCCAGCCAGCGTATTCCAGAAATTGTAGGCGACTCGCCATGCGTGACCGCACTCACCGACAATAATGCGTTTGACGCCGAGATCCAGGGCGGCCTGGCGAATGCGAAGCGCCTGTTTCTTCATGTTGCCACCGGAACCGATGAACATGGAGAAGTTGGCTGCTTCAGACGCGTAGGATGATACGGTCCAGCTGATACCGGCCTGGTGGAAAACCTTGCCGTAGCCGATCAGGCCGTCGATATGCGGTTCGGCAAAGAAGTCGGCAGACGGTGTAACCAGCAGGACTTCCGCGCCTTCCTGGTCAACCGGGTACTTGACCGGCACGCCAGTATCTTCTTCGATTTCTTCTTCGAGATCAGCCATGGTGTCTTTAAGTGCCGCTTCGGGCAGACCCAGGTTGTTACCAATCTTGAAAACCTTGGCGATAATTTCGTTGTTGTACTTGGAGCCAAGACCGACGGAATCCATGATTTCGCGGGCGGCCATGGAGATTTCGGCGGTATCGATGCCATAAGGGCAGAATACGGAACAACGACGACACTGTGAGCACTGGTGGTAGTAGTTATACCAGTCGTCCAGCACTTCCTTGGTCATTTCTTTTGCGCCTACCAGCCAGCCAAGGCCCATGTTGCCAAGGAGCTTGCCGATTGGTGTGTAGTAGCGACGGTAGACCTGGCGTAACAGGTCCTGGCGTGCCACCGGCATGTTTTTCGGATCAGCCGTGCCGATATAGTAATGACATTTGTCAGTACAGGCGCCGCATTTAACGCATGCGTCCAGGTAAACCTGGAGTGCACGTGAGTTCTTCACCATGTCCCCAAGCTTGTCGACAACCTTTTGTTCCCAGCCGTCGACCAGTTCACCGGGGAAACCCAGGTCAGTCTGGTGATTAGGTTTGGCAACAAACGGGCCGTTACCGGCCATGGTACCCGCCTGGATTACGGGAATTTCGTTGAGTTCACGAAACGCTGGTCTTTCAAAGTCAGCCACTTGTTAACCCCTCAACTCTGCAATTCTTCGTCTTGTATTATACCGGCTTGCTGGTTGCTGAATCGTCAGCAGTCCAGCCATCCACGTGACGTTTTTCACGGGGATTGTCAACCTGGTTACGTGTCGGGCTGAAAAATACGCCCGGTGCATGTAGCAGCTTGCTCATCGGGAAAATAATCATGAGCACGGCAACCAGCGCCAGGTGAATCAACAGCATGATATCATTGGGCAGGGCGCCAAATTCGGCGCGACCCATCATGGCCATAAAGAAGCTCTTCAGCGCGACAATATCCGTGTGATAGGTGTCGGTGAACTTCATGGCTGCGCCACTTGCTCCGATTCCGAGAAGCAGCAGTAACATCAGGTAGTCAGAAGGTGCGCTAATGTAGCGAACCCGGTCTACGACGATGCGTCGACCCAACAGACCCAGC
Organism: Gammaproteobacteria bacterium; assembly: GCA_029880545.1. Taxonomy (NCBI): domain Bacteria; kingdom Pseudomonadati; phylum Pseudomonadota; class Gammaproteobacteria; species Gammaproteobacteria bacterium. The sequence continues at coordinate 28,592 of JAOUOD010000006.1, read as the reverse complement.
AGTCCGGCAAGCATCGCCCAGGCGGCATATTTGCCAAAAGGCTGTGCCAGGGCCACTACGGTCCAGACAGGTTCTGTGAAGTAGCGCAGGTGGCGGAAGAGCACGAGGGCAAGTGCAATATGGAACATCCAGCCAAACAGCCAGATCCACTTATTGGACTTGAACAGGCTTTCGAATACGGTGACTTCCTTCAGCATGCGCCAAACAACACCTTGCCTGGTAACAGGTGCAGGTGTTGTTACAATCTTTAATGGAGCTGGCGTGCGTGCATATACAGAAATTTTGTATATGAGACCAAACAACAGAACGACTGTTGCAAAGTAAAATAAACCAGCATATGTAGCAGTCAATGCAGACATTGCATACCCCAACTACCGAGTGTCTCGTCTTGATTCGCAGAGTCCGGACCGGCCGGGCTCAGGCGGAAAGCGGGGCGGATATACCGCCCCACAACCCTGGTACAGCTTCTTACACGCAGCCAGTAGGCTTCGGCAGGCCGGCATACTTACATGCCTGCTTGGCCGGGCCATACGGGAACAGTTCGTACAGGTACTTGCTGGTGCCCTTGTCCTTGCCCAGTTTCTTGCCAATGGCCTTGGTCAGAACGCGAACGGCCGGAGCAATCTGGTACTCTTCGTAATATTCACGCAGGAAGTTGATTACTTCCCAGTGAGCATCAGACAGATCACAATCGTCTTCTTTTGCCATAATGCTGGCAATTTCCTCATTCCAGTCTTCGCGGTTAACCAGGTAACCTTCTTCATCCACTTCTACTGACTTGCCGCCGACTTCAATAGTAGCCATCTCGCGGTCTCCTCTTTAGATAAAATTAAATATTGATGAACTGATCTTACAGCCAGGCCTGAACCTGACTGTATTCAGCAGTCAGATCAACAAATCCGGCGTAATCCACAACTACAACGCCATCCAGAACAGAATCAGTAACACCGCGTGTTTTCAGGTCCGGTCCGAGAGCGTAAACCTTTTTGGTTTTCATGGCGTCTGCAACCTTTGAAGAGAACGCGGTTCCTTTCAGGGCTCCATAAACACCGTCTTCAGTCAACAAGATACCACTGCCGTCTTTTGCATGAGTAATGCAGCTGTCCAGCGAGTTGTTCTGAAACGGCGATTTATTAACGGTATGTAACAGCATGTTAATCTCCTCTTAGAAGCTCAGGACTACGTCCTGCTCTTCCATCAGGTCAGCCATTTCGGCACGTGTAACGATCCTGATGGACGGCTTTTCAGCATAATCGTCATCTTCGTCTTCATAGACGAGGGGCATCAGGTCATCGAGAGTCAGGCCGCGTTCTTCAAGCGACTCTTTCTCAACGTACAGTTTGTTGACTTCATAATCACCCAGTGCATTGTAGGTGGGCGAAAAGTTTTTCATCTCGCTTTCGCTGGTGTCCTGACCTTTCTTGATCTGGTAGACACCATCATCAATGAAAGCTACACAAACATCCTGTTCGAATGCTGCGCCAATCAGAACTACTTCAAGCGATTCGAGTGCGTATACGGTGCCGTAAGGAGCCTTACGGTTGACGTACATGAATTTCTTTGTTGTTGACATTTCAATCGCTCCGTAATCAGTCGCCAAAAGTTACCAGACGATCGCTCTGGATACCGGCTTCAACCAATTGGCCGAGACCAGAGATGCGGAAGCCTTCGGCGATGTTGTCGCCGTCCAAACCGTTACGCTTGGCTTCATCTGCATCGGCGATGCCGCGGCGTTGAGCCGCAGCAACACAGACTACCAGGTCAAGGTTATGTTCCTTGGCCAGCGCTGACCAACGCTTGACAATGTTACGTTCATCCTGCGGCGGAGTGGTGTAACGTGTACCGTTGTTCACTCCGTCGTGGTAGAAGAACACACGAAAGATTTCGTGGCCTTTTTCCAGTGCTGCCTTGGTGAAGTGATAAGCAGTATCAGCAGCCTGGTGCGTATACGGGCCTTCACTGACCAAAATACCGTACTTCATATTCCTCTCCCGTTGATTCCGGCTTAGAAGCGGATATGAGCGGACGCGTTCAGGGTGTAGCGTGAACCGGTCCAGTTATCAATGTGGAACTTGGTGAACGGCAGTTCAGTCAGTTCGAAGAAACGTGGCCAGCCAATACGCTCAACCCAGTCACCAACACGTTCCCAGTCCTTGGCGTCTTCCTTGTAAACAGCCAGGATCTTCTTGACGATCTCGGCAGCTTCAGTCCAGCGCGGAGGATTGTTGGGGATGCCGGCAGCAACCAGCTTGTGGAATGAAGGCTTGCTGCGAGCATTTGAGTGCTTGCCGCCGACCCAGATTGCCAGCTTGGTGTGAACCGGATCATTGATCTGCATTGGCGGGCATGGGGGGAAGCAGGCACCACAGCAGACACATTTCTTTTCATCCACTTCCAGTGAAGGCTTGCCGTTAACCATGGCCGGACGAATCGCGGCTACAGGGCAGCGGGCAACAACAGAAGGGCGCTCACAGGCATTGGCTACCAGATCATGATTGATCTTGGGTGGCTTGGTATGCTGAACGTTGATAGCGATATCACCCTGGCCACCGCAGTTGATCTGGCAGCAGGAGGTAGTGATATGGACACGGTTAGGCATGCGCTCGTTGATGAACTCTTCATGCAGTTCATCCATCAGGGCCTTGACTACGCCAGAAGCGTCGGTGCCCGGGATGTCGCAGTGCAGCCAGCCCTGGGTATGGGAGATCATGGTAACGGAGTTACCTGTACCACCAACCGGGTAGCCTGCATCTTCGAAAGCCTGGATCAGCGGCTGAACCTTGGCTTCATCGGTAACCATGACTTCCATGTTGGAACGGATGGTGAAGCGGACATAACCGTCAGCCAGGTCATCGATGATGTCGCACAGCAGGTTGATTTCGTAGGGGCCCAACTGACGCTGGGTACCGACGCGAACAGTCCATACTTCGTCGCCACTTTCGGCAACGTGGTGCAGAACACCCGGACGTGGGCGATCATGGTATTTCCAACGACCGAAGTTCTTCAGGAACGTTGGGTGCATGTACTGAAACGGATCCGGCGTACCGCTCTCGATTGGTGAGCGTGGAGTATCAGCCATCGTAAACCTCCAAATACCTTAAATTCTTCAAAAAAGTTTAAATTCGTTAACAAGGGTCCGCCGATTAAGGCGGACCTTGCCGCGTCTTTACAGATTAACCAGCTTTACGCTCGTTCCACTTGGCTGCTTCAGCATCCCATTCGTCAAGGCGAACATAGGAACTGGCGCGTGGGTGGGTAATCATGTTTGGATCCACGTCGAGACCGATACCTTCCAGGAAGTTACCGAGGCCGATGCGTTCGATCATTTCACCGGTACGTTCGTGTTCCAGTGCATTTTCAGCGAAGAAGTCGATGATTTCTTCAGCCAGTTCAACCAGGCGCTCGTAATCTTCTTCAGTATCCAGTTTCATGAATGGAACAACCACGGTTCCCATCAGATCACCGATCTTCAGGGTGCGCTTGCCGCCAATGAGGATGCTGACGCCCTTGTCATCACCAACGCTCAGGGCCCTGGTCATAACGTTAATGCAGTGCATGCAGCGAACGCAGTTACGGTTATCAACTGCCAGGGTGTCGTCGTCGTTCAGAGACAGGGCCTTTGTCGGGCAGCGGTTGACAACGTTATCAACGACGTACTGGCGACCTTTGCCTGCTACGAATTTCTTCACTTCTTCCTGGTCGACCTTCATATCATCACGCCAGGTACCGATTACGGCGAAGTCAGCGCGGTGAATGGAGTTCATGCAGTCATTCGGGCAACCGGAAACCTTGAACTTGAACTTGTACGGCAGGGCAGGACGGTGCATATCGTCCTGGAAGTTGTTCACCAGCAGGCGGTGAATCTTCTGCTCGTTTGCGCAAGACTGTTCGCAACGGGCGGCACCGATGCAGCTCATGCCGGTACGTACGCAAGGACCGGCACCACCGAGATCCCATCCGTACTCGTTGATTTCGTCAAAGAAGTGCTGGGTGTTTTCGGTAGTCGTACCGATAAACATGATGTTACCGGTCTGGCCGTGGAAAGCGATCAGTCCGGAACCGTACTTGTTCCAGCTGTCAGACAGCTGACGCAGCATCTTGGTGGTGTAATGGTTACCTGCAGGAGGCTGGATACGCAGGGTATGGAATTCTTTTGATTCCGGGAACATCGGCTTGTGGTTTTCATCCATCAGTTCGGTGAAGCGCGGAATGATGCCGCCGCCATAGCCGAATACAGAAACCGTGCCACCCTTCCAGTAACCCAGGCGGGTCTTGTAGGAGTGTTCCAGCTGACCCAGGAGGTCAACCATCATATTGTTTTCCAGGGCCAGACGCTTCAGGCCGGTTACGAAAGAAGGCCATGGGCCACTTTCCAGCTCGTCCAGATTTGGTGTGTCGTGGAAAGGCTTGCTGGATTTCTTCTGGTCCAGCGGTAAGTAAGTGCTGTGTTTCTCAGGATTCTTGGGCTTGTTCGCCATGCTCAATTACCTCCTATGCGGATCTGGCATTTAGTCAGTACGGCCAAGTCTCTTTTATTTGACATGACCGACATAAAAACTGGCCAAAAAACTTGGTTAAATCTTGGCCCGTAAATTCATTTGGGCGGCGGGCGCGTATTATTCAGTTTTCCCAAGAGAATGGCAATGGGTAGATAGCCATTTCTTATGGGCATGAACCAGCGGCGCTCCCGCTCAAGGTGCGCGCAGTCTATGTCAGATGGGCTGCGAAAAAAAAGTCTGTCAGAAGGGATGGATAAATATTCTTTTACCCCTCCCAAACGGGATATATCCCTGGCGCCTGTTTTGGGCCCTAATGTGACTACAAAATTTTCTTCTGACATAAAAACAAGGACTTAGCTAATTAGTGGCATATCGGCCTGGATGACGAAATCTTGAGCCCGCTGGAACTTCTTAGACCGCTGTGCGAAACAGCGGTTGGGCTAATCGGCATATTTTCAGCGTTTTTTCGCCTCTGAATACGACTACAGTTCTCACACCACTCCGGGGATGAATTGAATTTCGGGTTTTTGACCCCCATATTGCGGGCCACTGGTCGCATATGAGTGACGCGCAATATTGCAAAGCGAGGGTGCCAGACGTGCAAGCTAGTCCATTTTTGCCGGGAAACGACCAGGCGTATCTGCGTTGGCGTGAAACCAAGCTCAATGCCTACCCGGAGTCTGTCGACAACCTGCGTGTAGAAATTCAGCACCCCTCCAGGCTGTCCGGCGATGAAACCAGTAAACTGCTGGCTTGCTGCCAAAAAACCAATATGGTTGTTTATGCGACTGATCCATCGGTCTGTGGTGAAGAAAAAGACATTCCCCGGGCACTGGGGGCGCATTTTGGCATGACCCGGCTCGACCCCAATCTGCTTGCCGATGACGATGGCATTACCTCGTTGCAAGTCGTGCCAGGCAAATTGCAGCGTGGCTACATCCCGTATTCTGACCGCCGCCTGCTTTGGCATACCGATGGATACTATAATAATGGAGACATGCAAATTCGGGGAATGCTGCTTCACTGCGTGCGCCCGGCGACCCGGGGCGGAGAAAACGCACTGCTGGATCCAGAAATTGCGTTCATATTGCTGCGTGATCGTGAGCCGCGCTATATCGAGGCACTGATGGCCGAGGACGCCATGACGATTCCGGCCAATAGCGAGACCGATGTCGTGGAGCGGCCGGCGCAGTCAGGACCTGTATTTTCAGTGTCAGCGGTGGACGGCAGTTTGCATATGCGTTACACAGCCAGGACTCGCAGTATCGAATGGAATCCGTCGAGCCTGACCCAGGAAGCGGTGGCGGCATTGGCTGAACTGCTCGATAGTCATTCAACCTATATTTTCCGGCACAAACTCAAGGCTGGTGAAGGATTGTTATGCAACAATGTGTTGCATAACCGCACCGCGTTTGAGACCGGTGAAGCCGATACCCGGCTGCTGTATCGTGCCAGGTACTATGATCGAATTGCACATACCGGTATTGAAGACATCATCGGGGTAATGGAGCCCTGAGTGTGGCCTGGATACCGGGACCAAACCAATGGAAAGTGAACGATGTTATATCTCAGCGAAATCCTGATTCAAAACCACGATCTCGAAACATTTGACGATCTGCTCGAAGCGGTAAAAGCTCGAGCGGCAACCGAGATATTTTTTAAAATGGACGTCAAGCCGCCGTTTCCTGATACGCCTCCCAACTGGGAAGACCGGCTTGAAGGAGCATTCGTTGGCGTGAATTCCGTGACGCGATAAAGTTTGTTGGAGAAGATATGAAGTATTTAGATTCAGATACCGGCATGTTGGACGCAGATGGCGCCGAAGACGCGGTCGCGTCAACGCTGCGTCTGGAGCAGCAAATTGATGCGGCCCGCCGCCAGATTGAGGCGTTACCGGAAAATGTCGAGCCGACCCGTAAAGCCGAGTTGGATCTACAGGTAGCCAGGGCACTGGCAGAGCTGGAGCGGGGCAGCGAGTCTTGGGATATCGCCAGGAACGCATTTGATGTGTTCCTGGCAGCCGAAGATTTTGAGCAGGCGGCCATTGCCTGCGACATCCTGTTCAATACCGGTGAAGAAGGCGCGCTGAGCGCGTTGGGCCAGGGCATCTGGCTGGCGGTAACGTTTCCGGTAGATCCGGAACTGAGTGTTGCCTTGCTTCAGCATGTGGTTGATGAGACGCCGGATGATTCGGACGGCGGCGCGCTGGCGGCCGTGGTGGCCCATTATATCGCCGATATGCGCACGCAACCGGGACGTGCCCGCGAAGACCTGTTGTTTTTTACCAATAACCTGCTGGGCACGGTTGCCCGTCGTCATAGCAAGGTAGATAAGCAGGATGAATTTGATTTTTGGTTCCGCAAGCTGGAATTACACGATCCAGCCTTGTTTTTACCGCGTTTCCGCAATGTCGTGGATGTGCTGGTCCAGGATGACTGGTGGTTTGACCGCGAACAGCTGCAGGAGCGCTTGCCGGTTAACTGACCGGGAGACGCAAAAATGTCCATGTACTGGGAAGAAGATCCGCAAGACGGCGACTTTACGGTTCCGAAGGATGTGATTGACCTAGTGTTTACCATTCAGTGCAAACATCTTCCCAATGAGCACGCCTGGGCGCTGGGGCAGGCGCTGCTGGCAGAATTGCCCTGGTTACGTGACGAAGCCGGTGCTGGCGTGCATCCCATTCAGATCAGTGAAACCGGTAATGGCTGGATGCGACCGGAACACCCGGATGAGCTATTGCACTTGTCCCGGCGCACGCGCCTGGTGCTGCGCATTCCGGATCATCGCCGTGAAGAGGCCGAAGCGTTACTCGGCAAGACGCTTGACGTTGCCGGACATCCAATGACGTTGCTTAAGGCCGCAAATCGTGATCTGAGCACCAGCACAACGTTATTTTCACGTCACATTGTTGTCGAAACGGGTGACAACGAGGGTGATTTTATTGATAGAATCGCAAGCCGTTTGCAGGGCATGGGTATTCGCCCGCGCAAAATGTTGCCGGGCAAAGCGCGTCGCTTGCGTATCCCTGGCGGCGAATTGCAGACATGCAGCCTGATGTTGGCCAAGCTGTCGGTTGCCGAATCGGTAACGCTTCAGCAGCGCGGGCTGGGTGAGCATCGCCACCTGGGATGCGGACTGTTTGTTGCGCACAAGGACATTGACGAAGTGTCACCCGAGCAGGTTATGCGGTAGCGCCCTGACCAACGAGAAAGATTTCTGTGTTTAGCTAAAAGATAGAGGAAAGACGATGGCTATTGAAATTGACGGAAAAACCTTCGAAACCACGGCCAATGGCTTTTTGGTTGACCACAATGAATGGACTGAAGCCCTGGCAGAAGTGATCGCCAAGGAAGAAGGCATTGAGTTGACTGAAAAACACTGGGACCTGATCAACTACCTGCGTGATGAATTCATCAACAACAATGGTAATCAACCTAACACCCGTAACATCATGAAAGCCATGGGTGACAAGTGGGGTGCCAAACTGGCGCAGAAAGATCTTTATGATCTGTTCCCGCGTGATCCGAGCAAGCAAGGTGGCCGTATCGGCGGTCTGCCTGAATCTCGTCGCAAGGGTGGCTACTAGGCCACTGCCACCGAACCGGCGCCCAGGCGCCGGTTTTGGTTTGTGAGTGCAATGCGTAATCTTGTTGTCGAACCAGAACCAAGAAGTATGGGTGGATAGATATGAGTTTTACCACGCTTGTCAGCACCAGCGACCTGGCTGCACATCTCGACGATCCGGACTGGGTTGTTATCGATTGTCGCTTCACCCTGACCGACCCTGGTGCCGGACTGAGGAGTTTTCAGGAAGGTCATATACCGGGTGCGCGCTACGCCAATCTCAACGACGACTTGTCATCGCCGGTAACCGAAACCACGGGACGTCACCCTTTGCCCGATGTGGAGGCGCTGGCAGCAAAGCTGGGCCAGTGGGGCATTGATGGCAGCAAGCAGGTGGTGGTGTACGACGATACCTTTGGCGCCATGGCCGGTCGCCTGTGGTGGCTGTTGAAATGGATGGGGCACGACAAGGTTGCCTTGCTCGATGGCGTTTACCCAAAGTGGTTACGTGAAAACCGACCGGTTTCAGCAGTACAGCACGCAGCCAGGCCGGTGACTTTCGTGCCAAGTCTTCGTGACCAGATGCTGGTATCTGCAGATCAACTCCAGGAACAACTTGCCCAGGGCAATTGCGTACTGATTGATGCGCGATCGGAAGAGCGATTCACCGGTGAAATCGAGCCATTGGACAAGGTGGCGGGCCATGTACCCGGTGCGGTCAATCGTCCCTATGACGACAACCTGGATTTTAGCGGCGAATTGATGACCGGTGACGAGTTGCGTGAAGAATTTGAAGAGCTGTTGGGCGAGCGCCCGTCCGGCTGCATTATTCATATGTGCGGTTCCGGCGTGACAGCCTGCCATAATATTCTGGCGATGGAAGCCGCGGGACTGATGGGCAGTCGTCTTTATGTTGGCTCATGGAGTGAATGGATTACCGACAGTTCCCGCGCTATCGCAACCGGGGACTAAGCGCCACCGCAGTTCCTGCAGCGGCGCATTCAGAGTTTCAGCCTACCGCGAACTTTACCAGTTCGTTGACCCGGTCCTGGGAAACATCGTTCTCGCCACGATCCAGTAAATCGCGGTGTAGCAACCTGACGGTATTGGCAAACTTGTCAGCGGGCAGGTTGATATCAAGAGTCTTGGCAGCCAGGTAGACCTGTTCGGCGATCCGGTACACCGCGTCCTGGTCGGTACAAATATGGTAGGCCGCACCGCCTTCAACCGTGATTATCCGTTCCAGTTTTTGCGGGCCACGACCATGATGAATGTAGTCGAGCGAGGTGCCACTTTTCCGGGAGTAGCGAACCAGTTTTTCGTAAGGAACAATGCCGCGCGATTTCGCGGTGGCCAGGTTGCGCTGATCAATGCCAAGCAGTTCAGCCACGTCTTTGTCCTTGCTCACTGCCTCGACACTTTTGATGCGCTCAATAATAGTTTTGGTATCGTTTTCAATGTCTTTTTGTGTTGACATATTGCAAATCCGATGTAATATTCTCGTTCAACCATGGCGCCCGGTTTTGGTGCAATGGTCACAAACTGTTGAGCCATTGTGTTTCAACGCGCAAACACGATAACCTGCGTTTGCCGCGATCCCCGCTGAGCCTGCCCTGATCCCGGGCCACTACTGACCCTCGATCTTGTCTATTTAATGTCGGCAGTCTATGAATAAAGTTGAGACGTACATGTCATGTTGATCCTTCAATGTTGAGTGGTGTTCTGGTATTTCCGGACTAAATAGCAAGAAATGTAGCAACTTTTAACTGAGAAAAATAGGCGCATAAAATATGCGTGTTCAGTTCATTTTCCCGGTAAAATTAGTCTCTTGACGAATGATGCGCTATAAAAACAGGGGTATAGTAAAAAGATGTCTTTAATTGGCTACATATTTTATTCATGAGACAGAAAGTTTTTATAACAATAATTAACAAGTTCCCTGGTGTGAGCCCGGCGACCGGGGAGTATCTATGACAGCCGTGCTGACATTGACGCGTGATGCTGAAACACGGGAATTTGTCTGCAAGGCGGTAGTGACCATTGGTCGGGACAAGAACAGCGATATTGTTATTCTGGATCGACTGGTATCGCGTCGCCACGCCATTATCAGGTTGCTGGGCGATGAGGATTTTTACCTGGTCGATGAAGGCAGCGCCAATGGTAGCATGGTCAATGCACGAAAGGTCATCCTGCCAACCTTGTTGTCTGATGGTGACAAGATCACCATCGGCTCGGCTACGATCAGTTTTCGCCAGCAGCGTGATAGCGAGGCAGGTGACGACGATCAGGAATCTGCCGACACTGTCTTGATGGCACCCAGTATTGAGGTCAGTCAACATACTATCCTGGTGGCAGATATCCGCGGTTTTACACGGATGTCTGAATCCATACCCATCAAGGCGCTGACGGAGATCATGAACAAATGGTTTCATGCTGCAAATGATTGCATTGCAGCCAATGGTGGCCTGGTGGACAAGTTCCTGGGGGACTGTGTGTACGCCCGTTGGCCAGTGGTTGATGATGTCCGCGCCAGTATCAACGCGGCGATCAGGGCGGCGTGCCAGCTGAATGATCAAACCCGCGCAATCGGACGCGATTATCGGAAATTGCCGCACGTGCTCAAGATCGGTGCCGGTATTCATACCGGCATGGCCGCTACCGGCGTAGAGCGTGGCGACAGTGCAATAGGTGACGCGGTGAACCTGGCGTTTCGACTTGAAGGCGCTACCAAGGAGCTGGGCAAGGACGTGGTAATCAGCATTGACGTATACAAATGCCTTGCCAAAGAGTTGTGGCAAGATCGAACTATGGAAATTTCTGTCAAGGGTAAGGCAGAGCCAGTCGAAGTACTGGCCCTGGACTTCTCAGAACTGGACGGGCTGTGTTCATAACTGAGCCGGGCATCTGTCAATGAAGCCGCCTGGTTAAGGTGCTTTCTATTATGCTCAATTTTTTTGGAACCAATATCCGATGTCCCCGGTGCGGACTGCACCACAGGAAAACTGCTGTACTGTGTCCGCACTGCCATGGATTGACTGATGAGCAACTGCGGTCGATCAGGCGCAGACACAAGCAGGGTGTCGGCCGAGAAATGGAATTGGCCAAGCTGGCAATATTCATTACGGCACTGGCGGTGGTCGTAATGGTGATATACAAGCTTAATACGTAGCTGTTTGCCATAGCTGGTTTGATGCCTGCATTTTGAGCTGCAATGCCCCGGTATTAAACCGTCAATCCGGCGCGGCGAGATTGCGGGTCATCAAATAGCCGGTCGCCAATCCGTTCCACGGCAACCAAATATTGAATTTAGACGGAAAGCCAGCGCGGTAACAGGGAGGAGGGAGTAATGAAAGTTACGAAAAACAGCCTGCAAGAGGCAGTGAAAAGCAACATTATTACTTCAGTGCAGGCAGAGCAGCTGCTCTTGTTTCTGAAGAATCAATCTGCCGGTGGGCCGGTATTTGATTTAACCCATGTCCTGTATTATTTCGGGGGCCTTATTGCAATCAGTGCCATGACCCTGTTCATGAACCTGGGATGGGAGACATTTGGCGGCTGGGGAATTGTTGTTATCTCACTGATATACGCCGGTATCGGAATCAAGCTGACAAATGTGTTCGGCAAAAAAGGATATAAAGTACCCGCCGGAATATGTGCCACCTTTGTCGTGGCACTGACTCCGTTGGTTCTCTACGGTTTGCAACAGGGGCTCGGTGTATGGCCCGATGAAACGGCCTATCGTGACTACCATCGGTATATAAAATGGCACTGGTTGTATATGGAGCTTGGCACTCTTGCAGTGGGCAGTATCGTCGTCTGGAAATACAGATATCCTTTCCTGGTTATGCCGATTGCAGTGACGCTGTGGTATTTGTCGATGGACGTAACGGCAATGCTGTCAGGAGGCGACTATGACTGGGCACTGCGCAAGCTGGTATCAATGTACAGCGGCCTGCTTATGATAGGACTTGCTTTCTGGATTGATATACGGTCCCGCAAGACAGCCGACTATGCATTCTGGATATATATTTTTGGCGTAATGGCATTCTGGGGCGGAATGTCACTACTAAGTTCCGACAGTGAATTGTCAAAGTTCATATATTTTTGCATCAACATATTCATGATTGGTATCGGGGCGTTGCTGGTGCGAAGGGTGTTTGTGGTGTTTGGTGCACTTGGCAGTTGCGGTTACGTAGGGCATCTCGCATCAAGCCTGTTCAATAACAGCTGGCTGTTCCCGATCTCGTTGACGGTTATTGGTCTCCTGGTTATTTATCTCGGTATTCTGTGGCAGAAGCACGAGCGGGCAATTACAGAAAAATCCAGGAAATTCCTGCCGACGCAGATTCGGGAACTGCTGGAGTCGAAATAACTCTCAAGTTATTTCTTCTCTTCCAGCTTTACCGACGCCGAGTTTACGCAATAACGCAAACCTGTCGGTTGTGGGCCGTCTTCAAATACATGACCCAGGTGGGCATCACACTTGCTGCACAGGATTTCCGTGCGGACGCGGTTGAGACTAAGATCTTCGCGCTCGGTAATGCCTTCTTCCGTTAAGGCCTGGAAAAAGCTGGGCCAGCCGCAACCTGAATCGTACTTGGTTTCGGAAACAAACAACGGTTCGCCGCAACATTTGCAGTGATAGGTGCCGGGAGTCTTGGTATCCCAGTATTCACCGGTAAAGGCGCGCTCGGTACCGGCTTCGCGGGTAATGCGATATTCCTCTTCCGTGAGCTGCTGACGCCATTCTTCTTCAGTCCTGATTATCTTGTCAGCCATCAAGTTCTCCTCGTATTGTTATCAAACGTCTGCCCACATGCGCACAAGATTGCCGTAGCTGCGGTCAATCAGCGCGGTTTCGTTGCTGTCCGGTTGCGACGACATCAGGCTCTCGCGTGCGAGGTTGAGTTCATATAATAGCTCACGCCTGGCCGGGTCGCGCACCATGCTCTGGGTCCAGAATACGCAAACAATGCGTTCACCTTTTGTCACTTCGGCGACGTGATGCAGGCTGGAAGCCGGGTAGGTCACGGCATCGCCGGCCTTGAGCCTGGTTTTCTGCGTACCGAACGGTGTATTGACCACCAGTTCGCCGCCTTCGTAGTCTTCGGGATTGTTTAAAAACACGGTTGTTGCCACGTCGCAACGAAATTGCGCACCGATCTGGCCCATGACCGGGTCATCGATATGGTCGCCGTACTGCATGCCTGGCTGGTAACGGGCGAAAAACGGTTGTGAAATCTTGTGTGGCAGGGCGCTGAACTGAAACGCGGGGATCTGCAACAGGCTGCCGACCACCAGTTCATTAAGGTATTGTGCCTGTTGTGATCGCTGATCCATCTCCAGGTTGTTCTTGATCCGTTGTGCATGTTTTCCGGCCGAGGTCCTGCCATCCAGGAACGGCGCCTGCTCCATTACCTTGAGCACGTTGCGAAGCTTGTTGGCGTCGAGCGCGTTTTCAATTTTTACCAGCATGGTGATTTCGCCGCTTAGTGAAGATGATGGCCCGATGTGCTGTCGGCGGTTTTGATCTGTGTGCCCAGCGGATCTCCGTTGACATCAATATCCACTTCAACAACGTTGGGCATGCGGTTAAGAATATACCCGGCCATCAGGTACATCAGGTTTTCGTTCTGGCTTTCGATGGCGGCCAGCATTTTGTCGGCGGCAATCTGGCAACGTTGTATGGTATCGGGGCTTTCAATGAATTCAGGACCGATCTGCCAGCCGCGATCCATGTCGCTGTCCATTTTGTCGAAGAACTCGCCTGCCTCGTCGACATAACGTGACGGGATGTCCAGGGTCTTGCTTCGGCCTTCAATAGTGACTTTGAGTTTCATGCGTGCCTTTTTTGTTGCGTCAGGGGTTCGTGACAGGTGGCTGATTGTATCAAGATCGGTTCGCTTGTGGCAGGGGAGAGAACCAGGTATCGGCGTCAGGCAGCTTCCAGTATTCGGCTGATTTGTTCGGCCTCGAGGGAGCCGGACCGGGTCCAGTTCTGCACGGTCTCGTCGAGTTTTCGTTGCCATTGTTCGGCGCCGACCCTGGCCAGTTCCAGCAGCGGTTGCTTGCTACGGTGGTCCAGGAACTGGTGGTAGGCGTCAAGCATTTCCGGGAACAGGTGTTTGCGCATGCCGGAGTAATTGGCAAAATAAAAATGCAGTGCCGCGTCATTGCTTTCATCCAGCAGGGTCGGCAGGGTGACATTGCAGTCAGCAATAATGTCACGCGTGGCGCGCAACAGGAACTCGGTGCGTGAACTGGCAAACGTGCTGACCATGTCCTGCCAGTGTTGCTGGGCTTCACCCAGTTCACGGCCGACACGGGCTTCGCCGATTTCGTGCAGAATCATGGTATTGATTTCGTTGTCGGTCATGACATCCAGCAGCTTATCCAGGTCGTTGTCGTCGCCATAGAGGCTGACGGCGTAGGTCATGGCCCGCTCTTTCCTGCCGGACCATTGCCATTGTTCGATGCGTTCCCACATGAAACGTTTGACGGACTCGCGGCGTATGAAAATGGTATTGCCCTGGCTCATGGCCGGCGGCGCGACGAGATCACGGGCCAGCTCGTCGCCGACGACATACAGGGTGTTGCCCTCGACAATTTCGTTGCGCTGAAGCTGGCCGAGGAAAAAATGCGGTTTGCCAAAAACGCCGAAGCCGCTGCTGTAAATGTAGCCCTCGGGGATCAGCCGGGCATTGACGGTTGTTGAGTCAAGGGGATCAACGGGTTCGGGTAATGGCAGGGAATGATAATCGTTTTCTTCTACCTCGTTCCACAAAGCCTCGCGCTGAACCAGCCAGTCACCCAGTTGTTCTCTTGGCAGTTGCACATCAAACGGCAGTCGTTGCTCCCAGCGATAATATTCGCGCATTTTCAACAGGAATATGCACATGGTGTAGTTGCCCGCGTAACGGGCGTCGGAGATATGGCAGTTGTCCCGGGTGCGGCGGGTGATGTCTTCAATGTCGACCATGTAACGCCTCGCAACTGTGCCTGTTGGTTTTATCATGTTCATCGAGCCCCGACCAGTCGTGGGTATATGCGGATTCCGCGCCCGAGCGGGTCCATGGTAAACTGCCGCCCCGCCAGGATCACCGGGCGGTTGGTAGGTTTTTTGCCGGAGCAGTTTCATGAATGCACAAACAGAGCGCGTGATAAAAAACGTCGACGATCTGGGTCCCTTGTCGATACGCGAGGTGAAACCCGGCACGTTTATCTATGAAGTCAGCGAAGCGCTGCCGGCGGATGTGTGCCGTGAAATGATCCGGCGTTTTGAGGCCAACACCGAGGAACAGTATCTCGGTCGCCTTGGTCAGCAGGCATCGGAAGATCGCAGTATCAAGAAAACCACGGATCTTGTTGTCAGCGGCAAACCGAACTGGAAGGATATCGACCAGGCGCTGTTTCGTTCACTGGGCATGGCCGTGCGCCAGTTTCGTGAAGGATTTGAATTTTTCAAAGGCCCGTTCAAGGACATGGGTTACGCCATCCAGCGCTATAACCCCGGCGAGTACTACCATTGGCATATTGACGGCGGCAGCCACGATTTTGCCTACCGGCAACTGGTAGCCTTGTGGTATCTCAATGACGTGCCTGGCCCCGGTGGTGAAACTGAGTTCCTGTACCAGGATGTGAAGGTCAAGCCGGAACAGGGCAAGCTGGTATTGTTTCCGCCGTTCTGGACTCACGAGCATCGCGCCTGCGAATTACATGAAGGCGTGAAGTATATTGCCACCACCTGGGTGGTGTTTGCCTGAACAATAACAGTGGTAACCGGGTAACGCATTATGGCAGTCAGACTCAAGGCCAACTGGCATCAAACCAAGCGAGTGCGCAAGGGTCGCGCCAACGAAGCGCGCAAAAAAACCATCGAAGACCGTGCCGGCGTGGTCGGCTTCAATGTCTGGAAAGTTGCCCGGCAAACGCTGAGCAACATGATGGAAGAGGAAGAGTTCAACTTCAAATCCGATGAACAAACCTTTGGCCTGATGATCGAAATGGTTGCGTTTTTCATCGCCATTATTGACCGCATGGTCTACGGCCAGCTTTCAGAAGAAGACCGCGGCAAGTTGATTACCGGCGCCGCCAAACACCTGGCCCAGACCATAGCCGAGAACCAGCTTGATGTGTTCGGCGAGGGCGACTATATCCAGCCATTTTTCACAACGCTTAACGAGCGCTTTGGCGAGTATGCCACCTGCAGTTACGAGAACGGTGAACCGGGCCATAACTTCAAGCGTGTTGTGGCCAGGCATGTAGCCGATGTCATGGAAACCGGTGAAAACAAGTGGGTGCTGGAGTGGGTTATGGATATCGAGGTGCCCAAGGCCGTGCCACTGGTCAAGAAACTGGTGGCCAGTGCCCTGGGTGTGAATCCCGGTTAGGGCGCCGGATCAGCTGACAAACAGCTCGTCGGCCGGCAACGGCCGGCCCACGTGGTATCCCTGCAGTACCCGGCAACCCATGGTCTTGAGCTTCTCACGGGTCGCCTCATCTTCAACGCCTTCAGCCACTACCTCAAGCCCCAGGTTATGACCCAGGTCCAGGGTGGATTTGACTATCACTTCATCATCCTTGTTGTACAGGATTTGTGAAATAAAGGACTTGTCCATCTTCAGCTCGCTGACGTTGAGCTTCCTGAGCAGGGTCAGTGATGAGTAGCCAGTGCCGAAGTCATCGATGGAAAAGCGAATACCCCGGGCCGACAGTTCGTTGAATACCTGGTACACCTGCGGGTGATCGCCCATTACCGCGCTTTCGGTCAGCTCAAAGACAATACTTTCAGCGGGCACGTCCCATTTTTCCAGGCTGTCATAAACCTGGCGCGGGAACGACGGGTCTCGCAGGTTGTACATGGACAGGTTGATAGACATGGTGATGAAGATATCGCGCTGTCGCCAGCGGGATTGCTGGCCGATAGCCTGGTCCAGCACCCAGCTGGTGAAGCGTCGTATCAGCCCGGACTGCTCCATAATCGGGATAAAGGCATCAGGCGGCGTCATTTCTTTCAGTGTCTGGGGCCAGCGTGCCAGGGCCTCGACCCCGATAATGTCGCCACTTTCAGTATCGACCTTCGGCTGGTAATAAAGACACATTTCATCATTGATGATGGCGCTCTTGGTTTCGCCGCTCAGGGCCAGGCGGCCGATGCTGTGCAGGTCGCGCTCGCTGTTGTAGACAAAACAATCACACTTCTCCCGCTTGGCCACGTACATGGCGACGTCGGCACAGCGCAGCAGTGTTGCCATGGAATCACCATGCTCCGGGTACAGTGCGATGCCAATACTGGCCGATACGGAAAAGTTATTGTCCTCAACGGCAAAAGGTTCGTTCAGGCTTGATACCAGTCGATGTGCCAGGGTTTGCGCTTCGGTGGCCGTTGCGTTCGGCATGACCACGGCAAACTCGTCACCACCCAGGCGACCAAAGGTGACCCTGTCATCGGGTACGGAAATCATCCGGTAGCACACCTGCTTGAGCAGTTCATCGCCGACGTGATGCCCCAGGGTGTCGTTGACTTCCTTGAAGTGGTCGAGATCAACAATCATGACGGCAACCTGCTGATTGTCCTGTTGCGCGGTATCCAGCGCCTGTTGCAACCTGCTGTGCACCAATGAACGATTCGGTGCGCCGGTAAGATGATCATAGTGCGCCAGGGTTTCCAGTTTCTGGTTGGCGGTCAGCAGGCGGCTGTTCAGTTCGCGCAGTTCCTGCTGGTAATGCTCGGCCTTGAACACGGCTTTTTCCAGCTTGTCGTACGCGGTGGCGTTTTCAATGGCAATGCTCACCTGGCTGGCAAACACTGACAGTATCTCCAGATCCCGCTCGTCAAATTCACCGCCGACCTTGTTGATACAGGTGATGGCGCCGATGAAATCCTGTTTGCCGATAAGAGGCACCAGCAGCAGGGACTGGCTGTCGGTTTGCCACTGGCTGTGTTCGGATTCGCTAAGCTGGTCAACCAGATCCTGTTTACGGTGCTGGCCGCGTTTCCAGTTCCAGCCAAGGCCGCCGATTTCCAGTGGCTGGCTGTGGCCGATCAGATCATCCGTATCCTGGCCGCAGGCAGCACGGTAAGTGTAGTGGCGTTGATCCTCGTCAATAAGCGGAATCAGTACGGTTTCTGCATGAATCAATGCCCGGGCGCGCTGTACGACCAGCTCAAATAATTTTTCCAGGTGAAGCTGGGAGCTGACAGCGGCGCTGACTTCCTTGAGCAAGGCGATTTCGCGTTCCCGCTGGCGCAGGTCATCGTGACTAAAGTCCACGGCATGACGCCATCCAGCCGTCTGCTGGTCTGCGTCACTATTGTCACCAGTACGCCGCGTCTCGCCAGCGTCGGTGTCCAGGTGTGTGATGGTGCCGGGTCGCGTCGCCGGGCTTCTGGTCATGCCTGCCACCAGTTCATTTTTATGAAGACGCATTCTGAAACAGGAACGACCGGGAAAACAACCCGGGAGCTGCGGATTTGGATGAACGGCGGCACGGAGCCGATTTGGCACGGTGATCAGGGCGACCGAAGGCCTGGTAATGTTCCGCCGGGGCGCGGGTTTTTTGGCGTGCGGCTATACCTGTTACCAAAGCTTTCCGGTAGACTTCGGCCGCTTGAACGATACCGGAAGCCGTGCAATGGAAGACCTCAATCCACTGTTTAATCAAATCAAAGACCTTCAAGGGCGATCTGATGCCCTGAGGGGGTATCTTTGACCTCGACAGCAAGCGGGAACGACTGACCGAAGTCCGGCGCGAGCTGGAGCAACCTGACATCTGGGACGAGCCCAAGCGCGCCCAGGAGCTGGGCCAGGAGCGGGCACGACTTGAAGACGAGGTGCGCGTATTTGACCGCCTCGAATCCGGGCTGAAAGACAATCTTGAGCTGCTGGAAATGGCCCGCGATGACGGCGACCCGGCCATGGCCGAAGAAGTGGCCGCTGAGCTGGATTCCCTCGAAACCGATTTATCGCAACTGGAATTCCGGCGCATGCTCGGCGGCGAGATGGATGCCAACAATGCCTTCCTGGATATCCAGTCCGGGTCCGGCGGCACCGAGGCCCAGGACTGGGCCAACATGTTGCTGCGCATGTACCTGCGCTGGGGTGAGCGCAGCGGCTTCAAAACCGAATTAATGGAAGTCTCTGACGGTGAAGTGGCCGGCATCAAGAGTGCCACGGTCAAGTTCACCGGCGAATACGCCTACGGCTACCTGCGTACCGAAACCGGCGTGCATCGCCTGGTGCGCAAGTCACCGTTTGATTCCGGCAATCGCCGCCATACCTCGTTTGCGTCGGTGTTTGTCTCGCCGGAAATTGACGACTCGGTGGAAATCGACATCAACCCGGCCGACTTGCGCATTGATACCTACCGCGCCTCCGGCGCCGGCGGTCAGCACGTTAACCGGACCGACTCCGCCGTGCGTATTACCCATATGCCGACCGGCGTTGTTGTGCAGTGCCAGAACGACCGGTCGCAACACAAGAATAAAGCCGAGGCCATGAAAGTGTTAAAGTCACGCCTGTACGAGCAGGAAATGCTCAAGCGCCGTGAAGAACAGCAGAAACTGGAAGACTCCAAGGCGGATATCGGCTGGGGCAGCCAGATTCGTTCCTACGTGCTGGACCAGTCACGCATCAAGGACCTGCGTACCAGCGTGGAAACCGGCAATACCCAGGCCGTACTGGACGGTGATCTTGACCAGTTTATCGAAGCCAGTCTCAAGCAAGGTTTATAAGACGGAAACATCATGAGCGACAAAGACACCCAGGAACAAGGCAACGAACAACCGCGCGACGAAGGCAAGGAGATTGCCGATCGCCGAGCCAAGCTGGCCAGGCTGCGTGAAGAAGGGCAGGCGTTTCCCAATGACTTCCGTCGCAACATCATGTCCGGCGAGCTGCATGCCGAGTACGGTGAGCAACCGGCCGACGTGATCGAGCTGCGCAACGTGCGCGTCAAGGTAGCCGGTCGCATGATGACCAAGCGCATCATGGGCAAGGCGGCGTTCTGTCACATCCAGGACATGGCCGGGCAGATCCAGTTGTTTGTCCAGCGCGATGCGCTGCCCGAAGGCGTATACAACGAGCAGTTCAAGAAGTGGGACATGGGCGACATTATTGCCGCCAGCGGTACGCTGTTCAAAACCAAGACCGGTGAGCTGTCAGTGAAGGTGGAGAAGATCCAGCTGCTGACCAAGGCAATTCGCCCGCTGCCGGAGAAGTTCCATGGCCTGTCCGACCAGGAAACAAAATACCGTCAGCGTTATCTTGACCTGATCATGAACGAGGTGACGCGCAAGACGTTCCGCATGCGCACCGAGATGATGCGTTATATTCGTTCATTCCTCGACGAGCGCGGCTACATCGAAGTGGAAACGCCGATGATGCAGGCGATTCCCGGTGGCGCTACCGCCAAGCCATTTATGACCCACCACAACGCGCTGGACATGCAATTGTTCCTGCGCATCGCGCCGGAGCTGTACCTCAAGCGCCTGGTGGTGGGCGGCTTTGAGCGTGTCTATGAAATCAACCGCAACTTCCGGAATGAAGGCCTGTCTACCCGGCATAATCCCGAGTTCACCATGCTGGAGTTTTACCAGGCTTACGCGACGTACGAAGACCTGATGAACCTGACCGAAGAACTGCTGCGCAGCATGGCCGAAGTGATTCTCGGCAAGACCGAAATCGAATACCAGGGCGAGACCTATGACTTTGGCAAGCGCTTCGCCCGCATGAGCGTCAGGGATTCCATCCTGCACTATAACCCCGACTTCACCGAAGCCCAGGTGGACGACCTGGGGCAATGCCGCAAGCTCGCCGAAGGTCTCGGCATTCCGCTGAAAGACAGCTGGGGCCTGGGCAAGGTGCAGATCGAGATCTTTGAAAAAACCGTTGAGCACAATCTCAAGGACCCGACCTTTATCACCCGTTACCCGACCGAAGTGTCGCCACTGGCGCGGCTCAATGACGACGACCCGCATGTCACCGACCGGTTTGAATTCTTTGTCGGCGGTCGTGAAATCGCCAACGGCTTCTCGGAACTGAATGATGCCGAAGACCAGGCAGAACGCTTCCGCAAGCAGGTGCAGGAAAAGGATGCCGGTGACGAAGAAGCCATGCACTTTGACGCCGACTACATCCGCGCACTGGAACACGGCATGCCACCGACAGCAGGCGAGGGCATCGGTATTGATCGCCTGGTCATGCTGTTTACCGACTCACCCTCCATCCGCGACGTACTGCTGTTCCCGCATCTACGACCGGAGTGACCAAAGGGAGCGTAGCCGAGTAGGGCGCAATTGCTTTTTCTATTGCGCCGTACCTCAACCTTCCATGTCCTCCAGCAGGCGCCCCTGACTGTAAAAGCAGAGTAGGGCGCAGCTGTTTATCTATTCCGCCACACAACCTGCACCGTCATCCCGGAAGCGGCCTCAAGATAGTCAATTCGGCAGAGCAGGCCCGGGGCGTGAGAGTAATTCCATGCACGCCATAAAACCTCCTGCGGAGTTTTATTATGGCCGCCTTCGTCACCGACTCCAGGCGCCGGGATCCAGGAATCTGTGTCACATATTCAGACTGTCCATTGGGCTCTTCACAGCATTGGCGCCCTTGTTCAGCACGTGGGTATAAATCATGGTGGTGGACACATCAGAATGCCCCAGCAGTTCCTGCACCGTGCGAATGTCGTAACCATCCTCCAGTAAATGCGTGGCAAATGAGTGACGAAAGGTGTGTGTTGTAACACGCTTGCATATACCGGCCTTCCTGGCTGAATCGCGAATAATTTTCTGCAAAGCCGTCTGGTGAAGATGATGGCGACGTGTTTTACCTGAACGTGAATCGTAGGCCACCATGGTTGAGCAGAATACGTATTGCCAGCGCCAGTCAGAAGGCGCGTGAGGGTACTTGCGCGCCAGCGCGGCAGGTAAATAGATTTCACCATGGCCGTTTTCGAGATCCTTTTCGTGCAGTTTTTTTCTTTCATCAAGATGAGATGAAAGCAACAGCTTGACTGAGGAAGGCAGGGGAACAATTCTGTCTTTTTTGCCTTTACCATCGCATACCCTGATTTGCTCGTAGGCAAAATCAATATCCATTACGCGCAATCGCACACATTCCATCAGTCGCAGGCCGGCACCGTACAACAGACTGGACATAAGATAATGAGTTCCTTTCATGTGTGACATGACATCCCTGACTTCATCACGACTCAGCACTACAGGGAGTCGCTTTGGTCTGCGAGCCCGCACAAAATTCTGAATATCGCCAACTTCCTGCTCCAGTACATGACGATAAAAAAAGACGAGCGCGTTAAGTGCCTGTGATTGGGTGCTGGCCGATACATCCCGGCGGATAACAAGCTGTTCTATATAGTCAATAATATGTTGATCGGCGTACGTTGTTGCATCTTTATGATAAGAGAGAAAACGGCAAACCCAGTGCAGGTAGCTGCGCTCAGTGGTGAGCGCCAGATCTCGACTGCGTATAACAGCGATTAGTTTGTTGATGTATTCAGGATTCTGGCGAGACATATTGCGAACCAGGGACCCACGATAACTGTCAGCCAGGTTCTCTGATTGCAGGTTGCTGATATCCTTGATTATAGTAGGGTGGTCAGGCTCAAGGGTTCTGGCAAACGCCTGCCAATGCTGCCAATCGTAGTCTTTGGCCCATGGGCTGTGGATAAGTCCACCGAATAATAGCTGTATAGCATCGACAACCTGGGCATATTGCCAGTCTTTTAGAGTCGTTTGACTGCCTATTTCACGAAAATAGTCAGTAACATGTTCAGCGGTATGGGTAGATAATTTTACCCCTTGATAGTGATCAATATATTGCTCAACTCGCCGAACATACCACCGCTGAGCAGTTGGCTTTATGTTGTTTTTACCGAGTAAAATTAGATACTTATCCCAGAAACGGCGCACGGAACCAGACGCCGCGGCAGAGTCCATTGCCATAGCTTCAATCTCCATATTTAGTGTGCTACTTTTATATTAGGCAGTTATGATAATGAGTTACCAGGGGGAATGCCAGTAGTTGGCATCGTATATTGAACTATACAGCGTCTGTATATCTCCGGATTTTCGGGTGCTATACAGACTCTGTATAACATACTGTTATGTGTATAAATAAAATATGTACAACGAATCAATAATTAAAAAAACCGGTCAGTGGTGGAAAGCTAATATATTCTTTTGGGGCGCTGTTGTAGGCGGCACCATCATGTTTATTGGCCTTGCTAACTTAGAGTCTAGAGCACTGGGGTTTTCTCTAGTGTTGTCTGGTATTTTTATCGGCCTCGGTACTTTCATTTATGGCTGCGTTTCAATTCGGTGCCCTAATTGTAAATCTCCGTGGGTTTGGCAAGGTGTAAGTGGTAAAAGCCACAATGAGTGGGTTCACTGGTTACTAAAACAATCTAAGTGCCCGAACTGTAATAAATGAAGAAAACACATAACAAGTCATGCCACCGGACGCCAAACCGCGGCTTCGCCGCGGTCATTGTCGCCGGTGCATTCAATCGTTATATGCGTTAATAAATAATGAACAATTACATACCAATAATACTAATATTTATTTTAGTCCCTCTAATGGGTTTTGGTATGATTAAGGCGGCTCGCTGGTCGCGAAAGAAAAATGAAGAATTAAAAGCAAAGAATGAAGATTCACAGGAACAAGCGGTAAAAAATGCTTTTCAAGGTTACAATTTAAAAGAGGCCATTGCTAAATTTTATACTAGCTCAATTCCAAAACCTGAGGCTTATATAGCAAAGGCTCTTGCAATCGGAGCAATTATTGTTTTTGGTTCATTTATCTTGTTAATGGCCTATTATGCCTGGACACGCATATAACAAGTCGGCCCATCGCGACGCCCCACCGCTTACTTCGTTCGCGGTGTTGGTCGCGCATGGCCTCAAACGTTAGAGTTAAAAACACATGAATAAACACCTGTTGAGCTTAGTGACCGACGAAGATGGAACGCAGATTTTCATGCATCTGGACTTGGCCGGGGTCAACTATTTATTGAAAGAACTAGACCGGTTGAAAGTGCAATTAGAAAAAAATGATTGCCCGCATTCACACTTTTTCACAGAGGAATGGGGTGGTGGAGAACTAACCACTACAAAGCTTTCAGATCAAGAAGACGAGAAACACCAAGTTCACCATCTAAAAATATATGGGTGGAATGAGGAATGGAAAGTAAAACACAAACTTGGATAACTCTAACAAGGTGTTCAAGTTCGCTCCCTTCGGTCGCTGGGACGCGCCAAAAGCGGCGCGCCCCTTAACACAACGTTAGAAGTCATGAAACCAACAATACAGCAACACAATGATTTTTTATCTCATCTTCCAGTAGACGGGTTAGATCTAGAGCATAATGATCCAGTCCTTGTTGTTAATGGCATGAACAAAGGGAAAAGAGGGGTAGTTGTTAGCATCATAGAATTAGGCGAAGACCCATTGCTTATAATAGAACTGGAGACAGGAAAAGATGTTGAAGAAAAACAAACAAATATTGAGAAAATCAACTTCTAACAAGTCACTCAAGCCGACCCACTTCCGCGGCACATATTTTGTGCAAAATCGCACAAAATACGCACCGCTCCAGCGGTCGGCTTAGTTTGGCGTTAGCTTTACAAGACAAAAACCATGAGCGATTCAGACAACTACGAAAATCCGAAAGAAGGAAAGACTTATATAAGTCCTAGTCTTACTTCATTTGGTGATGATTCTCGCCAAATAAGAATCGCCACAAAACTGATAGAATCGCCAACGAGTTACGCGTTTGCAAAAATAAAAGATGAGATGGTCTTGCGTCATAAAGACGACGCAAAAAGTAAAATAACTGCAAAATTCTTTGAGGATGATAGAAGTCTATTTGTACTAAGCATTCAGGGTTATACCATCGCCACAGAAAAGCCGCATAATGCGAGCTTCTCCTTTGTTGGTGAAGAAATAGACAAACTAATAGAGTTTTTAAACAACATTCACTCAGTACAACTAAAAACAAGAGGCCGAATAGACCTAACAGATGAAGAATTAAAGAACCTTGTTGTTTCAAACAATCAGGCAAAAAGACTGATACACGAAAATCAAGAAATATTTACAGAAGTACTAAAATCTGAAATAACCAAAGAAGACATCGTTGCTGTTGGATATAGAAAAAAACAACTAGATGTTTATGAAAAATTATTGGTAAATTCAGATTATTTTTCAGATTTACAACAAAAGTATCAAACAACCGCCGAAGGGCTATGGCAAAAATATTTCGAAAAGAACCCATGGGTCTTTGGTTACGGTTTAGGTTACATTTTTCTGTCAAGTCTCGATGACAAAAAATTAGAGCAAATTGTTCAAGGTCATAGCGTCGACTCACATGGTAAGCGAGTAGATGCACTAATGAAAACAAAAGGAATTATTTCTAACTTGTGTTTTATAGAAATTAAAACACACGCGACAGAATTACTTGAGAACAAACCGTATAGAACAGGGTGTTGGGCTCCATCAAAAGAGCTTGCTGGAGCTATAGCACAGGTTCAAGGTACCGTGGCTTCAGCAGTAGAGAACTTGTCAGTTAAAATTAACCCAAGTGACAAAGAGGGGAACCCAACGGGTGAAGAAATCTACAACTATCAGCCAAAGTCTTATCTGGTTATTGGTAGCATGAATGAATTTGTTTCAGAGCATGGTGTAAACAAAGACAAACTGAGGTCTTTTGAGTTGCTAAGAAAGAATACAACTAATCCAGAAATTATTACATTTGATGAGCTATATGAACGAGCAAAATTCATTGTCAGGCACAACCAAAGCTAACAATGCGCTCGTTCGGACGCTCCTGTCGTCGCGCCGCACAGCTTAAACGTTAGCTGAAAGTAGAACCAGTAGGTTTAACGGCAAGGCGATATAGACAGGTCATGAATTCAATAATACCAAGGTAACATTATGTCTGATAGCTGGAATGATTTTAAAATTACCCATGGAGGAGTTGAGGGGGCGAGAGCCGCTTTTGAAAAAGCATGTGAAACCCTCTTTAGAAAAATATATGTTAGTAAAAACGTACAGCAGGTGGCTGTTAAACAGGGTGATGGTGGGATCGATATATTGGTTGGAAACATCGGAGTTGAACCGATTATTGTAATTCAATGCAAATTCTTTATCGAGCAGTTTGGAGATTCACAGAAGGACCAAATTAGGGAGTCGTTTAAAACCGCGATAAATTCGCCATCATATGAAATGAAAAAATGGATTTTGTGTATTCCTATTACTTTACCTATAGATGAGCAGACTTGGTGGTCGAAATGGAAATCAAAAACTTTATTAGCAAACAAAAAGAATGACGAATTCATACAGCTAAAAAATGGCAATGAACTTATAGACTTAATCCATGGGTATGGATTATACAATCATATATTCAATAAATCAGATTCCATTAAAATTGAAGACATTCACAGAGCACTATACGCACCTTCTTTAGTGGAAATGACTGACAATGAAGTCACATCATATCAAACTGCCTTGCTAAAAATATCCTATTTAATGACTAAAGAGGGTGTGCAAATCAATCTTACTAACAAGCAAATATTTGACACACTTGTTCTTGTATTAATATACGATCTGACTGTAAACAGAAGTGAAACAATCACAAGTGAAGATATTTATACTGAGCTCAAAAAATCGATAAAGGTAAATTTGGACAAAAATAAAATTACTGCCACATTGACTAGATTAACGAAAAAGAAACTAATTGTTAGTGATGGGGGAAAACTATACGTAAGCAATGACTATTCGCAAAAAATGCAACAGAGTGATAAAGGGATTCATGATGATTTTCATATATTAACACAGTGGGTATTGAATGAGTTAGGTAAGACCATTGGGTTGGAATTGAGCGAAGAACAAAAAGAAATTGTGAAAACGAACGTAATTGACTCAATCGTTGGGTTTCATAAGCTTTATGCTTATGATGTGTTGGTTGAGAATGGTGACATTACAGACGAACAAGTTAATTCATTGCTTTTACATAGGTCAAAAAATAATTTATCAAAAGAGGTATCAGATCATCTAATTTTGGTGCTCGGTAGATTGCTGAGCAATCCAGCACTAAAAATTAAGCCAATTTTAGATAAAATACGAAAAACATATCTTGGATTGCAACTAATAGGACTGGATCCAAAAGTAAATACTACTAGAGGAACCACGCACTCTGGTAAGACATATGTCCTTGATACTGATTTTGTATTAAATTTGGTTGCTACACATTCACAAAAGTCACCATCCTACCGTAGGATTATTGAAATACTTCTAAAAAGTAGCGC
This sequence comes from Gammaproteobacteria bacterium, assembly GCA_029880545.1. Classification (NCBI taxonomy): domain Bacteria; kingdom Pseudomonadati; phylum Pseudomonadota; class Gammaproteobacteria; species Gammaproteobacteria bacterium. Next base: position 1,208 of record JAOUOD010000006.1, on the reverse strand, counting down.
GAAGATCATAATACCTATAGAAATATTGGAAGAAGTATGTGTGCATGCCAAATACGCGCACAGAAGCTATCAGTATTTTTCTAGCACAAACGAAAAACTCGACCTGGATCTCCTCCTTGAAAAAGTCAACAATGTATTTGTTGAGTCTTACTTTAATAGACCTCAGGAAGATCTAGATGTTACCTTTAATGTATATTTGAGAAATTTTTACGACGAAAAAGATAGCCTTGAATTTATAAAAGGATATATAGAAGATGAGATTTCTGAAAACATAAAATATTTGACGCTAGAACAAAACGAAGAATTGGCTAGTGGCGTTGATCCTTTGCGCGCTGAGCTACAAGAAAAAATATTAGGGCTAACACTAGAAACAGAAAAGTCGGGATTTAGGGATGAGGCTGAAAATACCCGGATCGCACGAACCGACGCATTAATGTATATGAGTTTTTACAAAAAGAATAATCACAGTGTTATTACAACATCAACCCGCGCACTAAAATCCGCCAAAGATCTTGGTATCTATAGAAGCTTCTACATTAAACCTCTTGTTATATTGTCATACATGGAGTTAGAGCTTTCTAATAATCTTGAATACAAGGATGTTTCATCCATATTATTTAATCCGTTTCTTCATTACGCCATTAATGATGGCTGGGATGAAATAAAAAGGGTCATTGATCTTGGATGCGATTTAAGAGGAACAAAAGTAACTAGGCTAAAAAGAGATTTGCAAGACATTACAACTAAAATACTTCACGATGAAAACACCGGTGAAATTACGGAAAGTGATCTTGTGGTTGTAAACGAGTTAATTCAAAAAGAATACAGGTTTAGTGGCAGAGTTAATGACTTAATAGAGAATATGAATCGTACAAGAAAAGAAAACGAGGATTTAAGGCGTCAGGTAATAGAATACGAAGAAAAAGAAAAAAAGAAGCAAAAATACTTAAAAAGGGTTAGGAGGAAACCTTGAAATATGTCCGACACATGGGTACAGCTAACAAACGCATAAACTCGGACAATTTGCTACGCTGCGCTTCGCAAATCACCGGTTATGCGAGGCGTTAGATCACCAAAATAGAAAAGAGAAATTGGGCTCTGAGCCACCCACTAATTGTTTATCGAAAGAGGATAGATATGAACAGTGCAGATAAGGAAACGACGGGAGATACTTCCGCGGTTTGGCGGAATCATGTATCAGTTCCAGA
>JAOUOD010000005.1 GCA_029880545.1 Gammaproteobacteria bacterium | reverse complement strand
TTAGAGGAATTTTATCGACACTACTAAAATACTGGACCCAGAATATGTTTTCATCTTTCGATTTTCCAAATGTAGTGACCTCTCCAAACTTGAACACCCTCAATACCGCCATATCACTAGACATTAAGAACGATTCTGTTGGCACATAATTACTATTAGTATCAATCAACAGAAACTTCTTTTTCTTGCATAACGTAATGATACTGCCAGGGTGCCTGATAACCGGGAATATAAGTTTACCATGCTTATCTGAAATAAATAATCTAGTGCTTATTCCATTGTATTCATTAACAGATTTTATATTAAGTAACGACTTGCCACATATAACGTCATCGTTAGCCTCTATTTCCTGTACATTTGACGCCAGAACAACCATCGCTATAATTGAAAACAAATAAAATAATTTTTTCACTTGGTCACCCCTCCCAGGATACGCCCAGCCTATAAGAAACAAAAATGGTCAGACTCGATTGAAATTCTTCCCGTTTATTTTTTGCCCTTTTGGTTTTCAATCGAGTCCGACCATTTTTATTCTTTTGTTGGTTTTGCGGTTAAGACACATTCAATTGCATCCATTTCGGTCGAGCCTAGAGGAACAACTACCAGCGAACCTCTTCAGCCATCTTATCTGGCTTATTTCCAGATTAGTATATTTAGATACCACGTTTTACACCTGAAACAAGCGCTCTAAGCGTAAAATCGGATCTGTTTTCTTGTGTTTCATTCACACTATCAACAGCCTGCGTAGGTCCGACCCGATATCGGGATAGTTGCATTTCTATTGCATCAAGGTCTTAAGCAAAACCGTGGCCAGTCCCGGATTATCTACCCTAATTATTCGTTTTCCATGTAGGCATCACCCATCATCATCTTGTAATGCGAACCGTGGCCCGACTTGTCGAAAATTCCCCTGAATACCGTTAGGTAGGTGTCCACCATCGTGTCATCAATTGAAACGTAAAGATCGTCATGTGCGTAATGCGACCCATCATGCACCCAGGAGCAGAGTGATTTACAGATAATCTTCTCTTTTCCGTCGAATAGCGCACATAGATGGTCAAAGTCAATACCCCCAAGAATCTTGAAGTAGTTTTCGAGAATACGTCGCAACGTGTTTTGGATAGCTAGATTCGAGCGCTCGGGCTTGCGAACCTCCGCCCAAAGCAGCTCATACGACGTTTTTATCGGATTCGTCGGATGTTTCTCGACTTTTGTGGCGAGCCCGGGTTTACGAACGATCCAAAAACTTTCCTCCTTCATCGCGACATCCTTCCGCTTTGGGTTATAAGTGACCTCCTTGTGGAAATAGACGTTGTGCGTGAGAACGAAGATCTGTTTGATGTGACCCGTACCAGAACGCACCTCATCGAACAGTTCTTTGATGAGACTGCTAACGATGAAGAGAACATCGCTATCGAGACTAGAAACTGGGTCGTCAAAAACCACTATGCGGTCAGTTGTCATCCCGCTTTCTGAGTCGCTGCCTTTGAGCAGATGGTAAAAATAGAGGAAAGTGACGAACGTCTTCTCACCTTCACTTAAAGTCGCTTTGGCATCAGTACCATCTGAACGAACCAGCTTGTACGAAGTCTCATTTGTTGCTTTCGCGAGCTTGAAGCCTTGGAATCCAAACAACGAAAGAAGATTGTTGATTCCGTCAATTGTTGGTTGAATGCTGGTAGTTTGCTTTTCCAGCTCGCGAATCTCGGCTGCCTTCTTGGCCTTTTCTGTTTTTGCATCTGCAATTTGAGTTGTCATCGTCGAGATGGCTTTGTCCAAACCATCTTTGGTAGTCTTGAACGTGGCTAGGTCAGCTTTCAGCTCTTCGAGGACGAACTTCCACACCTGCGCGGTTAGGGTCTTCCGCTCTGATGCGAGGTTTGCGACCATTTTGTTGTGTGTCGCGACTTGGGTGTTGGCCGCCTCAATTAGAGCCTTGATCGCCACGAATACATCGCTCAGCGATTCCAGTTTGACCACCCGGCTTGCTTCCTTCTTCTTTCCATCTAGGCGCTGGTTGTTCAATATGACTAGCGCGTCGAGCAACTCTTTCTCAACTTTGAGCTTTTCGACATCGAGGAACTTGGATGGTGACGCGATGAGTGAAACAAGTTGCTGCTGAATCCGGGACGCCTCTGTAGTGTAGTCCGTGACTAGGTCGTCAATCGTCTTGCTGTCCGCCACAAACGACTCATCGAAGTATTCGTTCAGACTTTGGGCGAACGCCTCGCTTGTACTCTGCTGGCAAAATGGGCAGGCTTTCTCGTTCACGTCGTAGAAAGCTCTTCCTTCCTGAACCCAATCACTATTCCCGAGTTTTTTGATCATCGCAGCGATATCGACGTCTTCCTTCCCAAAAACGCGCTTCTTAAGAATGGGATTTGTCTCGTGCGCAAGGAGTTTAGTAGCATCGACGAAGGGAACATGTGCTTCCTCCGTGGGCGCTGGCCCGAAGACGCTTTCAGCTTTATTTTCCAACTCTGCCAAGGTGAGAAGGGTCTCCTTATTCGCGGCTAGCTCCTGAAGCACCTTTCCTTTGAACTTCTCAGAACTATTCCGATACCCCTCAAAGCCTCCATGCAATTTGTCGTCATGCTTCTGCTTTTGCGCCCAACACTTGTCTTTCAATCTAGCTTCAAGTGCTGCCAACTCTCCTTTTTTCCACCGTTGCCATCTGCGCCCTGTAGTCCGTGAGATAGCGTTTCGATCTTGGCTGTGAGTGCATCAAATTCGCTTTTAGTTGTGGCGATTTTCTTGAGTGTGTCGGCTTGCTTCTCACCAAGCGTAAAGACCCCTTTCAGTTCTGCCGACTGGTTGAAGTTTCGCTCGACGAAATCGCGGTTGTAAACAAGCGGCTGTAGTTTGGTCCCGGCCTTCCACGTGACACTGCACCCTGGAAACTCTGTTTCATCCGCGATCACACGGCTAACAGTAGTTTTCCCCGTGCCGTTTGACCCGAAAAAGAAGTTGAATTGAGAAAGCTCGTTGACTTGCTCGGGTGTAGTTCCGAAAGTTGCAACACCGGAGATGATGATTGATTCAATCATGTCTACGTGCTCCTCACGAAGAATAAAGAGGTCGGGTGATCTATATGGATTAAAGGGGTTGGAGTGAATTAATTTTAATCACTCCGACCAATTCGGTACTTCATTTACAATAATCCAAGTAGTAAAGCCCTTACCGCTTTTCGCTTCGCGTTTCTCTGTCTTCCATGCAGAATTCTGCATCCCGAATACAGTATCCATTGCTTTTGGTACAAGCCTGTAAGCCATGTCATCGCGATTAGGCAGGCCATCTGGCAGCTCTTCCTTGAGCCGCTCCTGGACTCCTCGCCATGGCACCCCATATCTCTGTATCCTGTAAATGAACTCCTCGTCAGAACCAAGAGCAGCAATAGCCACTCTTTCATCAGAGCTAAACTTACTAAGTAATTCTTCTATTTCTTCCTGACTTCTTTGTTTGCTAACATTTTTTGAAGATGAATCATTAAAGTATGCGCTAGCATTACCAATGCCAACCTTTCCAAAAGAACGTCCTTTCTTGGACAATGGAATAGATACGCCCGTTCCACCACTCCATATACTCAACCGAGTACCACCGCTACCGAATGTGAATGGCCCCAATCGGAATCTGAGTTTCATCCCAATACTCCCGGCTTCATAATATTTGTGGTCAGACAAAAAACAGATGCATCCGGCCGGCAATCATCTGAAATTTTTTCTCCAACCCAAACCAATTACTAACAGATATAAACCTTTATACGCCCTTATCCGGGGCCGGTAAACAGGAATCAGTTCCTCGACCTGACCCACAGGACGGTAACAAGCGCGGCGGCGAGCGCCAGGCCGGAGGCGATGGTAAAGGTCCATTGCGAACCGAGGGTGTTCCAGGTAATGCCGCTGTAGAAACCGCCGAGCGCACCGCCAATGCCAAAACTGATGCTGCCGTAGATGGCCTGGCCGCGGATCTGGTGTTTGCCACGGAAAAAGTTGTGCACCATTTCGACGGCGGCGGCGTGGTAGGCGCCGAAGGTAGCGGCATGCATAAGCTGCGCGATCAGTATCAGCGTCATGTTCTGGGGGAAATAACCGATAATAATCCAGCGCACGGCGGCCAGGGCAAAGCTGATGCCCAGCACCAGGCGCAGGCTGAAATGACGGCGCAGGTGATGCATGAGAATGAATACGCCGATTTCGCTGATCACACCCAGGGCCCACAACCAGCCAACAGCGCCCTTGCTCAGTCCGTTGTCGGTCATGTAGATGGAATAAAAGGTGTAATACGGCCCGTGGCTGGCCTGCATGAGCAGGCAGGCGAACAGGAAGGCGAACACCTCGCGGCGCATCAGGACTTTGGCCAGCGGCTCAAGATGATCATCACTGACGCTGACCTGGCTTTCCGGTATGACCATGCTGTACAGCCAGACACCGGTTAGCAGCAGCAACATCACCGGCAACAACCACCAGGTATCGACATAATCAAACAGGTAGCCGAGCGCGACAACGGAAACAATAAAGCCGACCGAACCCCACAAGCGTACGCGCGAATAGGCGCCGCTACTGCCATCGAGATGGGTCATGGTGGCCGCTTCCACTTGCGGCAATGATGCGTTCCAGAAAAAACTGAATGTCATCATCACCAGCGCCAGCCACCAGAACTGGCTGCTGATAAACACACCGGCAAAGGCAACAGCGGCGAAGAACGCGGCCCAGCGAACGACCGCAAGGCGCTGACCGCGGTGATCGGCTATCCAGCCCCAGATGTTGGGAGCGACAATGCGTGACACCATCAACAAGGCAACCAGGTTGCCTATCTGGATGGCGCTGAAGCCGATGGATTTCAGGTACAGGCCCCAGTACGGGACCAGTGCACCCAGTGCAGCAAAGTAAAAGAAATAGAACCCGGACAGTCGCCAGTAAGGCATGGCCTAGTCGTCGCTTTCCTCTTCGTAGTAGTCATCGTCGTCATCTATCCAACCGATGACAGGATCGCGCTCGGGATTCTGTGCACGCTGACGCAAGGCATGATCCATTAATACGATGGCGAGCATGGCTTCGCATATGGGCGTAGCGCGCACACCAACACAGGGATCGTGCCGACCCTTTGTGACCACTTCCACGGCTTCACCGTCGGAGTTAATGGTCTTGCCCGGCTGGGTGATACTGGATGTAGGTTTAAAGGCAACGCTGACAGTAATCTCCTGGCCCGAAGAAATGCCACCGAGAATACCGCCGGCATTATTGGTTTCGAATCCGTCAGGTGTGATCAGGTCACGATGTTCACTGCCGCGTTGCTCCACGGAGAAGAAACCGGCGCCAATCTCGACGCCCTTGGCGGCATTAATACTCATCATGGCGTGGGCAATATCGGCGTCCAGTCGATCGAAGACCGGCTCACCCCAACCTGCCGGTACGCCGGCAGCTACCACGTCGATACACGCACCGATGGAATCACCTTCACGACGCAGCTTGTCGATCAGCGCTTCCATCTCCGGCACCTTGGAGGCATCGGGACAAAAGAACGGGTTGTTGGGGATTTCATCCCAGTCGAGATCATCAATATGGATATCACCCATTTGCGACAGGTATCCGCCGATCTCTACGCCGTAGAAATCCTTAAGGTATTTCCTGGCAACAGCACCGGCGGCAACGCGCATGGCGGTTTCACGCGCCGACGATCGGCCACCGCCGCGATAGTCGCGAATGCCGTACTTGGCGTCATAGGTGAAGTCCGCGTGGCCCGGGCGATACTGATCCTTGATAGCACCATAATCCTGCGAGCGCTGATCGGTATTGTGAATGATCAGGCCGATAGGCGTGCCGGTGGTCTTGCCTTCAAACACACCGGAAAGAATCTCCACCTGGTCCGGCTCCTTGCGCTGGGTAGTGTACCTGGATTGTCCGGGACGACGACGATCAAGATCAGGCTGGATATCGGCCTCGCTTAACTCCAGTCCCGGCGGGCAACCGTCAATTATACAGCCAAGTGACTTGCCATGACTTTCGCCGAAGGTGGTAACGGTAAACAGTTTGCCGATGCTATTGCCTGACATAATTTTCTCTTTTTAGTCCTCGAAACCTCTCTTATACACGGTATTGATCATTCGCAATACATCAGTGCACGGAATACGCGAACCCCAGTTGTCCAGGATCTGGGCAAACGGCAGATCGCGACCTTCGCCAAAGCGGTGTTCGCCGCTGCGCAGATCCTGGTCGAGCTGGCGTAGCTCCTTGGCCAGGAACTGGAAAATAGGCAGCAGCTCGTTAAGCGCAAAGTCCTCGCCGTCTTCATCATCAACACAGGCCAGGATTTCATCAACCTCGAAAATCGCCTGATCCACAAGATCCATGTACTGGTTCGGGTCCTTGGGAGTATAAATCTGCATTAGTGTTCCACTCGTTCCGGTTAATCAAAAATACTGTCTATTTCCACGTACTCGTCCGACTGGGCAAAAATAAAGGACAGGCCCCCGCCTACCACCAGCGAGTCGCGCTGCTCCACCAGCGGGCTGTCTTCAAATATGGCGCCGGCAAGATTGCGATAACGCGCAAACAGGCCAAACCAGACATTTTTGTAGCGCTTGCGTACGGCGAAACCGACGCCAATGCCGCTGTATCCGCCACGGGCATTGTAGGCCGGTCGTGTCGGTGTCGCATAAATCGGATCGACCTCGTAATAATAATCGTGATAAGCCTCGGTTGCCCATACCGGCCCGACCGAAATACCCCAGTGCCAGCCTTCCGCGCCCGGTTCACGCCGCCCCAGGTCATGGGCATCGTAGTTGATATTGGGCAGCAATCGCCAACCGGCCGGTTCAACATCGGAAAAATCCGTGACAAACACGGCGCGCGCCGGCATGCGTAACGACCAGACATGGCGCTTGTCGGCACTGTTCCACAACAATAATTCCATGGAAGGGCCGATCTCAAAGGTGGGATCAAGATCCGGCATATCCACGCGCGCGGTATTGTCTTCGCTGTTTACCGGCGGGCCAACGTTGCCGCTGACATCAAACTTGAAGCTGTCGGTGCGCACAACATCGCGGCGCACACCCTGGCGACTCACCTTCCAGAACTCACCATTATATATAAGGTACGGAATCGGGAAGGCATAGGACTGGGTTTCCGATGAGCCTTCGTAATCTGTCATGTGCAGGCCACCTATACCCATGCCCACTTCCCACAGCCGTTCGCGGGTCACTTTTCGCTTGGCGGTATCAGCATTTGTCGTTGCCGCCGGCTCCACCATGGCGGGAATACCAGGGTGCGCACTGTCCTCGGCAACAGCCAGACCCGGCCCGGTCATTATCAGCAGCGCCACAAGCTGTTGCAAAATCGTACAAGCAGTGCGCCAATTGCTATACTTCGATACCATGAATCCGTGTTAGACCCTGCTGTTTGTTTCAGTGCTGACTGAATACGATAAATAACAAGCCGCGAGTTTACCGGCTGGAACAAGGGAATGATAGACAGCATGCGCGTTCGCGAAAATTTCGCCATCCGGGCAATCACTCATCGTCGCCGATGGTTTGTGTCGGCAATACTGTTGATGATGATCAGTGTCAGCCAGGCCTGGGGCGCGGACACTCACACACAGAAACAATCATTCAACAAGCGCTTCGACCAGGGCCTGCTCTGGCAAATTGACGCCAATGGCGTCGAGCCCAGCTACCTGTTCGGCACCATTCATTCCGATGATCCCCTGGTCAACAAGCTGCCAAAACTGGTCACCGACAAGCTCTCGGCCAGTGATCGCTTTGTCATGGAAGTCGTGATGGACCAACAAAGCTTGCGCTACATGAGCGATGCCATATTCCTGCCTCCCGATCAATCCTTGCAGCGGCTGCTGGGCATACGTCTGTACGACGATACCCGCGAAGCACTGATACGGCGCGGCATGACCGATGAACACCTGGACCGGGTGCGACCATGGCTGGTGATTACCATGCTCAGCATGCCGGCGCGGCAAAATGGCAAGTTCATGGACCTGAACCTGCAATCCCTGGCGATTTCCCTGCAAAAGCAGGTATCAGCCCTGGAAACCGTTGCCGAACAAATCGCCGTTTTCGATGGCCTGTCGATCGGCGACCAGGTGGCGCTGCTGGATGCCACGGTTCGGCACAATCAGAAGCTGGACGGGCAACTGGCGGAGCTGACCCGGGTTTACCGCTCCCGCAACCTGCGCCTGCTCGAAGCACTGAGCCGCAAGCATTACGTGGATGATGGCCGGGTTTACCGGCGATTCATGCGCAAGCTGCTCCACGAGCGCAACGGCCGCATGCTGTCACGCCTGCAACCGCTGCTCACCGAAGGCAAGGTGTTTATTGCCGTCGGCGCGTTGCACCTCGCCGGTGAATCCGGCCTGCTGCAACAACTGGAACAGGCCGGCTACCGGCTCACCCCTCTTTGGTGACACGCCCCCCAGCCGAAACCAGTCCCGGTACCCTCGTGAAATACCTGACTACTCCACTCAACTATTGAAATCTCCCCAGGTTGCCCTAATATTAGCAATTACTAATATTTGGCGATGCCTATTCCAGGAACGCCAGCAAACCGGTAACCAAAGGAGTCGATCATGGCCAGTCTTATTCACAATTTTCCGCATGATGGCGTCGTCACCATTAACCGGGTAATACTGAAACCGGAATATTCTATCGACGACCTGCAGGAGCGGGTCGCAACCCTGTGCGAGAACGTCAAAACCTATCACTCGGAAACCGGCTTTGTTGGCGGGTTTGTCGCCCTGAACAGCGGTGCCGTGTCCAATGAAGGCTCGACCGTCGGCCAGGCCGTGGCGAGCCCGCTAAAGGGCAAGGAAGCGCTGATTGTGACGTTCTGGAACAGCTTTGAGGATCATGAGCAATCCCACAAGAGCGACACGTTCCAGCCGCTATTCCTGCAGGTACTCGAGCTGTGTGAAAACGGCAACGAGGAAATCGCCTACAACATGCTGTGGTCCGGCGCCGCGTATTCCGATGAAGAAGCCCGCAAGGCCCAGGCCGCCAAGGCTCGCTACGCCGGCGGTGGCGAGGCCGCCTGACAGCAACACCCGACTTACCCCTCCTCCATTGAAAGATGGTTTAGACGCCGGCTTGTCCGGCGTTATTTTTTGGGCACGCCGACTTGCCCGGTGTAATTTTTTAGAGCGGGCCGACCCCGGGAGTGATTCCCGTTTCCATCGACTGGCTTGTAAATTTTTGTCCCAACGTCCAGCGCAGCATTGTCGTCGGTTCGCCAGCCTGGCGCATATACCCTATACCTAATAAGAAGCAATTTTGCTTCAACTTCGGTAAACTTGCGCGCCTTGATCACATGTCATCGCATTGCCAACGGTAGCACTCATGAGAAAAAACTGCACAGACCAGCTCAACACCATCCTGAATGATCGCATCATGATTCTCGATGGCGCCATGGGCACCATGATCCAGCGACACAAGTTGCAGGAGACGGATTACCGTGGTGGGCGCTTTGCTGATTGGCCGTCAGACCTGAAGGGTAACAATGACCTGCTGACCCTGACGCAGCCGGACATTATTCGCGGAATTCACGAGGCCTATCTCGATGCCGGCGCTGACATTGTCGAGACCAACACCTTCAACTGCCAGACCATTTCCATGGCCGATTACAACATGCAGGAGTTGGTGTACGAACTGAACGTCGAAGGCGCCAGGCTGGCGCGCGCCGCCGCAGACAAATTCACCACCGCTGACAAGCCGCGCTTTGTCGCCGGTGTTATGGGACCCATGAACCGGTCACTGTCCATTTCACCGGATGTGAACAACCCCGGATTCCGCAACGTGAACTTCCCGCAGCTGGTCAAGGCCTACAGCGAAAATGCCCGCGGCCTGATCGATGGCGGTGCCGACATTATTCTCATCGAAACCATCTTTGACGTGCTCAACGCCAAGGCCGCCATATTCGCGGTCGAACAGGTATTCGAAGACCTGGGTCAACGCCTGCCTGTCATGATCTCCGGTACCGTTGCCGATGGCGGTCGCATTACCCTGTCCAACCAGACCATAGAAGCATTCTGGAATGCAGTAAGCCATGCCAACCCTTTAAGTATTGGTCTCAACTGCGCGCTGGGTGCCGAGCAAATGCGCCAGTTTGTTGATGATCTCAGCGATGTTGCCGAGACCCGTGTCAGCTCGCATCCCAATGCCGGTCTGCCCAATGCCTTCGGTGGTTATGATGAAACACCGGAATCCATGGCGCCGCACTTGCGCGAATGGGCCGAAAGCGGTTTTCTGAATATTGTTGGTGGTTGCTGTGGCACGTCACCGGATCACATACGCGCCATTGCCGAAGCCGTGAAAGATGTTACACCGCGCAATGTGCCGTCGTTTGAACCGGCCTGCCGCCTGGCCGGGCAGGATGCGGTGAACATTGAAAAAGAATCACTGTTCGTGAACGTGGGCGAACGTGCCAACGTCACCGGTTCCGCCAAGTTCAAGCGCCTGGTCCTGGAAGATCAATATGACGAAGCACTGGATGTCTGTCGCGAACAGGTGGAAAACGGCGCCCAGCTTATTGATATCAACATGGACGAAGCCATGCTCGACGGCGTCAACGCCATGCGCACGTTCTGCAACCTGGTTGCATCCGAGCCTGACATTGCCCGCATCCCGATCATGGTGGATTCATCCAAGTGGGAAATCATTGAAACCGGCCTGCAGTGCCTGTCCGGCAAGGGCGTGGTCAATTCCATTTCATTAAAGGAAGGCGAAGCTGCTTTCCTCAAGCACGCCGAACTGTGTCGCCGCTATGGTGCGGCCGTGGTGGTCATGGCCTTTGATGAAAACGGCCAGGCCGATACCTACCAGCGCAAGATTGATATCTGCACGCGCTCCTATGACTTGCTGGTAAACAAGGTTGGTATCAAGCCGGCAGATATTATCTTCGATCCCAATATCTTTGCGGTCGCAACCGGCATCGAGGAACACAATAACTATGCCGTCGACTTCATTGAAGCCACGCGCTGGATCAAGCAGAACCTGCCGCATGCATTGATCAGCGGCGGTGTCAGTAACGTATCGTTCTCGTTCCGTGGCAACAACCCGGTGCGCGAAGCAATTCATTCCGTGTTCCTGTACCACGCCATCAAGGCGGGCATGGACATGGGCATCGTCAACGCCGGTCAGCTGGCTATCTACGAAGACCTGCCAAAAGAGCTGCGCGACTTTGTTGAAGATGTCATTCTCAATCGCCGTGATGATGCTACCGAGCAATTACTGGGTATCGCCGACAAGTACAAGGGTGATGGCAGCGAAGCCGTGCAAAAGCAGGACGAGGAATGGCGCAGCTGGCCTGCCGCCAAGCGCCTGGAACATGCGCTGGTAAAAGGCATCGACAAGTACATTGTTGAAGACACCGAAGCCGCGCGGCTTGATGCCGAGCGACCACTGCATGTTATTGAAGGCCCGCTCATGGACGGCATGAACGTGGTCGGCGACCTGTTTGGTGACGGCAAGATGTTCCTGCCACAGGTAGTCAAGAGCGCACGCGTTATGAAAAAAGCGGTGGCGCACCTGATCCCGTTTATCGAAGCGGAAAAATCCGGCAGCAGCGGCGCCCAGGCAAAGGTGCTCATGGCCACGGTAAAAGGTGACGTGCACGACATCGGCAAGAACATTGTCGGCGTTGTCCTGCAATGCAATAACTTTGAAGTTATCGACATGGGCGTCATGGTGGCGGCAGACGATATCCTCAACACGGCGATCAAGGAAAAGGTCGACATTATCGGCCTGTCCGGCCTGATTACACCGTCGCTGGAAGAAATGACACATATCGCCAGGGAAATGAAACGTCGTGGCATGAACACACCGCTGCTGATCGGTGGCGCCACGACATCGCGCGCGCACACCGCGGTCAAGATAGATCCTGAATACGAACATGCCATTGTCTGGGTCAAGGATGCGTCACGTGCCGTTGGCGTGGCCCAGAACCTCATCGGTGACAAGTGCACGGCTTTTGTCAAAGACCTGAAAGCCGAGTACGCCCAGGTGCGCGAACTGCACAGCAAGAAAAATCTCGCCAAGGATTTGCTGGGTCTTGAAGATGCGCGCAAGAACAGCTTCAAGGCTGACTGGAGCAGCTACACACCACCGGTACCGGCCATGACCGGGTTACGCGTGTTCGAGGATTACTCCCTGGAGGCGATCAGCGAATACATCGACTGGACACCGTTCTTCCATACCTGGGAAATGAAACTGAGCTACCCGAAGATACTGGATGATCCGGAAAAAGGCCCCGAGGCACGCAAGCTCATGGCCGATGCCGAGGCCATGCTGGCCGACTTTATCGCCGGCAACAAGCTCACGGCCCGCGCCGTTGTCGGTTTCTTCCCGGCCAACAGTATCAACGATGATATTGAAGTCTATGCTGACGAAACTCGCGGCAAGCCGGTACTGGCACTGCATCACCTGCGCCAGCAGAACAAGAAACCCGATGGCAAGCCCAACTACGCGCTGAGTGATTTCGTTGCACCAAAGGCAAGTGGCAAGGCTGACTACATCGGCGCCTTCGTAGTCACGGCCGGTATAGGCCTGGACGCCATAGTTGCCGAGTTTGAAAAGCAACATGATGATTACAACTCCATCATGGCCAAGGCCATCGCTGACCGGCTCGCCGAAGCCTTTGCCGAGCTGATGCACCAGCGTGTGCGCAAGGAGTTCTGGGGTTATGCCAACGATGAGACCCTGGATAACAGTGCCCTGATCAAGGAACAGTATCGCGGCATACGCCCGGCACCGGGTTACCCGGCCTGCCCGGAACATACCGAGAAGCGTTCATTGTTTGACATGCTGAAAGCCGAATTCAACAGCGGCGTTGAACTCACCGAGAGTTATGCGATGCTGCCCGCCGCCTCCGTCAGCGGCTGGTACTTCTCGCATCCGGAGTCACGTTACTTCGCCGTTGGCAAGATCACCCGCGAGCAGTGCGACGACTACGCGAAACGCAAGGGCTATAACAAGGATGAAATGGCCAGGTGGCTGGCGCCAAACCTGGTATAGACAGCGGGCATCCCTATTTCCTGACACCACGCGCCGCGATGCTGCTATTGTGGCCACGCCAGTTTTCTGTGCATAATTCCCACTGAATTAATCAGGATAAGGAAATTCCTGTTTTTGCCGATATAGCTACCGGGTAATTTCAGTAACCACCGGACACTGTCGTGCTCCTTGTGCCGGGAACAATGTGCTGTAAATTCTCGAGCATTTATTAAAGACGGCATGTATTCGGAGTTGTTGATCGAGCCCTGAAGAATTTGAACCGGGCGTTTTCAAGAACTCAGGCTCGCTCACGCCCCTGCCTGGCGTCACAAAGTTTTACTGTTCCTGACTAATTTTCAGGTTACTGTTCTCAAAATAATAGTTTTTGTAATTTGGGTATTTATTGAGCAATTTTAACTATGAGCAAGCAATTCAAGATACTGCATCTGGATCATTCTTCCGAATATCGCAATACCTTGACTCGCCTGCTGACCAGCAAGATCGACAGTCTCGACATCTTGTCCGTGGCAGACATTAAGGGATTCAATTCTGCCCTTATCAACAAAAGATTTGATCTGCTTGTCTGCTCTACAAGCATTCCCGGAAGTGACGCCTTCCAGATTCTCGGTGCCGCCAATTCCGCCGGCGTTGACACGCCCATGGTCTTTCTCGGCGAACCGCTGGACATGGAAACATCAGTATGCCTGATCAAGGCAGGCGCCGAAAACCTTTATACCAAGGGCAATGAATCGGCACTGGCATCCTATATTTCCGAATTGCTCCAGACCCCGGGGGCGCAGCGCGACCTGTATTCGCAAATGACAACAGTCATTTCCGGTATCCCCGGTGCGGTATATCGCTTTCGCCGTACTGCCCCATACCAATATGAACTGATTTACGTCAATCCCGGGTTCAAAAGAATTTTTGATATTGATGACCGCGATCCGATAAACAGCATCGAAAGCATATTTGCCAGCATTACCGAGCCGGACATGGATATTTTTGTATCCAAGATTGAAAAATCCGCGGATTTATGTGAACCCTGGCACGAAGAATTCCGGATTGAAACCTCGTCCGGCAATTCCAAATGGATACGAGGCCACTCGATTCCGGTAACACAAAAAGATGGCACCACAATCTGGAACGGACTGCTTACCGACATTACGCGTGAGAAGTATTTATCAAGCAAGATCGAGAAGCAATATCATGACGCGGTTACCCATTCCACCCAGACTGAAGCTCGCATGCGGGCCATCCTTGATACAGTAGTCGACCCGATTATTACGTGTGACCAGACCGGTACCATCAAGAGCTGTACACCAAGCGTCCTGAATGTTTTCGGATATCTTCCGGATGAACTCATCAATTCGAATCTTCGAATTCTGATGACCGATGAATTCCATGACAAGCATCATGAAGATCTCCACAATTTCTTTGTTCACGACGACAAGACAATACTGGATTCCTTTCGTGAACTGGACGCAAAACGCAAGAACGGAGAAACCATTGTCATCGAGTTGGCAGTATCATCATTTGAGCTGGATGGCACGCGAATGTTTACCGGTATCTGCCGGGACATAAGTTCACGAAAACTTATGGAAGAATCGCTTCGCACCAGCGAAGAACGGTTCCGTATCAGTCAAATGTATGCCGATATTGGCAGCTGGGACTGGAATATCAAGACCGGCGATCTGTACTGGTCTGACCGGATCGGACCACTCTTTGGCTACGCGGACAAGGTTCCGGAGACCACCTATGAAAACTTTATCAACGCAGTATATCCCGATGACCGCGACGCATTGGTTAAAGCTGTAAACGACGCAGTCGAGCACAACAAGGAGTACAACATCGAGCACAGGGTTCTGTGTCAGGACGGATCAATCCGGTGGGTACTGGAAAAAGGCGCTGTCACGCGCGGCGAGAACGGCGAACCACTGCACATGCTTGGCGTTGTCTCCGACATCGATGCACGAAAACGCCTGGAAGTACAAATCAGCAAACAGAATGATCTGTTGCAGCTGAATCAGGACGCGTTGACGCGGTTCATGTCAGGCGACAAGGACGATATCGCCTCAAGCAGTCTGCTCAAACGCCTGATGTCTCTTACCGGCAGCACCATCGGCGCCCTGATTGAAGTCAACACCCTGATTGACGGAAATCGCCGATACACCATCGATTCCGTAATTGACCGGAATTCCGGCAATACCTATTCATTGAAACAGGGTTCTGAATCCCGGGATAACCAGTTGTTGCTGAACCTCCATGGCATCGAAAACCTGATAGGGCAATCCCTGGAATGCGGCAACCCGGTATTAGTCAACAATCCCGATGCCATTGCTGAATCCGGAATCAGGATTGATGCAGATATCCGGAACATTGCATCGATTCCGGTCTTTTTCGGGACGGATATGGTTGGCGTCTACTGTCTCGCCAATGCCGACAACGGTTTTGACAGCGACTTCCCTGAATTCATGAGCCCTTTCACGCTGACTTACGGCACTATCATCAACGCCCGCAGATCGAGGCTGCTGCAGAAACGTACCCGCCAGGCCCTGATAGATGCCAAGGACGATGCCGAAAAGGCCAACAAGGCCAAATCGGATTTTCTTTCAAGCATGAGTCATGAGCTGCGAACACCATTGAACGCGATTATAGGATTCGGGCAACTCCTGGAAATGGACATGGACAATATCCTAAGCCCCACCTACAAGGAAAATGTCGACGAAATACTCAAGGCCGGTGATCATCTCCTTGGCTTGATTGACGAAGTGCTTGAGCTGACCAAGATCGAGGCGGGTAAATTATCCTTGTCATTTGAACCAATAGATTTTCCGGACCTGCTTCGGGAATGTTTCAGCCTTATCGCGCCAATGGCTTCCAGCCACCATGTTACCGTCAGCACACCCGACTTTATCAACTCGTCTTTTTTTGTCATGGCAGACAGAATGCGGCTCAAACAAATTTTGCTGAACCTGTTCTCCAACGCCATCAAGTACAATATCGAAGACGGCAACATGAGCGTGTCCGCCAGCCAACTGCAGGAAGGTTATTGGCGAATCGGAATTACGGACACGGGAATTGGTATTCCCGAAAACCGGATATCTGAATTATTCACATCATTCAACCGTCTCGGCAAGGAAGCCAGCGACATCGAAGGAACAGGTATTGGCCTGGTTATCACGAAACGCCTTATTGAATTGATGAGCGGCCGGATTAACGTCGAGTCCACACCCGGGAAAGGCAGTACATTCTGGGTCGATATCCCCCTGGCAAAAGATGCCGCGATCAGAAACTTCTATCCTTCCGGTAGCGACGCGGCATCAAAAAAACCCCGCGATTCCGATGAAAAACAACATGAAATATTGTACATAGAAGACAACCCGGCCAACCTGAAACTCGTATCAAAGGTTCTGGCGCCCTATTCCAATATTAACTTTCATGCCGTACGTGATCCGATAATCGGTCTGGACATAGCACGGAACAAGAGTCTTGATATCATCCTTCTGGATATCAATATTCCCAATATGGATGGTTTCCAGGTACTGGAACAACTTAAAAAACACGAACGAACCCGGGACATTCCGGTTATTGCCATAAGCGCCAACGCGATGCCGGACGATATCCAGCGCGGGTATGCGGCAGGGTTCGACGCCTATCTTCCCAAGCCACTTAATATTCCAGAGTTTATCAGTACCGTGGAATCCTATTTACGCGCCGGCTCAAACCGGTCCGAAATAGCCGCCAGCAGGAATCGTAAATAACACAGTTGGCTGTGCCTGTTCTGCACCATGCTGAAATACCAGGAAACCTCGAGCCCGGTTGCCATTACCGATCTTTACCGACCGCCGATTTCTCACTGACAGACAATACCCTGTACACCAATCGGCTTATACGTCGACGCAGCGCCAGAACAATAACCGGCAATACCAGCGCCAGTAACAGGAACCACTCATTGGATCGACCATGCCTGAGTGGCGTAACCTTGTCCTTGCCATCGACGCGGTATTCGGATAACGATGTCCAGGGTGTATCGCCACGGACAAATACCTGCACAATCCTTGTTCCATTATCTTTCCTGATGACTTCTATGATGGCGCCCGAGTCGCTGTCCCAGTCAAATGTCATGTTGTCGCGCGGAAGGGTGTAATCCAGGTCGGGATATTCCTTTTGCAAGTCAACCTTGGTAATCGGAAATACCTGTAGTGACGGGTTGCCGTCTTTCCCAGGAGTCATGAACGCTACGAAAAACAGGCGCAGGTTGCTCTGGGCATCGACTTCTTTCATGAACCAATACGGGCTATAGACATACATCTTGCCTGCGCCGCCACAAGAACCGAGGAACAGCACCGTAATCACAACTACCGACAGCATGCGCGCGAAGATTCTCTTTCCTGTTCCGGTTTGCATTATATCCCCCTTCGTCATAATTGTTACTTGGAACCGTACATTCACAAAAATACGGGCGCGTTATGCCCTGATTCGGTCCCGTTTCTTCCTGTCTAGAATATAATGAACCAGGAAATATGCTGCTGCCCCGATGATCGCAGAAGCAATGCACAGGAAATGCAGGCCCTCCATCGTCATCAGGCTGTACATACTGTTTTTACCGGTAAATGGATAATACGGCTGCACATCGAGATGCATTATACTGTCCAGAAAAACGTGGCTGAACGTTCCGATGAAAGCGCTACCCAGGGTAACTTTCCAGCCTATGTTGTTCGACCTGTGGTTACCCGGTACGCGCAACAGATCGAGACCGAATTCTGACAGGTATTTGCCAGTCAATGCCGAAAACAGCGCAAGCAGCGTCGCGCCGACATAAGTATGAGAAAAGCCATGCAGCTCGCCCTCCCCGGTTATCATCACCGCCAGGGGCTGCATATCCATAACGATTTGTGCCCAGCCAAACACCATAAGACTGAAGCTTCCCTGAAGTAATGACTTGACCAGGATTCCCGGTCCCATGTGAAATGGCGTAAAAGGCATAAAAACAATCCAGCATAATCTTCCGCCTGACCCGCGACAGGCGTGACATTGAAGGCATCACGCGCAGCAACGCGCGACCACCCGGTTGACGGTAACTACCGGCGCACTACCAGACAAAACCAAGCCGTACGCCCAAGAACTTCTCGGAGCCGGTTGTATCGGTTTTTCCGGAGGCGAGAATGACCTCGTGGCGTTCGACATTGACCCTCCCATACTCTACGCTGACGGCCATGGGATCGCCCGTCAGAACCCACCTGTAGCCCAGGCCTATACTCGAACCTTTCCCTGAATAGGTTTCATCGGCACGGCCATTATCAAATTCATAGGTTTCTTCGTATGACGTTCCTTCGGCACTGAGATACACGGATTGATTGGGTCGGGTCGGTAATGAAACCAGAATACCGGCATTAATTTCGTCCGTGCCCCGGTATGTGCTGTCCTCTATCCGCGCCGCTCCCCGAAGCGCCCGCAACCTGAACCCGACGTACCGGTTAATGCTGTATTGATAACCAACATCCATAAACCCGGCGCTGGCATAAAGCGCATTAACATTAATCTCGTGTGAAAGGAGTGGGGCTCGCTCATCTGCGGCGGCTGCCATCGACATCAAGCCGATCCAAACCGCAAGGATTATCCTGGAGCAATCTGAAATCATTGCCTGTTCCTGTCTGGCTGGTATGTGTAACCGGGTCAGGAAGAAATTTCCCTGACATTTCGGCTCACATAGTACATAGATGTTACGCTATCAATCAAGGCCGATGCCGGTAAATACAGTTTGCGTACACACGGTCCCGGGTTCCTTGCCGAATTGCGGAAAATGCGCCACAGTCATACCAAGCAGGGAAGCGATCCTGCCACCACCAGACACTCGTCTTTATATCACGCTCGGCTACCATCCAGAATTGGCATGTGAGACGATACGGAAATGTATGTAGTTAACGTTTCCCGGGGTTGCATGGACCATACGGAACCGCGCGGCAGGCACGAGGTCCGCGGGATTCAAATACGGCAAAGCATTTGTGCCGGCCAAAATTCATGCATCAGACCGGGGCACAACTCGTGCAACTTTACCAACCCTGACTCGAATCGAAGAACAACATGACAACGATCAGTCGCCCGCTGCTAATCAGGCAGACAGCTTTGTTTTTCCTGGTGTTGCTGGAATTCTTGCTGATACTGATTGATGAAGACTGGCTGATCTTCCTGTTATTTATTGTCTTTGGCTCGCCTGTAATTTTGTTCAAGGTCGCTCGCTCTCTCCGAGTGCGTAATATTGAATGGGATACAACACTGGTGTCTTTCCTGGTTTCGCTTTTCCTGTTGCTGTTTGCATCAGGAATGTCGCCGGCTCTTTCGGTTCGAGACAACCTGTGGGAACTGAGTCCGCTGATGTACGCGGTAACCGCGGGTAAAAACGAGCTAAACGGATACGCGCTGGGTAACTACTATCCCGGAAACCGGCAGTGCCTGCCGCTTCGAAACGAGATTCTGAAACTGGTCCGTGAAACCTACAGCAACTTGAAACAGTCGAACATGCCTGATTACAAGGACGTCCTGGTTCCAGACAATGGTGTTGGCCGACTGCCCCATACTTGTGTCGACATTCCGGAAACAAACATGATGAAACTTTATGGTAACGGAAAACTGCCGAATCCGTTTACCGCATTAACGATAGACGAAGAAACCGGGGAAATCGTCGCGATACTGGTAGTGGCGAAAAACCGGGTTTACGGAAACTCGGAACGCGACACGTGGAAGAAATTTGCGAATCGCCATCAGCTTGAATCACTGGGATACTGGGATTCCAACAAACTGCTGGAATCCGCCTGGCTGGGTCGGAAGACCGGCTATCAGTTCTTTGATGATGACAGGGCGATGGTTGCATTTACCCGGGCATACGGAAATCCTGTTTCACTTCCAAACCGCCAGGCACTGCACTCCACGCACGATGCCAACTGGATCTTTTCGCAGCCGGGCGTGCCACTGCCTGGTTCGCAGCCGGGCCGAAGCAGTTACATGGCACACTATATTTCTGTTGCCTGGTTATGGGACCCGCGAGCATTGAAAAAAATCAATGACCGTTCCCGCGCCACGACGAATTAACATCCAGTATCCGCGCCTGCCGTTTAGCACAGCAGCTTCCGGACGTTTCCGGCCCAACCAGGACAACGGTACACCAGGCGGGCGTTTTTTGGCTTGCGGCTCTCTTGGCCGGCTGGATACAATTCGGACTCACTTGATTAAGGCTTCATGCTAGAATCTACCCATTCCTGCCCTTCAGGGCCATCCGCCTACTTTTCAGGTACTACTCCATGTCCGCAGAATCATCAACACCGCCCGCGTTCAGCGATCTGGGTCTTGCTGCCGCTGTCCTCAAGACTATTGACGAAATCGGCTACGAAACACCGTCGCCAATCCAGGCGCAGACTATCCCCCACTTGCTGGCGGGACGGGACGTACTCGGCCAGGCCCAGACCGGCACCGGCAAAACTGCCGCTTTTGCACTGCCGATCCTGTCGCGCATAGACCTGCAACGCGCCCAACCGCAGGTGCTGGTACTGGCGCCGACCCGCGAACTGGCAATCCAGGTCGCCGAGGCGTTCCAGCACTATGCTCATCACATGCCGGGGCTGCACGTGCTGCCGATCTACGGCGGCCAGGACTACCGCACCCAGCTCAAGCAACTGAACCGCGGCGTGCACATCGTCGTCGGCACCCCGGGCCGGGTTATGGATCACATGCGTCGCGGCACGCTCAAGCTCGATGGCCTGCGCACGCTGGTGCTGGACGAAGCCGATGAAATGCTGCGCATGGGCTTTATTGACGATGTTGAATGGGTGCTGGAACAGTCCCCGCCCAGCCGCCAGATCGCCCTGTTCTCTGCCACCATGCCGGACGCCATCCGTCGTATCGCCAATAAACACCTGAACGACCCGGCCGTGGTGACCATCAAACTCAAAACCACGACCGCCGAGACCATTCGCCAGCGTTACTGGTATGTCAGCGGCCTGCACAAGCTCGATGCCCTCACCCGCATACTCGAGGCCGAGGAGTTCGACGGCATTATCATTTTCGTACGCACCAAGATCATCACCGAGGAACTGGCGGAAAAACTCCAGGCACGCGGCCATGCCACCGCCGCCCTCAACGGGGACATTGCCCAGGCGCAACGGGAAAAAACTGTCGACGCCCTCAAGTCCGGCAAAATCGATATTATCGTCGCCACCGACGTGGCCGCCCGTGGCCTTGATGTGGCCCGTATCAGTCACGTCATCAACTATGATGTACCGCACGATACCGAATCCTACGTACACCGTATTGGCCGCACCGGTCGCGCCGGTCGCAAGGGTGACGCCATCCTGTTTATTGCACCGCGCGAGAAACGCATGCTTTCCGCCATCGAGCATGCAACACGCCAGAAGATTGAAGAAATGCAGTTGCCCACCACCGAGGTGATCAACGACAAGCGCATCGCCGCTTTCAAACAACGCATTACTGACACCATTGCCGCCGCTGACGGCCTGGGTTTCTGCCACCAGCTCGTGGAACAGTACGAACAGGAGCACAACGTCCCGGCCATAGAAATCGCCGCGGCGCTGGCCCGGTTACTGCAGGGCAGCACGCCACTGTTACTGGAAAAGGAAACGCGCAAACCGCGTGAGCAACGCTCGCCGCGTGAGCAACGCCCACAACATGAAGAGCGTTCACGCGATAATCGCGCCGACTTCAAGAAGAAGCCTCGTGCAAGTGATGCCAATATGGACAGCTACCGCATCGCCGTCGGCCATGCACATGGTGTGCAACCGGGCAACATCGTCGGCGCCATTGCCAACGAAGCCGGGCTGGACAGCAGCGAGATTGGTCGCATCAAGATCTTTGATGATTACAGCATTGTTGACCTGCCCAAGGGCATGCCCAAGGAAACCTTCCTGCACCTGAAAAACACGCGTGTTGCCGGCCAGCGCCTCAACATCGCAAAGCAGCACGGCATCAGCGAAAAGAAGACAGACTTCCGCAAAGGTTCACCGGCAGCCAAAACAAAACCCGGGGATAAAGCAAAACCCGGGCGAACTGACAAGACCGGGGGCAAGCCCAAAGACCGGGCCGGCAAGAAAAACAAGCCTCACCGCAAGGGCGGGAAACCGGGCGCAGCCTGACAAAGCCAAAAACGTCATGCGCAGCCGGTCATTCTGATTCGGCTCCCGTCAAACTAATCGCAATCGCATCGTGGCCACGCTGATCAAACGCGTGGCCACACACCCCGTTACTGCCTGTAACTATGCTATAAATATATTTTGATCGCGGTTCCGGTGCGGACCAGCAATGCCGCACCCGGGAGATATACCACAGGGGAGCAGCAAAACAATGAACAACAAGAACAATCACTGCAGACATTATTCAGTTTCTGCCCGCCTGGTCACGGCGTTGATTTTGCAATTCATGATGATGGCGGTCGTACAGGCATCAGCCAGCTGGCAAGGCGAGTGGAAAATCAACAACAAGGAACAATACATGGCCTTCACGATAGACAATGCGCGAGGCTCAACCTTTCGCATGGACTATGACGAAGGCATTGGCATTAACGGCTTGTCATTTACCGCCAACGGAAGCATCAGCGGAAATACCGCCACCGTACCGTATACAGACAGAAGCGGATCATCGTGCCAGTTGAAGCTGGAGCTGCTTGAAGATTCAGGCCGAAAACGCATAAAGACCTCCAACTGTGCGCTGTCACAATACAATGAAGGCGCACAAATCCATACCTTTGTGCCAGAAAGTGAAAAGCTGTTTTACAAGGCGGGATTCAATTGCGCCAAAGCCGGCACCCCTATTGAACTGATGATCTGCAACACGCAATCACTGGCCGACGCCGACCGGACACTGGGCAGCCTTTACAAGGCATTGAAACAATCGCTTGCCGGCGGCGACAAAAAGCAGCTTGGAACCCATCAACGGGACTGGCTCAAGCACCGCGACAGTCAATGCGGCAACATGAAAGCGGACGCCCTGGAGTTTTGTCTCAGGAAGCACTATGGAAAGCGGTTGATGCAGCTGCATGCGCAGAAGCATCACGGCATCAGCCACCAGGGTGGTCCCTCTCATGCATTTTACCAGGCCGTGCACGCAGCCAGCGGTAACCGTAACAATACAACTGATTCGATGATGGACCAGGGGCTGGGCCTGTGGCTCGGCGGCAGGATCAACCGGCGTCTTGCCGATACCGGCAGTTATGAAATGCACACGGTGACTATAGATGACAACCTGATCGTCATGGAAGGCATGTACGCCTCCGATCCCAGCAAGGGATTTGATCCCGCATCACAAGGCAACGGCATCATTATTGTCATGACAAAAACCAAAGAAACATGGGTCGGACTCAATCACTACGGTGAAACAATACTGTTTCATCCGCGAAACAGAGATGCCGGGAAATCGCCACAAGCCATCAGCACCTGGCTAAAGGAATACGGAAAGCCGGAATTGAAAGCAGTTTTCTAACAGTATGAGCCAGCGCGATCCGGAGTCACGCACACCGAGAGAAGGCAACCCCGGCTTTCTCGTCCGGGTGATTATGAAATGAGCGGGGGTTGAGACTCGTTTGAGTCCGCATATTTCAATCGACTCTGACCCTATTGATTTACTCATTTGAAATATAGCATACCTGACTAGGGTGAAGGTTATTGCAGGCGTCATGATAGGTGCTATGACAAATGTGCAAAAAAATGTGGCGGCCGATCTTGTAAGAGGGAGTGTGATTATGATCTTATGCTTCATGGTAATTTCATATACGGGTTTGCCACCCTTACGATGGGAAAAGAAACATATGAAGACCTGGAGAGAGAAAATGGCTGCGATTGTCGTAATTAATGCATCAATAATAATTGCAAGAGCTTATCTGTTTATTAGTATTGGAATCGGTGCTTTTGTTGGTGCCATATGGTTTAGTGGAACAAACTCAACAATGAGCACATTATCATCATTTATTGCTTCAATGTGCTCAATAATAGTAGCCGTGATGCCGCCTAAAGCTTTGCTAAAAAAGCAGGTATACATATTCTATGAAGTAGCAGCAATATGTGGATTATTGCTATCTAACTACATGTTCTATTCAAAAAATGCTAGTTTATCTGAAATATATACGCCAGTAGAAATATTAGTCAATATTGCATTTCTCGTAGTAATAACACTACGTTTTCGTTTGGAATCTAATAATAATCAGGCGAGTGTTAGTAAGTAATATATACATACTAATCAAGCCTGACTTTATTGAATCCTGGTTGCCTAAGGAAAACCAAAAGAAAACCAAAAGGGTCAGACTCGTTAAAACCAAAAGGGTCAGACTCGTTTGATTCCGCATATTTCAATCGACTCTGACCCTATTGATTTTCCTGAATAGTTATTCGCCCTTGATCGCCCGGATCTGGTGTTCAACGCGGGCACGAGAGGCCAATCCTTCTTCGGCACCATCAAAGGAGAACTGATAGTCCCATCCCGGGAAAAGGCGCAAGAACAGGATACCGGGTTCATCGTCCCCGGGTCTGGATTGCTGGGTATACTGTTCATAAATGGGACTGCTACTGATACCGTCCTGGCTGTCCTTGAATCGGTCAAAATGCTGCAGCAGGTCTGCCGGGTAAACGTAAATCATTTTTCCGACAATGTACGGCCTGATATCGAACGGTTCATACGGCGCGATTTCATCGCCTCGTGGTCGTGGCTTTGGCGGCGGCAAATCAACCGGGCGGCCATCACGTTCGCGCCCGCTGCGCCTGGAATCGTTATACAGAACTTCCTCAACCACATAACGCAACCTGGGCGTAATAAAATATGATCCCTGGCCATCAGTCCAGTCATCAATTACGACATCATCAATCGGGCTGGTCGTGCCATTTCCGGGATCTATCATACGGTGCAAGGTCTTAAAGGGATCTGCCTTGCGGGCTACCACAATAAGATCCGATTGACTGATAACTTTGCTTAAGGTTATCGGTTCAAAAAAATCCAGGCTCATGAATACATAAACTCCTACGAAAGCCGGTTGCAAAAACCAAAAGGGTCTGAGCCATTTGATTCCGCGTATTTCAATCAACTCTGGCCCTGTTGACTATTGATTCGTGATGATTCGTAAAGCAGAAACCCCCGGGAACGGCATGATACCTAAAATGGCAGCGCTTTAAAGGACTACAATTCCAGCCTGATGCCGCCATATACGCCGTCGCCATAGTAACGGTAGTCGGCAAAACTCATGGCGAAAATGGCGTCCATATGCCTCAATTCCAGAAACGTGGAGACCTTTCCAAACTTCATTATAGCGCCGACCCCGAAGTGCAGCATGAAACTGTCCTGATCATCCCATGCATCCCCGGTATCCATGGATATTACCGACCAGCCAAACCCGGCGCCCACATACGGGTTAATTATCGCCTTCGGTAAAAACATTTGCTTGCACGAAAACAACATGCTGCTAGCCTCGATTTCACCGCTATTGCCCTGGGGCGACCGCCACTCGTGCACGGTATGATACAGCTCAAAGCCGATCAACCATTCATCCATTACTGTCCACTCCATACCGAAGGCGCTCGATTCATCGGATTGCGGAGTAATATTCAGTACGCTATTGGTCCAGGAATCATCAGGAACATAGTGCTCATCACCTATCTGGAATACACCGGCCTTCAGAAATAGATACATCCCTTCTGCTGAGGCCGGACCGGGAATAAGAACTGTTACGATCAGCAGTAACCCGAGAAAACTTTTCAAATCAGTCACCAGCTATATTGATTGGTTTATATAGTTAGTAGACGATAGTATTTTGAAAATCAACCCAAATTGAAGAATAAAACCATAGATCTAAAATAGGCCGGGGCCTTTTCCCACCTGCACGCCCCAGGCAGTCAATGGCCGGCCCCGTAAAGGCTGCCCTGCCCGGCCGACCAGCGCAAGACCAGCCTTTCTGAGGAACCAAAAAGGGAGTACCGGCCCATTGCATTCAGGAAAAATACTAACTTGTATGGTACATCCCGGCACCATCTTCAATACAGGATCCGCCGGGCCAATAGCTAAGCCTGTCTCGCAATACCATCCTGTTGATGACCCAGGTAGCGGGCAATCATGGCCATGGGGCCGGGGTTCTTTTCAAGCGGTATTTTGACAATATGTCCGCTGCCGGGGGCGGCATCGCGGGGAGTGTTGAACTTGTCCCACATTTCCGTCACAACAACGTCTTCATTGCCGCGAGGTGTCAGCAACTGTACGGTGTCACCCACTTCGAAGCGGTTCTTCACTTCGATAGTGGCGCGCTTGCTGTCGGCATCATAATCAATAATGTCGCCGACAAACTGTTGCGCGGAACTCTGCGAGTTGTTCTGCATGTAGTTCTGGTATTCCTGGGTGGGATGGCGTTCGTAGAAACCTTCGGTGTAGCCGCGATTGGCCAGGCCATCAAGGGCAAAGAACAGCTCCGGGTTGAACGCGCGACCGGCCACGGCATCGTCAATGGCCTGGCGGTAGATCTGGCTGACGCGGGCCGCATAATAATAAGACTTGGTGCGACCTTCGATCTTGAAGGAGTCGACGCCGATTTCCACCAGCTTCTGGATATGACGAATGGCGCGCAGGTCTTTTGAGTTCATGATGTAGGTGCCGTGCTCGTCTTCCATGATGGGCATGACTTCGCCTTCGCGGGTGGATTCCTCAATAACATACAAACCATTGGCAGCATCGTTGCGTGTGCCCAGGGTGCTTTCCG
Source organism: Gammaproteobacteria bacterium (assembly GCA_029880545.1). NCBI lineage: Bacteria > Pseudomonadati > Pseudomonadota > Gammaproteobacteria > Gammaproteobacteria bacterium. The sequence goes on along the minus strand of JAOUOD010000005.1, from coordinate 237,886 downwards.
GTGTGTTTTGATCGGTATTACAGCAGGCCTTTTGTATATCACCGGTGTCGGTTTCTTCACCCTTGGATACCTTGTAATCCCAGCGACAGGCGTTGGTACAGGTACCCTGGTTCGGATCACGATGATTGAAGTAGCCGGACAACAGGCAGCGACCGGAATAGGCAATGCACAATGCGCCGTGAACGAATACTTCGATTTCCATATCCGGGCACTGCTGCTTGATTTCCCCGATTTCTTCAATAGACAGTTCGCGTGACAGAATGACGCGCTTGATACCCACGGACTGCCAGAATTTCACGGCGGCGTAATTCACGGTGTTGGCCTGCACTGACAGGTGCACCGGCATGTCCGGCCAGCGTTCACGCACCATCATGATCAGGCCGGGGTCGGCCATAATCAGCGCATCCGGGCCCATGTCGATAATGGGCGCCATATCATTCATATAGGTCTGGATTTTCCGGTTATGCGGCATGACGTTACTGGCGACAAAGAACTGCTTGCCGAGATCGTGCGCCTCGCGGATACCGGTGGCGAAGTTCTCCATATTGAAGTCGTTGTTGCGCACGCGCAGGCTGTAGCGTGGCTGGCCCGCGTAGACGGCATCGGCGCCGTAGGCCAGCGCATAACGCATGTTTTTCAGGGTGCCCGCTGGGGCCAGAAGCTCGGTCACAAACCACTCCAAGAATGCCGGTAAGCCGGCGATTATAGCAAAGACCGGGGCATTTCCCCTGCCCCGGATGCCACTACAAATGCCGTGCCCAATGCAGCGGGCAAAAAAATGGCTTGCCGGTACATCGCGGCAAGCCTGTCAATTTTGATCCGAGGGAGATCAAATCAATTTATTGTGACGACCCGGCTAGTCCTCCAGCTCGGCGCTGTCCCAGGTGATGCTGCTACCGGAAATCAGGCCCTGAATTTTCACCGGTACGCCGGTGGACAGCGCGGCCAGGAACGCCGCCTGGTTCATGCTGACGTCGTCATGATCCTTGAAGCTGAAGCCGTTCACGTCGATGGCAATACCCAGCACCGTCACCACGGTTCCGGCTACGGAATCCACCGGGCCGCGCAGGTAGGCATCCGGATCACCGGTATTGCGCTCATCAATGCGGGTCACGAGAACGCTGGTGCCGGAGCTCGGGAACCCGCGCAGGCGCACATGGGAGCCGTTGGCGAAATCCGAGAACACGTCGGTGCTGGAATTGATTTCAGTGGCGGCGTTCACGGTAATCGTCACGCCCGGCATGCCCACCAGGTTAAAGCTGTTGCCGGACAGGTTTTCGATGTCACCTTCCATGCGTACACTGTCCTTGAGCTTGACCTTGTAGGCGTTTAACACATCGGCCACCAGCGTGCCTTCGGCTTCAACCTTGACGTTCTCGGCAAAATACGTGGCGGTGGCACCTTCAAAGATAGTCGCACTATCCGTGTGCACCTCCTGTCCATTGATAAAGAACACATAGTCCGGGCTGCTGCCAGTCAGGCCTTTTACATAACCTTCGACTTCGGCTTCCTGGGCATCGGAAATACTCGGGCCTTCCGGTTCCACCTTGGTCGCCATCATGACCGGTGCCGGAGCAGCAGAAGCTTTCACTTCCACCAGCAGGTTGAGCACCGGCCCACCGGGCAAGTCGGTCATGTCAGCACTGCTGTAATCAATAGTCAGGGCGCCAATAGTAAATGTTGTCGCGCTTATTGTGCCTTCGATATAGCCCTTGACCTTGTATTCCACCAGTGATGTTTTTTCTTCCAGGCGCGTCGCGACAATAACGCCGCCCGGCTTGGGCATGCCCGCCACTTCCACGAGCGATCCGACACTTAAATCCGCGAGCGTACCGCTTGAACCGTTGGCCAGGGTCTCGATATAGGCACCATCTTCCAGCCTGACTGTTTGGCCCATGACCACCAGGGACGTGGTGCTGATAATGGAATTTACCGTACCCTTGACTGCAGTTTTGGCCACCACCGTGTCGGCGGTACCCATATCACCATTGATATCACCGCGCACCTCCACCGGCATACCCAATACCTGGCTTTCTGCCACCGTGATGCCGTCACGGGTAATTGTTGCGCCGGTGGTATCGAACTCGACGCCATTGACAAACACACTGCCCAGCTTGGTGACTGCGCCAACAGACAAATCACCGTTGCCGATGGGAGGCAGCGGGTTGCCGCCGGTTCCACCGGTGCCGCCACTGCATCCTGTAACCAACAGTGTAACGACAGCTAACATGACGCTGACCTTGGAATAGTTCATTTACAGATCCTCCGTTGAATTCTGCTCTTCAAAATAATAAACGCCGATACCAATACGACGCCTTCCGGTTCCATTGATGGACGGGTTTACATCACGATCATGTTGCGCCATCCATTTATCCATGCGCTCGATAAACATTTGTCCGTGCTCGCGGGTTAACTGTTGCAGCTCTTCCGCGGCGTCATCAGGCAAGTTGTCGTAAAACACCTTGCGTTGAAAATACGGTGCAACTGCCGGGTTCAGGTTGTGCTCAATGGTACTGATCAGGCCGGCCACATCCTGCCCCAGTATCTGCACTTTTTCCGGCTCGCCGGTTTCCGGAATATAGGATCGCACCTTGAGAATTACGTGACTCGAGTCCGTCAGCTCCACCGTGCCGACACGCACCAACTCATCGAGAATTGCCCGCGCCGGCACGTCACCACTGTAAAGACGCACCAACTCGGAAAAACTGTTAACCGCGCCCTCTACCGGCAGTTCTGCCGGCGCGCCATTAGCCGTACAGAAGCGCTGGTCACGGACCCAGGCCGCAATGACCCGTGCCGCCCGGTTGTACTGGCTGGCACCACTGTTGGCCACCACCGGGTCCAGGCCCAACACGCGCGACACTTCCTTGCGTGACAAACCCGTTAATACCGAGGTGCGCGATACCGTGGTTTTTCTGCCCGGCACATCAAACTGGTTCATGGCAACATCCACGTATACCTGCTTCGCCAAATCGGAAAACGCGCCAAACGGTACACCGTAGCGCAGCAGCAGCTTCACCAGGGGTTTCAACAGCTGTATCACAGCGCTGCTGAGATGCGAATGAATATTAGTACGTGTGTCCATATTTGGGATTATTTTCCCAATTATGGTCCCATGTCAAGCCCGTTTGTCGGGATGTGCCAACTGCTGCGATTTCTATTCATATTATCAATGACTTATCGATTATCGATGTTACTGCCCGGGCGAAACGTATTTGCTTACCGTGGGCTACGGGCTCACTCAACCTGCCGGGCAACTGGCTGGATGACCGCGCCAACAAACCCGCCTGGGTGTCCAGGGACCCGGCATTGCCTGGGCGCCACCGTTTGTGATTAGCGCCTTTGGAGAGTAACGTGCGTTGTAACTCCCATCATCACATCGCCAGCCGCTACAGGAGTTCACCATGAGTCCCGTCTTCGCTATTCATCGCCGCTTCTCACGCAAGGTGGTTGTTATTATCACTCTTGGCCTGCTCAGCGCCTGCGGCGCCAACGCCCGGGTCGTATCCGACAGCCAGGGCCCGGGCATCCAGCAAGCACAGCAGGAACCCTATGCCGGACCAAAACGCTCCCTCGCCGTCAAGGCATTTAGCTTCAAGGCTGGTCGAGGCGGACACCGTGTCGGTCAAGGCATGTCCGACATGCTCACCGATGCCCTGTTTAACAGTGGTCGGTTCATCGTACTTGAGCGGGAAAACATCAAGGACGTACTGGATGAGCAGGACCTTGGCGCCAGCGGTCGCGTCAAACCCTCCACCGCTGCACCCAAGGGTCAGCTCGAAGGCGCGGAATTGCTGGTACGCGGTTCCGTGATCCAGTTTGAACCGCGCTGTTCCGGTGGCTCAGCCATTGTCTTCAGCGCCAGTCGCGCGTGCATCGCCATTAACATTCGCATTATCGATAGTGCTACCGGTCGCGTGGTCAACGCGACTACAGTTGAAGGCAGCAGTGTCGACAAGCGCATTGGCTTTGTTACACGCTCCGAGTTACCGATCGGGCTGGGCATGTACAAGGGCACGCCGATGGAGCGCGCGATCCGCAATACCATCCAGGCTGCGGTTGATCACATTATCAACACGAAACTTTAAATTCCGGTGATAAGGATGTGGCGCTGCTTTGATGCCCGACGATTGCTGCTGGCAGTGTTATTGTCGGCAACAGCCGGATGCGCGACCACTCCCGTTGTGACCAGCGGTGGAGGCGCCGGCATCAGTGAAGCCCAGGCAGAACGTTACGACGGCCCGAAAGCACGCATTGCCGTAGGTCCCATCATCGACAAGAGCGGCAACGCCGGGACCAACTCTTTGCAGGAATTTCTAAAGGACGATCCTTCCGGTATCGACAAGCCCGCAGTACTGGGCAGCATTCGTGACATGCTGACGACGGCACTGTTCAACAGCAATCGTTACATTGTACTGGAGCGCGATGCCATCAAGGATGTCCTGGTTGAGCAGGACTTTGCCACGTCACAGCCCGGCAACAAAACCTTGATACCAGTCGGTGAGATTGAAGGCGCCGAATTGCTGGTCACCGGGTCACTGACTGCGTTCAAGGCGGCGAAGGAAGGTGGTGGCTTCCCGATCCCGATACCGCTTGGCAAAAACGCCAACGATATTGCCATCTTTCGAATTGGTGCAAGCAAGAGTTATGTCGCCATGGACATTCGCGTGATTGATACGGCCAGTGGCCGCATCCTGGCTACCACTGCCGTCGAAGGCACATCATGGAAAAACGAAACACGCCTGGAAGGCTTTATTGGCAAACATACCGGTTACGGATTCCTGCACACGCCGGGGCTGATTCGCGTATTCTCCAATACGCCGGTTGAAAAAGCCTTGTCTGAAATGGTGAACGTTGCCGTGGCTGTAATTATCAGGCGCACGCCTGAAGATTATCGCCGTTACCCTTCAACATCGGACACCGCCGGGGAGCCATAGCAGTGCCGACGACAATGCTTGAGCACCATCCACGCGGCGATGGCCGACAGTACGTGTTTTACCGAGTGGCCACTGACGGTTTGAGCCAATAGCTGAAACATGGCGTCATCCAGGAATTCGGCAAGCTTGGCCAGCGCATAATAAGCTATCACCAGCCAGAGATACCGGTCACGACCTCGATCACCCCGGCACAACAAGATGACAGGCATCAACAGTGCCGGCAGAAACTGAACCAGGCCATAAGCACGCAGATCCCCGTGACCTATGGATTCGGTGTAGTGCCAGTAACCAACAGAAGCAATTCCCAGCACCAGAAGCATCGGGAACAAGCGAGACGCCCACAGCGATGACAGGCGTTCATACAACACGATGCTGAACAGGCTCATGAAGGCGATGCTCATCGGCAACCTGTCCCAGACGAGCGTCTTGTTTCCTGGCGCAAGGTGATACCAGGCGGAGCCGAATGCTGTAGCCATGACACCAATAAAAAACATGCCATACATTTGCTGCTGCACGGTGGCCAGCGGTTGCCGGGCGAGATGGTATAGACCTGCCACCCCGACAAAAAGAAAGAAGATGTTGGACGTCACGTTGCTGAAGCTATGTATGCCAAGGCGCTTAACTTGATCAGCAAAATGGTGGTACGAAGGATCCTGCGGAATCGCGGGCAGCGCCAACATGAATATCAGCGACGCAAACGAAATGACCAGAATAGCCTGAATACAGCGTCGTTCTGTGTAGATCATGCAAAGTCCTGTGCGCAAAGTCCCGTTTTCACCATTAATACTATACCCAAACCCCGGATTCCGCGCCGGTTGCTGACCTGCTACATAAACAGCAAGCTGTAACCTCATGAACATTCATGGTATTTTGCATTCACAATATCGCGCAATAGCGTTGATTAGACTACACTTATTATATAGATTACCGTAAGTAGAATGCTGTATTTAGGGGGAACCTGGTGTCTGCTGTTCAGACTTCACAAGCCGGTGGAAAACCGAGCGTCCTGGTTGTTGATGATTCACGCGTAATACGGGTGAGCGTCAAGCGTGCGCTCGAAAGCGATTACACCCTGCTGGAAGCCGAAGACGGTGAAAAAGGCCTGGCCAGCGCCCAGCACCAGAAGCCGGATCTTGTCATCAGCGATATCAACATGCCCAATCTCGATGGCTATGGACTCATTTGCCAGCTACGCGCCCAGGAAGACATCGGCAATGTGCCGATTATTGTTGTCACCAGCGCCGAGGAAGATATTGTTCGCGAACGCGCCTACGCCTGCGGTGCCAACGCCTTTATTCTGAAACCTTTCGATCCCGACCAGTTGCGCGATACGGTGCAGAAACATCTTAATGACCACGATGCCAGCCTGGCCGAGCTGGATTCCATGTACGGTGACGCCATTGAAGACGTGGTCGCCACTGATGTTGTGATTCCCGAAGACAACGCCTGAGTTGTCGTGTAATTCAAGACAACGCCTGAGTTGTCGTGTAATTCAAGACAACGCCTGAGTTGTCGTGCATCAGGCTCAACAACCGGTATGTCAGCAGCTCAGCTACTTCTTCCCGCCCGCTTGATCAGACCTCGATTGATCCGCTATTGATTGACCAGGCTGTTCCGGCCACTGATGCTTGGGATAACGCCCCTTCATTTCCTTGCGCACCTCGGCATAACTGCCTGACCAGAATCCCGCCAAGTCCTGGGTCCGCTGCACCGGCCGGTTGGCCGGAGACAACAACTCAATAATGACATCCACCCTGCCATTGGCCAGTCGCGGTTGTGTATTCAGGCCGAAGAAATCCTGTAATCGACTACGCATGAGCGGCACTGTTCCGCTGACATAGTCCACACGTGCGTGCCTGCCACCGGGCAGCTCATAGCGCTCGGGCAATGCCTGGTCCAGCCATTGTTGTTGTTGCCAGTCGAGCATGGATTTAATCATCTTCGCCATATCAAGCTTGCCCAGGTCGCCACGACTGCGCACACCCCCGATAAACGGAAACAGCCAGGTTTCAAGATTCTCGAGCAAGGCGGGGTCATTAACATCCGGCCAGCCCGGTTCCAGCGTAGATGCCATGCGTATACGCGCCTGCAGGCTTCGCGCCGCCTCACTCCACGGCAGCATGTCAATACCGGTTTTACGAATCAGCACAAAAAACATCGATGCTGCCTGTTCATCCGATACCGCATCAAGCCGTGTTGACGCTAATTCCACGGCACCGATGTGCGTCAGTTTCCGCGCCACGATGCGTTGCTGTTTGTCGTCCCAGTCGCACTGGGTTTCGGTAACCGCCAGTGCAGACTCCAGGTATTCCATATCACTACCGCTCAACTGCGCATAGCGGAATATACGGCTGTCTCCCTGGCGATCATCGATATCGGTGATGACAATAAAACGCCCGCCCTGGCTGGCTTCATTACTGTGCATTGATGCGCCACGACCGTTGACCAGCTGGTAACGCTGCAACCGGTCATCACGCGCCATGGCAATACGATCCGGAAATGCTTCAGCCAGTAACAGGCCCGATACATGCGGATCGACATCAGCCGGCTTCACATCCAGGCTACGCGCATAACGATTTGCCACGTCAATAATTCGCTTGCCACGCTTGCCGACTGCACCGGTCAACAACAGTTCAAGGCGCTTTTCCATGCTGCCGTTGAATTCACCTTGCATGATATCCCGCTCTTCCAGCAAGGCGGCCAACAGGCAGCCGACCCAACCCTGGCCACGTTCACGCGCCTTGAGCAACATGCAACCCAGGCGTGGCGATAAACCCAGCAATGCCACCGACTTGCCGATTGCCGTTACCCTGCCTTCGGCATCAACCAGCGCCAGTTGATTCAACAACGATCGCGCTTGCTGTACATGTGCGTCAGTTGGCACATCCACCCATTGCAGCGCCGTAATATCCGTCACACCCCAACATGCCAACTCCAGCACCAACGCTGCCAGGTCGGTACGCAATATCTCCGGGATACGCTCGGGCACAAGTCCGGCCTGCGTATTCCTCGACCACAATCGATAACATTGACCCGGCGCCTGGCGACCGGCACGACCACATCGTTGGGTTGCGGAATCGGCACTGATGCGCACCGTCTCCAGCCGGCTCATGCCGCTTGCCGCACGAAAGCGGTTTTCGCGTGCGAGCCCGGAATCAATCACTACGCGCACTCCGTCAATGGTCAGGCTGGTCTCGGCGATATTGGTTGCCAGTATCAGCTTGCGTTGACCCGGCAACGGTTGCATGACCCGATCCTGGTCAGCCAGGCTCAAGGCGCCATGCAACGGCAGAACACTGACCGGTTGCTGGGCCAGTTGCTGATCGAGCCGTGTACGTACGCGCTCTATCTCGGCAACCCCGGGCAGGAATACCAAAACATCCCCCTCGGTATTGACTAACACGTTATCTACTGTTTTTGCCAATACCGTGTCCAGGGAATCGACTGCCGGATCACGATCCAGGTAATGATGTTCAACATCGTGCATTCGGCCTTCACTGACAACTTCCGGGACATCACCGAAAAATTCACGCAGGCGCCTGACATCCAGCGTTGCTGACATGACCAGTACGCGCAGATCGTCGCGCAAGCCCTGCTGGATATCGCGAACCAGCGCAAGACCAAGATCACTGTGAATATTACGCTCATGAAACTCGTCAAAAATGATCAGGCCAACATCGCCAAGCTCCGGATCATTTTGCAGTCTTCGGGTCAGAATACCCTCGGTAACCACCTCGATCCGCGTTTGCCTGCTGACCTTGCGATCCAGTCGAACCGTGTAACCGACGGTCTGGCCTACCGGTTCACCCAGTTGCCGGGCCATAAAAGCGGCCGCTGACCGGGCCGCCAGGCGTCGCGGCTCGAGCATTAATATGTTCCGACCGGCGAGCCAGTCGCTCGAATACAGCGCCAGCGGTACCTGGGTGGTCTTGCCGGCACCCGGCGGCGCCACCAACAGGCACTGGCGACTATCGGCCAGGGTTTTGGCCAGTTGTGGCAACACTTCCTGCACCGGAAACGGGCTAAGAATGGTCATGATCCGGAAATCACGGGGCGAACCCTTGGCACGGGGTTTAATTCCCTGATAAGGTGTATAAACACAATTTCGGTACGTTTAAGGCACTTGCTCAACATGCGCAGTATTCTGGTACTCAATGCAAAAGGTGGTTGCGGCAAATCGACGCTGGCTACGAATCTTGCCAGCTATTTTGCCTGGGAAGAAGGCAAACAGGTGGCATTGGCGGATTTTGATCCGCAATCGTCATCATTGGCCTGGCTGAAGGCCCGCTCCGAGCAGTGGCCGGTTATTACCGGCCTCGATGGCAGCCAGGGCAGCGTTCGCGCGCCCCGTGATACCGAGGTGCTGATCCTGGATGCGCCCGCCGCCGTACACGGCAAGGATATTACTGCCCTCGTACGCAAGGCCGAAACCGTACTGGTACCGGTCCTGCCGTCGCCAATGGATATGCGCGCCGCCGCTGATTTCATCCAGGAGTTGCTGAAGAATGGCCAGGTCAGTCGTGGTGACAGCAAGCTTGCCATCATTGCCAACCGGGTACGGGAAAATACACTTATCTACCAGAAACTGCATGAGTTTCTGAAAAAGCTGGGCATTCCCCTTGTCGCTACCCTGCGAGATACCCAGAACTATGTGCGCGCCGCCGAACGTGGCGTTGGCATCTTCGAGATGGCGCCATCGGCCGTGTGGCAGGATGTCGAGCAATGGCAACCACTGATTCGTTACCTGCGCAGCAAGCGTAGCCGGGCCGCCTGATTCATTTATAACCGGCACAAGGTCTGGGTGCTGAATTCAAACTTGTTCTTGCCTGTATCGACAACAAAATCGTGATCCGTCAATTCCAGCATCCAGTTGTTGCGACGCTGCACTGATGCAAGCAGGCCGTTCAATTCACCTTCGACACCAATGATTGTTGCTGTCGCGCCATCGCGATTAATGCGCTGGCACAGCTCGGATGCACTGCGAATAAACCGCGGCCGCCATTCGAGACAAGTCAGCCGTGGATGCCTGACCGCAGCTTTGCGAATACGTTTCTGGTTATTGATCCCGACAATAATGCCATGCTGTTCAACCTGAAGATCCGGCTCGTCTCCCTGGCATACCGAGCCGGCCATTCTGATACCCGGCTGCCAGAACAGTCCCCAGGCAAGCAGCCGCATAAGACAATGTTCTTCAGTCTCGGAAGGATGTTTGGCGACAACCAGGTCAACTGCTTCATCCACACTGCAACCCTGGTCAACCAGGTGGAGTGAATATCGATAAATAATGGATTGATCTGACATAACCTTATCAGTCGACGTAACGACCGGCCCAGGTGACAACCAGGTTGCCGACATAGCGTGCATCAACCGGGTTATTGAGCAGATGATCGGCATCGGCCAACGAAACAAAACTTTTCGGGTGATGTGCAGCCATGAAAATGCGCGTGGCATTCTCCATCTCAACCGTTGCATCCGAAGACGCATGCATGACCAGGATGGGTGCTTTCAGCTTCTTCAGGCTTGCAGTGAGATCCGGCAGTTCGGCATCTGCCAGGAACCGTTCGCCGATCTCGAATCGCTGACCACCAATCTCGATTTCCGCCTTGCCGGTACTGCGCACCTGTTCACGCAGGTGCAGGAATCGCCGTGCCACGTCGCCACCATGAAACGGTGCACCAATGGTAGCGACCGCCTTGATTGATTCATCCTCGGATGCCGCCTGGATGGACGCCGCACCACCCAGCGAATGACCGACCAGTACTTCCACCGACATTCCTTGCTCTCGCATTGCGGAAATCACTGCATGAATATCGGCAACATCCGATGCAAAATTGGTATCAGCGAACACACCGTCACTCTCGCCGACACCGGTAAAATCAAAGCGGACAAATCCCCAGCCACTCTCCACTACGGCACGAGCAATGTTATTAATGGATTTGAGATTCTTGCTGCAGGTAAAGCAATGGGAATAGATAATATAGTGACCAGGCTCGCTGTTATCGGGCAAATCCAGCTGTACCGCCAACCCGGCCCCGGTACTGCCGGTTACATGAAACTTCTCACGACGCACAACCAATCTCCGCACTGACTCAGGCAGCCGGATAATATCATTAACTGCAGAAACTGGCGTGCTTTTACGGAAGCTACAGTGGCCAGACAACCCGGAACCGGGTGCCGTGATTGTTTTCAACGGGAGATTCAAGGCTGATAGACCCGCCATGCTCATCAATGATTTTCTTGACGATAGTCAGGCCAATACCGGCGCTTTCGCGGGTATCGCGGGCCTGCAGGGTCTGAAAGATTCGAAACACTTTGTCGTGGTACTCTTTTGGTATGCCCGGCCCATCATCGGTAACATCAAAAACACAGGCATTGTTCTCGATTTTTGCCGATACCTGTACAATTATGCGGTCGCTGTCTCCATGCTTGACAGCGTTACCAACAAGATTGGCAAGCACCTGTCGCAAGAGCACTGCCTCTGCATGAATCGTTTTCACATTTACATGCTTCACCAGCGTGCAGCCCTGTTGGACGGAATCACTCCAGATTTCATCCAGCAGGTCTTCAAAATTCACATCCTCGCTGGCGATCGCTTCCCGCCCCACTCGTGAGTACAACAGGATGCCGTTAATCAAATCATCCATTCGCCTTGCCCGACTCCTCAAAAGGCGTAGCTGTTCCCGTGATTCTTCGCTCAACGTATCGCCAATATCCTCTTCAAGCCATTCGGAAAGACTGGTAATGGCGCGCAAAGGTGATTTCAGGTCATGAGAAGCGATATAGGCAAACTGGTCCAGCTCCCGGTTGCGGGCAACCAGCTCCTGGTTTTTCCTGACCAGTCGTTGTTCGCTGCTGCGCAAGGTATTCACCAATCCAAGGAATGATCGAGCCAGAACACCCACTTCGGTGCGGTCATCCAGCGGTAACTTGCCAGCCGTATCACCCCTGCCATCCGAATTAACCCATTCAGTAATATTGCGGATTGGGCGGGTAATAATCTGAGAGAAAACCACTGTCGCCAGGACCGAGGACAAAAGGATCAGAGCGGCAACAAGTATGGTATTAACAACAATGTCATGGGTGCCGGCGATAATGTCATCGTAATCAGCTGATATGCCGATGAAGAATTTCTGGAAAAATCCCGGGCTGCCGACCTCGACAAGATCAAAATGCGTGAACATGCGCCTGACCGATCCATCGGACTGGTGTGAGTGTGTATGATCATCATGATGATCGAGCCCGCCGGTCATGCTGTCATGAGTCCTGGCATGCTCAATAATTGGTACAAGGCCGGGAAAATCTCTCACAGCATTGCGATGATCTCCAAATTCGAAAGCGAACTGCTTCGTATAGTCCGGATGATAAAGATAATCACCGCGATCATTAAGAACGAAATAGCGACTGCTAAACCCTTCGTCTTCGAGATTGATCAGGCTCCTGAGAATTGCCGAAAAATCCTGGTTGATAACAACCAGCGCGATGCGCTTGCCACGGCTGTCGAAGACTGGCGCGACCACCCTGATCACCGCTATCCTCGGGACCTGTATTTTGCCGTCATCCCGGCTGAGGTTAATTTCAGAAAAATAGATACCCCCCTGTCCAAGCAACCTCGCCTTCTGGAAATAGGGATTATCCGTCTTGCGCTTCAATTCCGGCCCGGCAACCACCTCGAGGGTTCCGTCTCCCCGGCTGACCCTGACCAGTTCCCGCCCCGATGCATCAGCCGTCAGCAGCCTGATCTCAAGATAATCCGGTCGCGCAGTCGCCATCTCCACAAATGCGCCGCCAACCAGTTGCAGCCAGCGGGACGTGGTAAAGCCAAATTTTGGATCCACCCGGTCGCCGTTCAACGATCGCGCATAACCATTTACCGGCTCAATAATTGACAGAAATCGCGCATCAGCGCCAAGCGCGTTGACGGCCGCCCTGAACCGGTCACCTGTGGCCCGGACATTTACCTCGAGACTGTTTTGCGCCTGCCTGAGCAACAACAGATTCTGGCCCTCATAGCCAACCAATATAATAGCGCCGCCACTGGCGATCAGGCCGAAGCTGACAAACAGGATGAGCAGCAGCGTAAAACCGGGCTGATGAAACCTGCGTCTCAAGCGCTCCTGCAATAGTTTAGGTCGGGCTTTTGGGTGAGTGCTGGATGTATCCATATCCTGCCGAAAACAAGCGTGAATTATTATCTATACAATAGACGGAAATGCCTGCGCCGTGGAAACCGGAGATGCAGTTTTAACAAGCTTTGACATTGTGCGGGAATACTTCAGAAATGAGCGCGCCATTCCAGCACCACGGAAACGGGATAAGCGCCATACTCACTTTCAATCCTGTAGTTTTTTACAGGTTTCCCTCTTGGCACCGAAAACGTCAAATCAATATCGCTGTCATCGGCTAGCGAATGCACCAGGCCGAATATAATCATCGATGAATGGTCGATACCGTTACGCAACCAGACACTATTCAACGTGGTCAATGGCGAAGCCTGCCAAACCAGTCCGGCCGATGCATAGCGTCGAGCCAGGTACATGCTATCCAACGGGTTCATCCTGTAGCGTTTCACCTCGTGCGCGCCATCGCCCTGATAATAATATTCGTAACGCAGATCCAGCTCCGCGGATGGCCGATACCCAAGGCCGGCCGCCCAACGGGCATAACTTCCGTGGGGCGCCTGGTCCAGCTCGGCGCGATGACCTTCCGCCCGGATATCGAGCAGGCTGAACAGGCTGGTTTGCACGCTGCCGCCTATAACCTTGCGATCACGAACGTGGCCGCCCAACACTCCCAGCTCCGTTCCGGCAACAGGAGCTGAAGCCACGCCGACCCAGGAGCGTCGCTCGGCATCCGGCTCAACCGACCAGCCGGTATCAGTGGACATATCCCGGGCATAACCCTCAATCGATATAACCGACAAGCGCCACAACGGCTGGGGCTCCCAGGCCAATCGCAAAGCATCTACGCCGGGCTTGTATTCCCGGAAAAATGCCTGCGCGGCAAACGGCGCGAAAAAATCGTTAGGGGTAAAATAGAAGGTTCGGCTCAGGTTCACCGGCATTCTGCCAAACATTGCCTCCCAGTTGCTTGTTGCAAACTGGATCGCCAGGCGATCAACATCCAGCGCCGAATCGGTTTCACCGCTGTAGCGCCAGGACAATCGACTGCTTCGCTCCGCTTCGACTGCCTGCATTATGTTGTCGCCGGACAAGACGCCGTATTGTGCGGCCACGGTAATTCTGAGGTTCGCAAACAAGTCATCGTACATGCCGCGCAATGACACGGCAGCCCCGTTGCCATGTCGGCGACCGGTTGGCACGTTGTTATCATCAAACTCAAAGACATAGGCCTGGCTTCGCACCAGGCCGCCAAAGGGTCCATCGTCTTCAGCAAAGACCGGGGCCGGGGCCGATACCAGCACCAACACCAGCGCGCCTTGCAGGCATGCCAACCTGTGCCGTTCTGACACTGAACGGGATAACTGCGGGCTGCCATCTACCGGGGTTTTCATGACACTTCCGTCTTGGAATTAACGTCCTACCTCGACATGCGCAGGCGGTTCAGGGAAAAAAATTCGTTTTTGATGCCAATATTGAATTCGATATGTTCGTAGGTGAGAACCGTATATTCATCAGGTTTGTCCGCCGGCACTACCTTGAGTACTGACGGCATTTTTCGTCCACCGAGCAACCTGATGTCACTGAACTCCAGGGTACGCGCTACCTTCATGGCCTCGTCATAGAAGACTTCACTGACAGGCAGATAGTCCGGCAAGCTGACTGTTGTGACCACCTTGCCCCATACCACTGCCGCCGTCTCCCGGGGAACAAGCGTGAACTCCATCAGGCGCAGGCCGTTTCGCTTACCTTCAAACGAAATGCGAATACGATAATCTCGTTCGCGACGAGAGTCCTGGACCAGGTCATCGTTTGTGAAATGGCTGCCCATCCATGAACCACTCATCATTCCCGCACTGAGACGAATGGTTCGATCAGTCTTGGGCAGGTAGGTATACAGGTGCTCACCGGACTTGAGGGATGCCGTGCCTTTCTCCCTGGCAGGAAACAGAATCCTGATAAGACTCTTGTCCGCTCCCCGGGACCAGGCCTCCAGCCTGAGGGTCCTGGTGTAATGCCGGGTTTTCACTTCCATGGCCAGCCGGGCATGGGATGAATCCTGGCGCCACATGTCATCGATTTGGCGCAATATATCCCTGGCGCGCTGCTCATCAGCATCATTGTTCCCGAATGCCGCGGATGCAAAAAAGCAGCTGAAGCCGGTTAATACCAGCAACCATGGCTGTACACGCCTGCGGCCGGAAACACGAATATTCATTTACCCAGTCTAACGCTTCCCTGCACATTGTTAAACCGGGTGGACAATTCTAGAATCAGTTCCAGTGAAACAATCAATAATAAACATGGAATCAGAAAATTTCCGTCCCGGTGACCACATCAGGATTCGGCGCCGGTTTTACAATCATCACGGCATCTGCATTGGTAACGACAAGGTTGTTCACTATGCGCCGCCACCCGGTAAAGGCGTTGCTGATGGCATAGGCTGGCAACAAGTACTGGGAGTCGATTCCACCGTCAACACCATTCACGAAACCGAGTTAAAGGATTTTGTTGCGGACAGCGACGAGCCGCCCAGGCTGATCAGCTATGACCCGGATTTCAGCTATCCACCACTCAAGGTCGTTGCCCGCGCCTGCAGTCGGCTTGGAGAGAATGGCTACAACCTCTGGGGCAATAATTGTGAGCACCTTGCCAGCTGGTGCAAAACGGTCCAGGCCACTTCCGACAAAAAGGCTTTGTGGGCGCGTATGCGCGATGGCGCATTACTGGGCGCCGGCGGTTCGCTGCAAACCCGTCAATGGCAGGCAATTCTTGCCAGCGCCGGGGTCGGTTTGCTGGCTGGCGCGGTAAAATACTGGCTTGAAGACCGGGAACTCAGTACCAGCTACGATGAATTTGCTGCCTACGCCAGCACCCTGTACCTGGCCCTGTCTGAACGCGCATCACCCTACCCTCTTGGCAGCGCATTCTTTCACAGCAACCAGAACTACTGGTTTCGACTGCCGAAAATTCCGGAACACCTGCCGGACCAGGAAATCCTGTTCGTCTGCAACAACAGCTGGCTGGGCAGGCCCGGCGAACGGGACTGGTTTGTAACCGAGCGATCAATCATCTGCCTGTCAAACAAGCTCCACATCCATCTCCATAAAGTTGCGACAATCCGAAGCCATGCCGGCAAGTTAGTGGTTGATACTGTTGATAACCGGCACCACGTACTGACAAGCAGCTTTGTTCATGCCAAGTCACTGGCACGGTTTATTAACGCAGCCATTGCCGGTATTCCGGTTGATGCTGAAGCGTTACGCATTACCCGTCGTTCACGCATGCGCCAACTTCTGGTAGGCTGGTTCGAACCGGCCGCAAGACTTGCACCGCCGACCAACAATAGCTGAGCCACTGGCAAGCCGGATACCCTGACGCCTTATGACCACCAAGGAACTAAAACAGGTTCTGATGCTGAGCGACGGTACGTCGGTAACATACCGGCTGACTCGCCCGGGCAGCCATCGACGACTGGTTATCCTGATACACGGCGCTGCCAGCAACATGTCGCGGTGGTCCGAATTTATTGAACACACCACCCTCGGCCAGGATTGGGATATTCTCAGGCTCGATCTTCGCGGTCATGGCGAATCCACGTGGCGTGGCCTGCTGGATCTGAGTACCTGGAGCCGGGATATTTGCGAAATTCTCGATCGCGAACGCTACCAGGATGCGGTCATCATTGGCCACAGCCTTGGCGCCCAGGTCGCCATGGATATGGGTATGCGCTACCCGTCACGGGTGGCCGGCCTTGTCCTGATTGACCCGGTTTTTTACGACGCACTTTATCCGCGATACAAGTGGTTCTACCGTTCACGCTGGATAACACGTCCGTTGATATGGCTGGGTGCCGCCCTCAACCGGCTGGGCATCCACCGCCGCCATGTCCGGAATCGCGATCTGCGCCTGCTCGATGAATCCACCCGCAAGAAGCTGCTTGCGGTCGGCAAGGGTGAAGAAATGGCAAAATTTTATGGGTCACCTTGGCCGGACCTCAAACACTTTCCGGCAATCAATTACTTTCAGGAGCTGTACCTGTCCATCAAGCCTGTTGCCAATACCGGGAGACTCCGGATACCGTTGCTGGCCATCTTATCGACCACGCCAACCTATACCAGGACCGGGATAACAGCAGAGATTGTTTCAGGCCTCGCTCGCGGCGAAATTGCGCATGTCGATGCCTATCATTGGCCATTAACCGAGAAGCCGGAACAGACACGCCTGCTGATTGAACAATGGTGCAGCAATACCTTTATCAGCAGCCATCGACGAAATGGTTCATGATGGAATTGCTGCGCCCTGTTCGCGCGGCCAGGCACTGAGCAGCGCCTGCACAAGGGTTGCCAGCGGAATGGCAAAAAACACACCCCAGAAACCCCAAAGCCCGCCAAAGAACAGTACTGCTACAATAATGGCAACCGGATGAAGATTGTTCACTTCCGAAAACATCAGCGGGACGAGCACGGTTCCATCGAGCGCCTGGATAAACAGATATGCCGCTACCAACCAGGCAAACTCTGCACTCCACCCCCACTGGAACAATGCCACCAGCACTACGGGGAATGTCACTGCTACGGCGCCAATGTACGGAACCAGTACCGACAGGCCGACAAGCAGGCCAAGCAACACCGCGTACTGCAGTCCGAGAACGAGGAATACGATGACGCAGACGGTGCCCACGATCAGTATCTCCCATATCTTGCCACGCACATAATTACCCAACTGGGTATCCATTTCCTTCCAGACGCGCGCCATCAAATCCCTGTCCTTCGGCAGGTACCGATCAAACCACAGGAGTATGGCCCACTTGTCCTTGAGAAAGAAAAATACCAGTAATGGCATCAAGACCAGGTAGACAACCAGGGTAATCACATCGGATATGGAGGACAAGCCGGTGGTAACCAGGCCGTGTCCCATCTTTCTTACTTCCTGGCCAAAGGTGCCTATCAGGCTGCGAATCTGTTCTTCGGTAATATACGGGTGATGCTGCGGAATCTGCAGCAGAATTTCCTGGCCACGATTGATCATCACGGGCAATTCACGGAAGAGATCGACCACCTGCCCGGCCAACAACGGCATCAGGCCAAAGAGTATGAATATCAACGATGCCAGGAACACCAGGAACACCAGCGCAACAGCACGCAACCGTCTCGGTCCGCGACGCTCGAGGAATAACACAATACTGTCGAGCAGGTAGGCAATAACAATACCGGCGAAAACCGGTAACAACATGGCGCCGGCAAAAATGACGACCGAGAAACCGAGCAACAACAAAAATGCCAGGTAAACGGCCTGCGGATCAGAAAAATTCCGATCGAACCATTTTCGAATTATCTGCAACATATGATACCGGTTCCTCGAGCAATATTATCCGTTTATGGAACGGGACAAAGCGGATGACGGATTATCACGGTAAAACATGATTCTGCTCCACCGAGTCCTGCCGTTCCTGCATTACACAAGATCCTGTTCCGTTCATGCAAGCAACACCACGACGATACCAGACCGCAATACGCCGTCAAAGTTGTCCGCTCCACCCGTCGAGGCAGGCTGCCGAATATCGCCGATTCGCGAGATATATTCGGCAATCAACATGCTCATGGTACTGCCCGGGCATACCGGTGTTGTAATGGATACCGCCAACACCCCGGGAGTTAACGATAGCAGTTCCACGACAGCACATAATCCTGGACACAACAGCATAGCAGAGCGCGCATCGAAAATGAAAAACGGGGGCCAGGGCCCCCGTTTTATTCTTCTGCCTTATAAAGGATTCAGCAGGTCAAGGCTTGATAATAATAAACGCCTTGCCCGTTTTGCGAACGATGCGGAGCAACATCTTCTTGTCCTTCAGCTTGCCCGCGACACGATTGAAATCGGTGGCATTGCTGATGCGCTTGCGGTTCAGGCTGACAATCACATCACCACGCCGCAATCCTGCCTGCTGGGCCGCGCTGCCGGGTTCAACAGCAGTCACAACAACACCTTTTTCCGAAGTATCAATTCCGAGTTCCTCGGCAATCTCCGGGGTCAGTGTTTTGACCCTGAAGCCGGTCGCTTCGGCGCCATTTTCTGCGGACTCTTCATCCTGTTCGACAGGATCGCGCCCCATGTCCTTCGGTTGCTTGCCGGTCTTGACCTTCAGGGTCTTGCGCTTGCCGTCGCGAATCACGATCACTTCAACACGCTTGCCTACTTCGGTGCGGGCGACAATATTGCGCAGGCCGGTTGAGTCATCCACCTTTTGTCCATCAAAGCTGACAATAACATCACCGGCTTCCATACCGGCTTCAGCAGCCGGGCCATCCTTCATGATTTCGCTGATCAGGGCGCCGCTGGCTTCCTTCAGATCAAACTGCTCGGCAATATCCTTGTTCACATTCTGAATCGATACACCCAGCCAACCACGCGTAACTTTTCCGTCCTTGATCAGGCTGGTCATCACACCCTTGGCCATGTTGCTGGGTACGGCAAATCCGATACCCATGTAGCCACCTGAACGGGAAAAGATAGCGGTGTTGATGCCCACCAGTTCACCACTGGTATTGACCAGGGCGCCGCCGGAGTTGCCCGGATTGATGGCAGCATCAGTCTGGATAAAATCTTCATAATCGGCGATACCGACATTGGCGCGACCGACAGCGCTGACGATGCCCATGGTAATGGTCTGATTGAGCCCGAATGGATTACCGATAGCCAGGACATACTCACCGACTTCCAGCCTGGTGGAATCTGCCCATTTCAGACTGGGTAAATCCTTGCCCTTGATCTTGATAACCGCGAGATCAGTCTTGGGGTCGGTACCTACCACCTCGCCTTCAAACTCACGCTCATCATTCAACACCACTTTGATTTCATCCGCCTTGGCAATAACGTGGTTGTTGGTAATGATGTATCCCTTGGGATCAACAATGACACCCGAACCCAGGGCATTCTCTTCCCTCCGTCGCGGGCCGCCGAAACGATGACCAAATTCATCACCAAAGAAATGCTTGAAAAACGGATCGTTGAACAACGGCGAGTCCGGCATGCCCTTGGCAGACTTGCTCTTGACCACGCGCTTGGTGGAAATATTGACCACTGCTGGAGAGGCAGCTTTGACGATTGGCACAAAGTTGTTTCCCGGGCCATTGACCGGTACTGATACGGCACTGCTTTGCGCCAGTGCCAACGGTGCCGCACTTTCCGCCACCGGCATCCAGTTCATTCGTGCACTCAGCGCAATTCCGGCAACTGCGCCAACCACAAGGAACGCGCCAGCAATCAGTCCCATTTTGAACGAGGTTCGTTCAATAGCCATTTACTACCTCCACATGTATTTCTCTAAAAACTTGCATCCCGACCCGGGTCGCCCGCTATGCAACGGCGGAGCTCAGGCCACCCGTGACGGCGCATCGGAATCCTGAATGCGATTAAACACCAATTCCTCACCAGACACATCCACCGAAACGGTGTCACCGGCCGTAAATTTGCCGGCGAGAATCTCCTGCGCCAGCGGATTCTCAATGC
Source organism: Gammaproteobacteria bacterium (assembly GCA_029880545.1). Lineage (NCBI taxonomy): Bacteria > Pseudomonadati > Pseudomonadota > Gammaproteobacteria > Gammaproteobacteria bacterium. The sequence continues at coordinate 217,320 of JAOUOD010000005.1, read as the reverse complement.
GCTGCTGAATCGCCCGTTTTAACGGCCTGGCGCCGTAGACCGGGTCAAAACCGGCCTCGGCAATACGATCCAATGCTGCCGGGCTAAGCTCAAACCCCATATCGCGGCTGGCAAGTCGTTTTCGCAGATACTGCACCTGGATTGCGGCAATACTATGCAGCTGATCACGCCCAAGTGAATGAAATACCACGGTTTCATCGATTCGATTGATGAATTCCGGTCGGAAATGGTCACCGACAATATGCATCACCGCTACTTTCATCGCATCGTAATTCTCGTCGCCGGCGAATTCCTGGATCGCCTGGGAGCCGAGATTTGAGGTCATAATAATCACGGTATTCTTGAAATCCACGGTCCGGCCTTGCCCGTCGGTGAGGCGGCCATCATCCAGTACCTGCAACAACACGTTAAATACATCCGGGTGCGCTTTTTCCACTTCATCCAGCAGAATCACCGAGTACGGTTTGCGACGCACGGCTTCCGTCAGGTAGCCGCCCTCTTCATAACCCACGTATCCTGGTGGTGCGCCAATGAGGCGGGCAACCGAGTGCTTTTCCATAAACTCGGACATGTCTATACGCACCATCGCTTCTTCGGAGTCGAACAGGAAGCTGGCCAGGGCCTTGGTCAACTCGGTTTTTCCGACACCGGTCGGGCCCAGGAACAGGAAAGAGCCGTAGGGACGATCGGGATCAGACAACCCGGCCCGGGATCGACGAATGGCATTGGAGACCGCATCAATCGCCTCGTTCTGGCCGACCACGCGCTTGTGCAACTCATCTTCCATGCGCAGCAGCTTGTCTCGCTCACCTTCCATCATTTTGGTTACCGGAATTCCGGTCCAGCGCGACACCACTTCCGCAATCTCGTTTTCGGTTACTGAATTTCGCAACAACTGGTTGTCCTTGCCTTCAGCAGCACTGGCCGCTTCAAGCTGTTTTTCCAGTTCGGGAATTCGGCCATACTGCAGTTCTGACATGCGCGCCAGATCATTGCCACGGCGAGCGGTTTCCATTTCCTGGCGGGCACGCTCGAGCTCTTCCTTGGTATGCTGGGCACCCTGAACAGCAGCCTTTTCCGCTTTCCAGACTTCCTCAAGATCGGAATACTCTTTTTCCAGGCGCGTGATTTCGGATTCAAGATCTGCCAGGCGTTTTTTTGACGCCTCGTCACTTTCTTTCTTCAGTGCTTCGCGCTCAATTTTCAGCTGGATCAGCCGGCGATCAAGCCGATCCATGGATTCGGGCATGGAATCAATCTCCATGCGAATACGTGATGCCGCTTCATCCATCAGGTCAATAGCCTTGTCCGGCAATTGGCGATCCGTGATATAGCGATGCGACAACGTTGCCGCGGCCACTACGGCGGGGTCGGTAATATCAACACCGTGGTGAACTTCGTATTTTTCCTTGAGCCCGCGCAGAATAGCAATCGTGTCTTCGACGGTTGGTTCACCTACCACTACTTTCTGAAAACGCCGCTCCAGAGCCGCATCCTTTTCCACGTACTTGCGATACTCATCAAGCGTCGTGGCGCCAATACAATGCAATTCACCGCGCGCCAGCGCCGGCTTGAGCATGTTGCCGGCATCCATTGCGCCTTCAGCCTTGCCGGCACCCACCATGGTATGCAACTCATCGATAAAAAGGATAATTTGACCTTCCTGCCTGGACAGGTCATTCAACACGGCTTTGAGACGCTCTTCAAATTCGCCTCGATACTTGGCGCCGGCGATCAGCGAGCCCATATCCAGTGACAACAGCCGTTTGCCCTTGATACCTTCCGGCACTTCACCGTTGACTATACGCTGGGCAAGACCTTCGACGATGGCGGTCTTGCCGACGCCCGGTTCACCGATCAGCACCGGGTTGTTCTTGGTGCGGCGCTGCAGCACCTGTACGGCTCGTCGAATCTCTTCGTCGCGACCGATAACCGGATCAAGCTTGCCTTGCTCGGCACGCTCGGTCATATCGATAGTGTATTTATCCAGCGCCTGGCGGGTATCTTCCGCGTTGGGATCCTGCACGTTCTGACCTCCACGCATTTTCTCAATGGCCTGCTCCAATTGCCCGCGGGACAAACCGGCATTCTTGAACAGTCTTCCCAGTTCGCCCTTGTCTTCAAGTGCCGCCAGTACAAACAGCTCGGTAGAAATATACTGATCCTTGCGTTGCTGCGCATACTTGTCAGTCAGGTTCAGCAGTCGCGAAAGGTCATTGGATATATGCACATCACCACCGGCTCCTTCAACGGATGACATACGATCCAGCGCCTCGCCGAGCTGTGAACGAAGGCCGTTTACATTAATGCCTGTCGGGGCCAGCAAGTGACGCGTCGTACCATCGCGCTGATCCATCAGGGCAATCATAACGTGAACCGGCTCGATAAACTGGTGATCCCGACCAAGCGCAAGACTTTGCGCCTCAGCCAGGGCTTGCTGGAACTTGGTTGTCAATTTGTCCATATTCATGGCGATACCCCCCGGAAACAATACGAACTGACCGGGAACGTTTGCGCCCTGGTCACGATGATCTCTGCATCCTTAATGGGGGTCGAGACCGGGTTTTCAAGGGATTTATGATGGCCAGGCCGGTTAATCAGGCCAGCAGCAGGCCGGTCGCCAGCAACAGCGGGTACAGCAGACTGGCCACAACGTTGGCTGCCAGGCCGGGCTGCAAAGGAGTTCCATGAGCAAGGAAAACGGCCAGTCTCAGGGTAGAGAACAGGCTCGCCGGCAATGCCAGCAGCGCGATCAGGCCCAGGTGCGGAAGGTAGTGCATCCAGACCGCAACGCCCAGTACGACGTATGGCAATAATGCAAACACCGCGTATACATACAAACCGACCCGCGGACCGAACGCAATCAGGAGGTGTCGACGACCTGCCCGCCGATCCGGTTCAATATCCGGGTACTGGTTCATCAGCAACAGGTTGTTCACCAGGAAAAAGGCCGGCAACGAAACAATTACTGCCGGCCATGAATACTCGCCGGTAAACACCATATAGCTGCCGATAATCATAACCGGTCCGAAGCCAAACCCCGGGGCCAACAGGCACAGCAGCGGCTGCCGGGTAATCCAGTTGGTATAAAAAATAACCAATGCCAGGCCCGCAATCCCTGGAACCAGCATCATCGGTCCGCGATACCAGGCAAAAAACAATCCAATAGATGCGCTGACGACCAATGCGGCAATAGCCAGTTCCAGCACTCGATTTGCCAGATGGGGATTTTCCGGCAACGCTCCGCTGCCGCCGCTAAAGGGTGTACGCCGGGTTTGAGCATCAAGCCCGCTGATAAAATCCAGGTATTCGTTAAATGCGTTGACACTGACATGGGCCGCTACGGCACCAATGCAAGCATAGACTATCAGCAGCAGATCGGGCCGGTAACCCAGCCAATGGGCTGTCGCCAGTGCCAGGCCCACCATGATCGGTGACAGCACCAGGAAATGTGGTCGGGTTGTTCGTAATACCGGGTTCAACAGTCAAATACCTGGGGTTTGAATAATGAGCAGCCTGTATAACACAGCCTGCTGTTGGCGAAAATATCGAGTCAAAATTCTCGTCAACATCCCTCGGCATAATAATCCCGCACTGTCGCGTCTTTCCGTAATGTGCCAATGGTTTCTGATTGCTGCTGTACCTGCTCCGGGCCAGGCATCATATCGCCTCGATCAAACCCATGCACAGTGATAGAACGTAAATTGAATTCAAAAAACATTCACCGTCACCGACAATATCGCCGTGGATTTCGGAGAAGACACGATTACCATCCCGAACGATGGCGTTATCATCTGCGCCGGCGGTATTTTGCCAACCGGTTTGCTCAAAACTCCTGGGGCTGAGGTGAAAACCAAGTACGGCACAGTCTGACCGGTTACACTCAATTAGCATCTAATCAGGCAAACGTTTTTGTCGCCGCCTGCCGGCCTCGCTGCTCGTCAATAGTGAACAACAATAATAATCCAGCCACGAAGAATCCCGTCGTTACCAGGATCGCCTGCCGATGATCCCCGGTGATATAGGTGACGGCGCCATAACTAAGCGGTCCGACGACAGCAGCCAGCTTGGTTGCCATTGACCACAAGCCAAAAAACTCGGCGCTGTGGCTGGCAGGCGAAAACTGCCCGACCAGGGCGCGCCCGGCGGACTGGCTTGAACCCATGGCTACACCGATAATGTTGGCCGCAATCCAGAATGTCACGCGATCATGGGTATAGTAGGCAATGACCAGCGCCGCTATCCATAACAGCAAGGTCAGCGCCAATGTTTGGATAGAACCCAGTCGATCCTGTATATGCCCGAATGCAAAGGCGCCTACGGCCGCTGTAATATTTACCACCAGGATCAGCTTGATATTATCGACCGTATCGAAACCCATTACCTGCTGGGCATAAACCGCCGCCAAGGTCACGACGATATAGATTCCACAATAGAAGATTGCCAGGATGATCAGGAATCGGAACAGGTCGCGATAGTGACGCACATGTTTCATGGTCTGACCCAGGCGGAAAAAGCCTGTTCGAACATATGCTGACAACGCCAGTGGCGGGCCCGCCTGCGCTCGTTCACGCAGCCACAAGTACGAGGGCAGCGCGCCAACCAGGAAACTGGCCGCGGTAATCATCAAGCTGACGGAGACGTAGTGATTGGCGCCCAGTCCTCGCAGCTTGGCCGACTCGATATAGACAAGACACAATGCCAGCACCAACAGGCCGCCTAAATAGCCTACCGCCCAGCCGTAACCGGAAATCCGCCCCATTTTTTCCGGTGGCACCAACTCCGGGAGAAATGCCGAGATCAGGCTTTCACCGGCCGCGAACATGAACGTCGCCATGATCACACCAAATACCGCCAGCGCGATATCGCCTTCCCTGGCAGTTGCCAACAGCACGGTAAAACCAATACAAGCCAGCGAAGTAATTACCAGGAAACGCTTTTTATGCGCGCCGTAATCAGCGATAGCACCGATTACCGGGGCGCTGGCAAGCACCATAAGATAGGCAATAGATGTTGTGATCGTCCACAGCAAGGTTGCGGCATTGCCATTACTGACAATTTGCCCGGCAATCACAGATACGAAATAAGCGTTGAATATTGCCGTTAATACGACTGTCGTGAAACCGGAATTGGCAAAATCAAACATCGCCCAGGCGACAATCTCGCGACGGCGTACAGGCTCGTAACCGTTCACACACCCCCCTCGCATTGCGGTGACCACGGGTAACCGCGCCAATGCATCAGCTCATTCCACCACCGGGTCATTCCGGGCAGAAATGGCCATACTACAAATAATTATTAATTATAAATTCGCGCCTGAGAGGTGTCGCCAACTGAATATCAATTGATCAGCTGGCCCTGCTTGTTCTGCTCGGCCATGGTCCGATACACCACTTCAAGAACATTGGCAAAGTATTCGCGATTAACGCTGTAATACACTTCTTTGCCGCGCTTTTCGCTGTTCACCAGACCAGCGTTGCGCAAGACTTTCAGGTGATGGGAAATCGCCGGGCGACTGATATTAAACAAGCGCGCGATATCGTTTACACAGATTTCCTCGTCATGCTCAAAAATTAACAGGATTTTTTGTCGTGTTTCATCGCCCAAGGCGGCGAACATGCGAGAATATGGCATCCAGCCATCTGGCAAATGGATTGCAAATTGCGTCTTCACTGTCACTCCCGATAGATCTGTCGTTATTGTTTGCCGCGCCAGTTCCCGTCTCGATATTTCAAGTTACCATGACATCGCTAACGCCCGCATTTTTCCGGATTGTCATCCCTTCTCCGGATTGCCCGGCCAGCTTACCGCATGATTCTGTAATCGACAAACGGTCCGGGACGTCAAATTCTACCACTTGTCGGGCGGACCAAAAACAGAGAAAAGTAACTATTATCTGGCTCGAAATGCGCTTCAGTGTCGAGACCTGCTGCAGCCAGGAGTTGTTCAAACGAATTACGGGTAAACTTGCGACTGATCTCGGTAAGAATGGTTTCATCTTGCTCAAAACAAAACCGGTTAGGCAGGTCACGCATCCGGACTTTCTGGGCCCTGATTGCGCGCAAATGCATTTCAATTTGCGCGTCCGATTCATTGAACCATGCCCTGTGTTCAAACTGATCTGGATTGAACCCGGCACCCAGTTCACGATTCAGCACCCGCAACATATTGAGATTGAATTCTGCCGTCAGGCCTTCGGCATCATTGTATGCCGCGTTCAATATGCCATGATCCTTTACCCTGTCCACACCAACCAGCAACCGATCATCATGGCGCATGATATTTCGCACTTCTGACAGAAACGTGCAGGCTTCCGTCTCGGTAAAGTTCCCAAGCGTACCGCCCAGAAAGGCAAACAATCTTCGCTCGTTGCGGTCCTCCAGGTGCTGCAAATCGGCCGTGTAATCCAGCACCATGGCATCAATTTCCAGCCATGGATACAGGCCGCAAAGCCTGCTTCCCGCATGCAGCAACATTTGCCCGCATATATCAACCGGGCGATAGGTTGGTTTGATGTTCCGCCGTTCGCAGGCGTCGAAAAAATGGCGGGTCTTTCGGCTGGCGCCACTGCCGAGCTCAACAATGGAGTGCGGGTGAATGCATTCCAGGATGTCAGCGGCGCAGCAGGAAAGCAACTCATCTTCAGTACGAGTAGGGTAATACTCTGGAGTCAGGCAAATGCGATCAAAAAGATCTGAACCACGTTCATCATAAAAATATTTTGCCGGCAGACTTTTTTGTTCCCGTGACAACCCACTGGCCACATCGTCGGCCAGGTCCTGGTACACCGGCCTGTCTGTAATCGTGGTGATATTGATCCGATCCTGTACAGCATGCGCGGTCAATATCCCGGAAAACCCTGATTCCATGATCGCTCCTCCAGTGTTCTCTTGTTACGCAAGGCGCATCATGCTACCACACTAACAACGCGCATTTAATGTGATATAGACTGTGGTTTTATCCGTGTATCGGCAGCAACCGCAGCAGCAGTGTGTGGCTTGAGACATCAATTGACGTTATTATTGTCACATGTGCCGAATCGCCTGTTATCTTGGTCGCGAGATCCTGCTCAAGGATTTACTGCTTGAACCTCATCACAGTCTGCTCAAGCAATCCTGGGAACCCCTGGAGATGCGCGAGGGCCGACTCAATGCCGACGGCTACGGTTTCGGCTGGTACGATGATAACGGTCGCGCAGCACGCTACAGCAACCCCATGCCCATCTGGACGGATCCGAACCTGGAGCCGCTGGCGCGCAGTCTCAGCAAGCAACTGTGGATGGCCAACGTACGCAGCGCCACACGCAATATGGACGTGAGTCATGCAAACACCCAGCCGTTCCTGGATGATCGATACATCTTTCTTCATAATGGCTACATCAAGGATTTTCCCACCGAAGTTCGTCACGGATTTCGGTGCGGACTGGACGCCGATATTGATGCCCACGTACATGGAACAACGGATTCCGAATACCTGTTTGCCCTGTTCAGGCAGTTGCGCCGAAAGCACCAGAACTTTGAACTGACTGACCTGCTTGCCGCGCTACTGGACGACCTGGGCAAATCCATGGCAGGCAGAAAATGTCTTCTGAACATCGCCGTCAGTGATGGCCAGAATATTGTTGCCAGCCGCCATGCCGTTAACGGCGACTGTCCCAGTCTTTATTACACGGTCAACAATGCATGTTTTCCCGATGCGGTGGTGGTTGCATCAGAGCCATTGCACCCTGATCGCGGCTGGGTCAGCCTGCCGAATCACAGCATCATCAGTATTGACGACAACGGACATGCCGACATAAGTCCGTTATGAAGGTCACCAGCCTTGATCTCGACCAGGCCCTGCAGCACGGCATTACCATAGCATCACGATTGCCCGAGCATGCCTGGACTACGCAATTCCATCCCGAGCTCAGCCCGGTTGGCTGGCATATCGGTCACATGGTTTTTATCGAGCGCTATTGGTTGCTCGAACAAGTACTGGGTCAACCGCTCCAGGATCTTGAGAAACAACTCTATTTCCCCTGGCTAAGCCCAAAATCGCTTCGCGGTGGTCAACTGCCTTGCCGGGCGCAACATCTTGACCGGCTGCTTCGGCTACACGAAGAAACTGTTTATGTACTGAACAACCTGGTTGCCGATGGTCACTCGCATGAGCTGTTGCGAGACGATTACTTGCTGCTGTTCCTGGTCCAGCATCATCACCAGCACAACGAAACTCTCATGCAGGTTTGCCAGCAATATGCGCTGCAGCATTCCGACCCGGATTTCACCCCTTCAAGCTGTCCAGGTGGTCGCGACGTTATCAGTCCATCTGTGTTGCTCGAAAGCGCAATGGTGACTATTGGTCTCCTGGACGATGCCCGCGCGTACGACAATGAAATTCCGCGCCATGAAGTCCCGGTTGAAGAATTTTCCATTGCCTCCGGGCCGGTAAGTTGCGCTGAATACCTGGGCTTCGTGGAATCGGCTGGCTACAGCCGGCCTGAACACTGGACACCGGATGGCTGGCGCTGGCTGCAACAGAATAACATTGCGCTACCTGGAAACTGGCGCCGTCATGATTCCGGTCGCTACTATATTATAGATGTGGCCACGGGCTCACTCGGCCCCCGGGAAATGTCTGCCGCCGAGCCGGTCACCCTGCTCAGCCACCATGAAGCCAGCGCTTTTGCATCCTGGGCCGGCTTGCGGCTGCCGACCGAATTCGAGTGGGAGTACAGTCGATCGTACAAATCCTTCAGCGAAGATCAATCCAATCAGTGCTGGGAGTGGTGCAGCAACACGTTTCAGCCCTATCCCGGTTTCAGACCATTCCCCTACGATGGTTACTCAACTCCCTGGTTTGACAACCGGCATTACGTCCTGCGTGGCGCCAGTCGATTTACCTCTGACTGGATCAAGCGTCTCAGCTTCCGGAATTTCTATACTGCCGATACCCGCCACATCTTTTCCGGGCTCAGGCTGGCTGACTGAGCCCGGCTTGTACTGGTGCGCAGTTTGGGTATGCTTGCGCCATTATCACCACGGGCACGGTCATGCTGGATCAGGAAATCAAGAACAATGTCGCCAATGCACTCAGGGAAGACCTGGGCAGCGGCGACCTGACTGCACAACTGCTGCCGGCCGACGGCCAGGCTGTTGCAGAGATCATTTGCCGAGAACAAGCGGTCATTTGCGGCCAGGCCTGGGTGAATGAATGCTTTGCCATGGTGGATCCAGTCATTCACCTCGACTGGCACATACAGGAAGGCCAGCAAGTCGATGCAAACAGCAGCGTATGTCGCATCAATGGTTCAGCACGAAACATGTTAATAGCCGAGCGAACAGCATTGAATTTTTTACAGACATTATCTGCTGTCGCCACCGCCACGCAACACTATGTGAATGCCGTTGCCGGTACCGGGGTTCGCATACTGGACACCCGGAAAACCATCCCCGGCCTGCGCCTCGCCGAGAAATACGCTGTACGTTGTGGTGGTGGTCACAATCATCGTATCGGCCTGTTTGATGCCATCCTGATCAAGGAAAACCATATCCGTGCGGCTGGCTCCATCGCCAAGGCGCTTGGCCTGGCAAATTCTTCCACTGATGGGTCAGTAAAAATCGAAATCGAGGTGGAATCGCTGGATGAACTCCAGCAGGCATTGGCCGCCGGCGCACGCTACATTCTGCTGGACAACTTCAGCAATGATCAGTTACGCGAAGCGGTCCAAATCAATAGCGGTCGCGCCAATCTTGAAGCATCCGGCGATGTCAGCCTCGATACTGTTCGTGACATTGCCCTGACCGGCATTGATGAAATTTCCATTGGCGGCCTGACCAAGCATATCCGGGCAACAGATTTCTCGATGCTCTTTGATATAAGCCAGTAACCAGGGCTGCATCTCACACTCAAGCCGCGACCGGCTGTTGATTGTAACAGCCTGATCGCTATCCCTTTCGGTGCCACCAACACCATCCGGGCAATGCCCTGACGACACCGTGATCCAGCACCGCTGACTATGCCGCAACCGGAAAGATTACAGCTGACCAGGCTTGTTCTGGACGAACAGTGCCAATTTCTGCACAATTCATTCAGACAAACCAATTACGAGTGCACCTGATAGCGCCACCATCATGAAATCGACCTGCAGAATCCTCCTGGGCATTTCTCTAATACTGCCAATGTCCACGTCATTTTCTGATGATGTGCCATCCATCAGCGTCGATAATGGCAAGGACGGTCGCTATATTTTCAATGTCACACTGCATAACGAAAAGGAAATCCGGGACCTGCTGTCGCGGGCCAGGCAATTAAAGGAGACCATGCGCAATAACAAGGAACAAACCGGCATCGCCCTGGTCTTGCATGGTCCTGAAATCCGGTTCTTCTCAAGGAAAAACTACAGTCGCTATAAAAAAATTGTGGACGACGCCGCGTTACTGGATGCTGATCGCGTTATTGATATCAAGATCTGCAAGACCCAGATGGAACTGATGGACATCAGCGACGAGGATATTCCCGGGTTTATTGATATTGTGCCTTATGGCCCCACCGAGGAAGATCGGCTCAAAAGAAAGGGCTACATCTATCTCTGATGCCTTCCGTGTTGGCTCTATCCTGGCGAGGCGCACCAACCCGGAATCCTGTAACTAGTGCAGCGATGAGTGTACGAAGTAGATTACAACAACACCGGCGCCGATCAACGATACCTGGGCAAGTGTTTCTGAAATGTCGGTACGCTTGTGCAGCCCTGGGATCAGGTCGGCTACAGCGATATAGATAAAGCTCGATGCCGCCAACGCCAGTACGTACGGTACGGCAGATTCTGCATCGGCGAGAAAGAAATAGGCCAGCACGCCACCAATCACACTGGTCAGTCCTGAAAGAATATTGAACATGAATGCCTTGCTGCGACTCATTCCGCCCTGCAGCAGGATGGCGAAATCACCCACTTCTTGCGGAATTTCATGGGCAATTACCGCCAGCGCCGTCACCATACCCAAATGCACATCGACCAGGAACGCGGCAGCAATCAGTACGCCATCCACCAGGTTGTGCATGGCATCACCGACCAGGATCAGCTTGCCGGCACTGACATCATTATTGGCCGCCGCCACCGGACCATGCCCATGGTGATGGTCATGATCGTGATCGTGATCGTGATCAGCGTGTAACTCGGTTCCATGCGCCTCGCACTCGGCGTGATGACAGTGGCGCCAGAGCACCATTTTTTCCAGGACAAAAAACACCAGCAAACCGATGAGCACAGTGAACGTAATATCGTGAACGTCGGTTACTTTCGGATTCTCGAGGGCATGCGGCAACAAACCGAGGAATGCCGCGCCGAGCAGTGCGCCAATGGCAAAACTCACCAGCGATGGCAGAATGCGGTCAGCCAGGTGTCGCGGCAGCACCAGGAACAGGCCGGCGCCGCTGACGCTGAGCACGCCACCCATGGCGGTAAATACCACTATCCACAATAACAACGAATCCATATTCAGCTCTGCGCCCCGTCCCGGTTAAAGTCGACGAATCATACTTGAATGTCGCATCCAGTCCAGCCGGTTCACGCAAGCCAGATCAGGCTGGCCATGCGCCCGGTTTCATTGTCGCGACGGTAGGAAAAAAACCGGTCAGGATCGCTGAAGGTACAAAATTCGCCGCCATATATCTCACTTACCCCCGCGCTACCCAGGCGAATTCGCGCAAGACTATAGATATCCGCCAGCCACTTGCCATCAGCAACGGGCTCAAAAGCTGTAGCCGTTTCGGGATGCTGGCTGATAAATGCATCGCGCACTTCGGTACCGACTTCAAAGGCGTGCGGCCCGATGGCCGGACCCAGCCATACCAGCACATCCGCCGGCGATACAGCCATCGCCACGAGCGCTTGCTCCAGGACTCCCGCAGCCAGTCCCCGCCACCCGGCATGGGCGGCGGCAACCACAGTACCCTGCCGGTTGCAAAACAGTGCCGGCAGGCAGTCGGCTGTCATGACAACACATACCGTTGTGAGTTGGCTGGTGAAGCTGGCATCCGCATCAACAGCTATGGATACGGTCGCCGCATCCACCACGGCTGTACCATGGACCTGGTTCAGCCATCTTGGTTCGGCAGGCAAACTCGCCAGCTGTGCAAGCCGTTCCCGGTTGGTCGTCACGTTATCCGGCAGATCATTCACATGCCGGCCTAGATTCAGACTGCCCCATACACCCCGGCTGACGCCGCCAATCCGGGTGGTCGAAACGGCTTTCACTGAAGCCGGTGCCGGCCAGTCAGGCACAATCAGGCTGGCGCCGTACTGCTCAGTCATCGGCATGTTCCCGGGCATCAGCGCGCAATACGTCGAGGAGGTCCTCCATGTCCCGCGGCAGCGGTACGTGCCAGCTCATTTCTTCCCCGGTTTGCGGGTGCTCCAGCATCAACCGGGTCGCATGCAGCGCCTGCCGTGAAAACCGGCGCAAGCCGTCTTTCATGGATTCAGAACAGGCTTTTGGAAACTTGAGACGCCCCCCGTAAACCGGGTCACCCACCAGCGGGTAGTTGATATAGGTCATGTGAACGCGAATCTGGTGGGTTCGACCTGTCTCCAACGATGCCCGAACCAGCGTATGGGCACGGAATTTTTCCTCGACGCGGTAATGGGTCACCGCATCCTTGCCGCCATAGGGTACAACCGCCATACGCTTCCGATCCTTGGGGTGACGCGCCATGGGCTCATCCACGGTGCCACCGGCCACCATCAGCCCATTCACTACCGCCAGGTACTCGCGCGCGACAGCGTGTTCAGCCAACTGCTCTACCAGGTTCAGGCGAGCCGACTCGGTTTTGGCAACCACCATTAACCCGGAGGTATCCTTGTCGAGCCGATGCACAATCCCGGCGCGGGCAATGTTCTCGATCCCGGGAGCATGAGCAATCAAGGCATTGAGCAGTGTTCCGTTGGTATTACCGGCACCCGGGTGCACCACCAGGCCGGCCGGCTTGTTGAGTACCATGATCTGGTCGTCCTCGTAGATGACATCCAGCGCCATAGGCTCCGGTTGCCAGTCATCAGCCGGCTCTGGCTCGGGAACACGAATTTCGAGACGGTCACCGGCGGCTACCCGGTCACGCTGTTTCGGCTGCCGGTCTCCCAGCAAAACCCGGCCGTCCTTGATCCACTGCTGCAACTGGGCTCGGGAATGTCCAGCCACCATGGACGACAACGCCTGATCCAGCCGCATATTGGCCAGGTCTTCGGGCACTTCCAGTATCAAAACCTGCTCTTCGCTCATAATCTGTTGCAAAACCTGCCAATGACCCTACAATTAGGCCCATTCCAATCTGACCCAAGCATATCTTAATTACACCTTATGTCACGTCGAATCATTTACCTGTGGTCTGTAATCGCAGCCAGCCTTCTGATCAGCGCTTGCGCCACGACCGAAGAAGATCCAACCAAGGACTGGTCGCCGCAACGCTTTTATGTTGAAGCCAAAAATGCCTTTGCTGCCGGCAACAAGGAAACGGCGATCAAGTACTTCGAACAGCTCGAAGCACGCTATCCCTACGGGCGTTACGCCGAGCAGGCCCAGCTTGAGGTAGCTTATGTCTATTACAAGCACGAGGAGCCGGAACTGGCACTGTCTGCTGCAAACCGGTTTATCCGCCTGCATCCGACGCATGCCAATATTGACTACGTCTACTACCTGAAGGGCCTGATCAATTTCAACAATCGTGGTGGCACACTGGGTCGCATGCTCGGCATCGAAACAGACGTGGCTGATCGTGACCCGCGCGCAGCACGCGAAGCATTCAATACTTTCCGGGAACTGGTAAACAAGTTCCCACGCAGCCGCTATGCTCCGGATGCACGCAAACGCGCTGCCTACCTGCTTGATTCACTGGCGCGTCATGAAATCAAGGTGGCGCAGTACTACCTTAAGCGGAAGGCGCATACCGCAACCCTGAATCGCTGCAAAATCATCCTGGAAAAGTACCAGCGCACCCGGTCTGTTGAAGACGCACTGGGAATTATGGCTGTTACCTACGGAGAGATTGGCCTTGACGATCTCAGGAAAGATACCTTGCGCGTACTCAGTAAAAACTTTCCAAACTCGGATTACCTGAAGGCCGGTGCCGCCGATCTGGCACGCACCAAGGAATTTTCCTGACAGGACCGCCTTGTTCGGTCGACGGGCGCTGAGATGCGAAAACGGCGCCCGCGGCTGGCAAGCCACCAGTCGCCCGAACACCCTAACCCTTTCGAGCCGATCCGGGCAGCGCGCCCGAGAACCTAGATCGCGTCTTCGTCTGTTTCACCTGTACGGATTCGCACTATCTTGTCAACAGAGCTGACAAATATCTTTCCGTCACCGATGCGGCCGGTACGCGCCGCTTCGGTGATGGCTTCAATCGCGCCATCTACCATGGCCTCGGCCACCACCAGTTCAATTTTTACTTTGGGCAAGAAATCGACAACATATTCCGCACCGCGATAGAGCTCGGTGTGACCCTTTTGTCTGCCAAAGCCTTTGACTTCTGTAACCGTGAGACCGCTTACCCCCACTTCGGACAATGCCTCGCGCACATCGTCCAGCTTGAACGGCTTGATGATTGCTTCGATCTTTTTCATTGTAAAATTCTCGTTTTACCTGATGCAGTATAACTATTGTAACCAAGCGCTGGCCGCACTCCAACCACAATAATCTATTTCGCTTTCCCGCGATAACCCGATGTTATCGGGTAGCGCCGATCACGACCGAAGGCTTTGCGACTGATACGCACTCCCGGTGGCGCCTGCCGACGCTTGTACTCGTTCAGATTCACCAATCGAATTACCCGGGCAACTGTCTCGGGATTGAACCCTTGAGCCACAATTTCCTCGGCACACATATCGTTTTCCACATAAGCTTGCAGGATTGCATCGAGTACCGGGTATTCGGGCAGTGAGTCGCTGTCTTTCTGATCCGGTGCCAGCTCTGCCGATGGCGGTCGATCAATGACACGCTGCGGAATAACCGGCGCCAGGCGGTTGCGCCAATTGGCCAGTTTGTACACCAGTGTTTTGGACACATCCTTGATCGCCGCAAAGCCGCCAGCCATATCGCCATACAGGGTTGCATAGCCAACTGCCATTTCGCTTTTGTTCCCGGTAGTCAACACCATCTTGCCCAGCTTGTTGGAAATCGCCATCAACAACACGCCGCGCACGCGCGCCTGGATATTCTCTTCGGTCGTATCAATCTTGAGACCGGCAAATTCATCCTTGAGCGCATCAAGGAAACTGTTGAACATGGGTTCAATTTCGATCACGCGGTAATTTACCGCCAACGCGCTGGCCTGTGCCTGCGCATCCTCAAGACTCATGTCGGACGTATAGCGGGAAGGCATCATTACCGCCTCGACCCGGTCCGCACCCAAGGCATCAACAGCAATAGCCAGCGTCAGCGCGGAATCTATACCACCGGACAATCCAATCACCACGCCATTGAACCCGTTCTTGTTGACGTAATCGGATACGCCCAGCACCAGTGCCTGGTAGATACAGGCCTCGTCGACAGGATAGGCAACAACGCCATCACGCGATGTCAGCGCACCGTCCACCAGCCAGTCCACCGTGGTGACTTCTGGTTCAAATGCTGATGCGCGATGCGTTACCTCACCACTTGCATCCATGGCAAACGATGCGCCATCAAATACCAGCTCATCCTGCCCACCCGTCTGGTTGACATAAATCACCGGCAACGACTGCTCACTGATGCGTTCGCGCACAATAGCTTCGCGCTCTATCCACTTGTTTGCATGGAAGGGTGACGCATTGAGATTAAGAATAATCTCGGCGCCGGCTTCCCTGGCCAGGGCTACAGGTTTCGGATCCCATATATCTTCACATATGGTTATGCCCAGGTTGCGGCCATTCAGCTCAATAACACAAGCTTCACTGCCCTGGGCAAAATAGCGCTTTTCATCAAAGACACTGTAGTTAGGAAGAACTTGCTTGTGATACCGGGCAACTGCGCGGCCATCAACCAGCACCGATGCTGCATTATATACAGCACCGTCACTGCCATGAGGGTGGCCTACAATCCAGACCATATCGCTGACTGACGCTGCCAGCTCGTTGAGCACGGAGTCTGCCAGGTCAACAAAACCCGGTCGCAACAGCAGGTCTTCCGGCGGGTAGCCGGTCAGGCTCAATTCGGGGAAAACTACCAGGTGTGCGCCGAGTGTTCTGGCTTCACCGGCCGCCTGTTTCATGCGCTCGGCATTGCCATGAATATCGCCAACCAGTGGATTGATTTGCGCCAGCGCAATGCGCAGCGATGTTGTCATGGCCTAACCCAGTACCTGCTTCATGCGTGTGCCCATATCAGCGGGTGAACGCACGGTATGCACACCGGCTGCTTCCAGCGCGGCAAACTTGTCTTCAGCAGTGCCCTTGCCGCCGGCAATAACGGCGCCGGCGTGACCCATGCGCTTGCCCCTGGGTGCGGTAACACCGGCGATATAGGCCACTACCGGCTTTTTCATGCCGGACTTGATAAAGGCGGCTGCATCTTCCTCGGCCTGGCCACCGATTTCACCAACCATAATCACGCCTTCTGTTTGATCGTCGGCTTCAAACATTTCCAGGCAATCCACAAACCCCAGGCCATGCACCGGGTCACCACCAATTCCTACGCAGGTGCTCTGACCCAAACCGGCCTCGGTTGTCTGGTGTACTGCTTCATACGTAAGCGTTCCGGAGCGGGAAACAATACCGATCTTGCCCGGCTTGTGAATCGCTCCCGGCATAATACCGATCTTGCACTCACCCGGTGTAATTACACCGGGACAGTTGGGCCCTATCAGGTGCGCATCATACGAAGACAATGCCGCCTTGACCTTGAGCATATCCAGCACCGGGATGCCTTCTGTAATACAGGCGATCACCTTGATGCCGGCATCAGCCGCTTCCAGGATAGAATCTGCAGCAAACGCGGCAGGCACATAAATCATGGTCGCATCGGCGCCGGTTTCAGCCACCGCATCGGCAACGGTATTGAATACCGGTCTGTCCAGGTGCATTTGACCACCCTTGCCGGGCGTAACACCGCCGACCATGCTGGTGCCGTAAGCAATGGCCTGTTCTGAATGAAACGTGCCCTGCTTGCCGGTAAAACCCTGGCAGATTACACGCGTGTCCTTGTTAACCAGAATACTCATAACAATATCCCTAACCCGCAGCCTTGACCGCCTGGATGGCTGCGTCGGTCAAACCGTCTGCCGCGATAATACTGAGGCCGCTGTCCTTTAACAGCGCCTTGCCCTGTTCAACATTGGTGCCTTCCAGTCGCACGACGATAGGCACAGCGGTCTGTATTTCCCGAACTGCTGATATCACGCCTTCAGCAATGAGATCGCATCGAACAATGCCGCCGAAGATATTGACCAGGATGGCCTTGACGCTGGTATCGGACAAAATGATTTTGAGTGCCTCGGCCACCTTGTCAGCTGTTGTACCGCCGCCCACATCAAGGAAGTTTGCCGGGGTACCGCCGTGCAACTTGATCAGGTCCATGGTTGCCATGGCCAGGCCGGCGCCGTTGACCATACAGCCGATGCTGCCATCAAGCGCCACGTAGTTCAGCCCGAACTGGTTTGCCTTGTGTTCTTTCGGATCTTCCTGGGTCGGATCGCGCCATTCTTCCAGTGCTTTTTGTCTGTACAATGCGCTCTCGTCAATATTGATCTTGGCATCCAGCGCCATCAGCGCATCATCCTCGGTAACAATCAATGGATTGATTTCCACCAGGCTCAGGTCGTTCTCGCGCACGGCGCGCTCAATGCGCATCATGATCTGCACCAGCGACGTTACCTGCTTGCCTTCAAGTCCGAGTGCAAACGCCATCTTGCGGCACTGGTATGGCTGCAGGCCTGCCACCGGGTCAATCACTGTCTTGATAATCTTTTCGGGGTTGCTGGCCGCAACTTCTTCGATGTCCATGCCACCGGAAGCGGAACCAATAAACACCAGTCGTGACAAGGGCCTGTCCAGCAGGCAGGCCAGGTACAGTTCGCGCCTGATTCCGCATGGTTGTTCGATCAACAGGCGATCAACAGGCTGGCCATCGGCACCGGTTTGATGTGTAACCAGGCGCGAGCCCAGTAACTGATCAACGGCTTTTTCAAGCTCATCGCGGCCATTCACCACGCGTACGCCACCGGCCTTGCCGCGACCGCCTGCATGCACCTGGGCCTTGACCACCCAGCTTGTACCACCCAGTTCTTCGGCAACTGCAAGTGCTTCAGCGGCGGAATACGCGGGCTTGCCCGCCGGCACCGGAATGTCATAGCCGGCAAACAGGGTTTTGGCCTGGTGTTCGTGTAAATTCATAACTGACTGCTTCCTGGAATCAACCGTCCTGTCGGGGGCGCTATTTTGGGCCAAAGCCAGTGCTTTGCAAAGGGCTTCAAGGGAAATAATCTGCGGATATCAGGCAAATCCCGGGCATTTTCCCCTGCCTTTGCGTTGCCGGCGCTCTGCTACACTCAGCCCATGAATCTCAGGATTATTGACGATATCACTCAACTGGCTGCCGCCGACTGGAATGCACTGGAAGGCACGGACAATCCGTTTTTGCGACATGAATTCCTGGCGGCGCTGGAACAAAGTGGCTGCGTTAGCCCGAACCATGGCTGGCAACCCCGGCATCTTGCGCTGTACGACGATCACCAATCCCTGATCGGTGCGGCACCGCTTTTCCTCAAGAGCCATTCCTGGGGCGAATATATTTTTGACTGGGCCTGGGCCAATGCCTATATGCGTGCCGGACTGGATTATTACCCGAAGCTTACCGGTGCCATTCCGTTTACCCCGGCAACAGGGAACCGCCTGCTGGTTCTTGCGGGGCATGATCAATCATGGGTACGGGAGCAGCTAAGCGCCGCTGCCATTGAGCTGGCCACACTGCACAATGCGTCATCACTGCACTGGTTGTTTACAACAGAGGAAGAAAAGCACCAGCTTGCCGGTCACGGCCTGCTGCCACGCAGCAGCTTCCAGTTTCACTGGTCTAACAATGATTACACATGCTTTGATGACTTTCTTTCAGGCATGACGTCGCGCAAGAGAAAGAAAGTGCGCCGCGAACGACGTTACGTCAGCGATGCCGGTATCGAGATGCATCGTGTACCAGGCGAAGCTTGCACGACCGCTGACTGGGATCGGTTCTACCGGTTCTACCGGCGCACCATCATGATTCATGGTGCCAGCGCCTACCTGAACCGTGAGTTCTTTGAACAACTGGGCGCCACTATGCCCGGTAACGTACACCTCTTGTTTGCCCGCGACCAGGGCAATACAGTTGCCGGCGCATTATTCCTCGAAGGCGGCGATACGCTGTATGGACGTTACTGGGGTAGCGATGATGATTATCACAGTCTGCACTTTGAAACCTGCTATTACAGTCCCATTGAATATTGTATCAACACCGGATTGCGGCGTTTTGAAGCCGGCGCACAGGGACGGCACAAGCTGGCGCGTGGATTCCTGCCCAGCCCGACTCACTCGGCGCACTGGGTTCGCGAACCGCAATTCCGCCAGGCTATTGCCGACTACCTGAAATATGAGAGCCAGGGCGTGAGCGAAGAGATCAGTGAACTGGGGCAAGACTCGCCGTTCAGGCATCAACAACCGGGCTGAATCCGCGTAAACTGCGATCATGTTTATTCTTGCACCAGACCATTTTACTTTTCCGCCGGCAGAGCTGGCCTCCCCGGAGGGGCTGCTGGCCATTGGCGGCGACCTGCAAACAGGGCGCCTGCTTGAAGCCTATGGTCACGGTATTTTTCCCTGGTACAACAATGACCAGCCAATCCTGTGGTGGTCACCGGACCCGCGTGCGACCTTGTTTCCGGACCAGCTTCGAATCTCGAAGAGCCTGAAAAAAACCTTGCGCAAGCAAAAGTTTCGCGTCAGCTTTGATCACGCATTTGAGCAGGTTATTCGTGCCTGCGCAGCATCGAGAGCCGGGCGGCGACGACCTGAACAGGAGGCCGGCGACGCTACTGATCCCGGAACCTGGATACTGCCCGAAATGATTGAGGCCTACTGCATACTGCATGAACAAGGCTACGCCCATTCGGTGGAAACCTGGCTCGACGACAAGCTGGTTGGCGGCCTTTACGGCGTCAGCCTCGGGCGCGCATTCTTCGGCGAATCCATGTTCAGCCGTGAAACCGATGCTTCCAAGGTGGCGCTGGTATTCCTGGCCGAACAACTGAAACAATGGCGATTTGAACTGATCGACTGCCAGGTATCGTCACCGCACTTGCAAACCCTTGGTGCCGTTGATTTGCGTCGAGAGGACTTCATGACTCACCTCAGTCGTGCCCTGGCTGGCCCCGACCAACCCGGCTCCTGGGCCGGCGCTCGACCCTGTTCACCCTGGTTCATCGACGGTGAAGTGCCATGAACCGCAAAACCGAGGCGCCATCGCTTTACCTGAGCCTGCCACAGACCTGTAGTTACCTGCAGGACCTGCAAAGCCAGATCCTGTTTCTCGATCCTGACCAGGCCGTCAACCCGGCCATGTACGACAAGCTTCTCGGCCTTGGATTTCGTCGCAGCGGCAAATTGGTCTACCGGCCCCACTGCCCACACTGTGGCGGCTGTATCCCGGTACGCATTTCAATTGCTGAATTCAGGCCATCTCGTGGACAACGACGCACGCTGGCAAAAAACCGGGATCTGCATATCAGGGTTGTCGAGCCTTACTTCGATGACACCGTATTTTCACTATACGGGAAATACCAAAACCGGCGCCACCAGGGTGCCGGCATGGATAATCCCCGCCCCGAGACATTCACGGACTTTCTGGTCGCCACACCAGTGGACACCCGGTTCGTGGAATTCCGGGAGCCGGGAACCGGGCGATTACTCGCCGTTGCCGTTGCCGACCTGCAGCCGACCAGCCTGTCTGCCGTATATACTTTTTTTGACCCGGACCAATCGCGCCGTGGCCTGGGCACCCTGGCCATTCTGTGGCAGGTGGAATATGCCCGGAAAAACGGTTTGGAATGGCTGTATCTCGGCTATTGGATCGAAAACAGCCCGAAAATGTCTTACAAACAGAATTTTCAACCGCTGCAGACGCTGTCTGCGGACGGTCAGTGGCATTTGATGAGCGAGGAATCTGACAATTAAACGGCTTTCGCGGCGCTGAGCGCTTTACGCCCTGCCCCCTTTGCGGCATTATACGGCGCGATCACGACCCCGGCTAACAGCGCGAGCCGGCAACTTCATCGGAATGCAGTGTAGTAGAGAACGTAGTGGCAAAAGAAGAAAGCATAGAAATGGAAGGCACGGTAGTGGATACACTGCCGAACACCCTGTTCCGCGTTGAACTGGATAACGGTCACGTTGTCACGGCGCATATTTCAGGAAAAATGCGCAAGCACTACATTCGTATTCTCACCGGTGACAAGGTAACAGTGCAATTGACCCCTTATGACCTGACCAAGGGTCGCATAGTATTCCGCGCACGCTAGGCCACTCCTGGCCCGACCCGGGTCTGATTATCAGTTGATACACCACTATTCAGCCGCCATCGACTCTGGACCAGCTACTCCAGCGCCTCCAGGATGACTGGACATACATCCAGATTTGACACGCTGATAAAACCAAAAAGCCCGCATTGCGGGCTTTTTGGTTTCCGGGATCGGCTATCATTCAGTCGAAAACTAGGTGGTTACCGGCTCCGGTATATCAAAGTGGAATTCACCATCTTCAACACGAATAACGACATGGCCGCCACCGGACAGGCTGCCAAACAGGATTTCATCAGCAAGCCCTTTCTTGATCTTTTCCTGGATCAGGCGTGACATGGGCCGGGCGCCCATGGCTGGATCGTAACCATGCTCTGTCAGCCAAGCTCGTGCTGATTGTTCAAGTTCAATAGTCACGTTCCGATCAGCCAGCTGCGCTTCCAGTTCCATGATGAACTTGTCGACCACGTGAGCAATGGTGTCCTTTTCAAGTGCCTTGAATCGAATAATGGCATCAAGACGATTGCGGAACTCCGGTGTAAACATCCGGTTAATGTCTTCCATGTCATCAACACTGTTATCCTGCTCGGTGAAACCCATGGATGCACGCGCGGCACGCTGTGCGCCGGCATTGGTAGTCATGACAATGATGACGTTACGAAAATCCGCCTTGCGGCCATTGTTGTCCGTGAGCGTGCCGTGATCCATTACCTGCAATAGCAGGTTGAATACGTCGGGGTGCGCCTTTTCAATTTCATCAAGCAGCAGCACTGAATGTGGATGCTTGGTAATGGCATCGGTCAGCAGGCCACCCTGGTCAAAACCGACATAACCCGGCGGTGCGCCAATCAGTCTTGAGACGGTGTGGCGCTCCATGTACTCGGACATATCAAACCGGATCAGCTCGATACCCAGTGTATGTGCAAGCTGGCGGGTAACCTCTGTTTTACCGACACCGGTCGGGCCGGAGAACAGGTATGCACCAATCGGCTTGCCACCTTCGCGCAAGCCGGAACGGGACAGCTTGATGGATGTCGACAGCGCTTCGATAGCAGCGTCCTGCCCATAAACTACCATCTTCAAATCACGATCAAGATTGCGCAGCGCCTCAAGGTCTGACTTGGAGACACTCTTGGGCGGGATGCGGGCAATCTTGGCAACGATATTCTCAATATCTCCGACACCAATGGTTTTCTTGCGCTTGGATGGCACGAGCAACTGCATGCTGGCGCCGGCTTCATCAATAACGTCAATCGCCTTGTCAGGCAAATGACGGTCGGTGATATAGCGTGCCGATAATTCGACGGCACTGCGCAAGGCCTGGTTGGTATACTTGATATTGTGATGCTCCTCGAACCGGGTCTTGAGGCCGCGCAGGATTTCAAAGGTCTCGTCCTCGGTAGGCTCAACCACGTCAATTTTCTGGAACCGGCGGGACAAGGCGCGATCCTTGTCAAAGATCCCGCGATATTCCTGGTAAGTGGTAGAACCAATACACTTGAGATCACCACTGCCAAGTACTGGCTTTAACAAGTTTGAGGCATCCATGGCACCGCCGGACGCGGCACCGGCTCCGATTATGGTATGAATCTCGTCAATAAACAGGATGGCGTGACGCTGCTTCTTGAGCTGACCCAATACCGCCTTCAGGCGTTTTTCAAAATCACCGCGATACTTGGTGCCGGCCAGCAACGCGCCCATGTCCAGAGAATAGATCACCGCATCGGCCAGCACCTCCGGCACCTCGCCGTCAACAATATGCTTGGCCAGTCCTTCAGCAAGTGCGGTCTTGCCGACACCGGCTTCGCCCACGTACAAGGGATTGTTCTTGCGACGCCGGCACAGAATCTGGATCGTACGTTCCAGTTCGTAAGCTCGGCCTATTAGCGGATCAATCCTGCCTTCCAGCGCCCGCTGATTGAGGTTGATGGTAAACACATCAAGCGGGCTGCGTTCGGCCTGGGCCGTCGACTCTTCACCTTCCTCGGGAGCAGGCAATTCATTCTGGTTCTCTCCCGGCACCTTGGAAATGCCGTGGGAAATGAAATTCACCACATCAAACCGTGTGATATTTTGCTTGTGCAGAAAATACACGGCATGGGATTCCTTTTCGGCGAAAATGGCCACCAGGACGTTGGCGCCGGTCACCTCTTTCTTGCCGGCCCCCTGAACATGGAGCACGGCGCGCTGAATAACACGCTGGAATCCCAGGGTCGGCTGGGTGTCCACTTCGGCGCCGCCGGGGACCTTGGGTACATTCTCGCTGAGAAACTCGTCAACACTCTTGCGCAGGCTTTCAATATCACCGCCACACGCTCGCAATACTCGTGCGGCAGTAGCGTTGTCCAGCAGCGCACCCAGCAGATGCTCTACCGTAATATATTCATGACGCTCATCCCTGGCCGCCTGGAATGCCGCATTCAAGGAGTATTCCAATTCCTGTGACAACATCGCTAACCCCGCTCATTACGTCTTCAATATATTCTGGATATCTGGCCTGTAGCTGCGCAGAACCCTGAAATGCTTCATGCAATAATCATTCCGGCTCCATCACGCACTGCAAAGGCTGTTGATGATCCTCTGCATACTGCATAACCTGCATCACCTTGGTTTCGGCGATATCGCGCGAATAGACGCCACAAACTCCCCGGCCCCGCGTATGCACATGAAGCATGATCTGGGTGGCTTGCTCCCGGGTTTTCCGGAAGAAAAGCTCCAGCACCTCAACGACAAACTCCATGGTTGTATAGTCGTCATTCAGCAGAATCACTTTATAGAGCTTGGGCTTTTCAAGCTTCGGCCTGGATTCCTGAACGACCAGTTCGTCGTGGTGTTGCGGTACTTTTTCGCTCATTCTGCTTCTCTAATTTCTATGGTAGACCATTTTTTGACGGGCTGGGTTCATTGTGCGGCCCGGACACAAAATTTCAAGCAGTCTGTTTGCAAGGACTTTTTTCCCGGTTATTTCCTAATTTTACCAGCTTTCTTGGCAGGTAATTCCCTGACTTTTTAGACAGTTGACTTACTCGGACATTGGCGCATCATAGTGATTCTCATTTTCATTAATGCTTTGGCAGGGCCGTTTCCCGGCGACCTGGCAGAAAACCTGACCAAGACGGCCGGAGACGGGATTGATAACACGGTGAACCATCACCAGGCAGGAAGCAGGAGATCAGCATGGCATTAGGTACAGTTAAGTGGTTCAGCAACAACAAGGGCTACGGCTTTATTTCCCCTTCTGAAGGTGGACCGGATGTATTTGCCCACTATTCAGCCATCCAGATGGATGGCTACAAGACCCTGAAACAGGGCCAGGAAGTGCAATTTGAGCTGAACGAAAGTCCGAAGGGGCTTCAGGCCGCCAACATTATGGCTGCCGAACAAATCAGCCACTGAGCACTGAATATTCCAAATATCAAACCCGGCCCGGGCAATCGGGCCGGGTTTTTCTTTGGTGGCGAGTTGTCGGCTACTCTCCCAAGCGAGCATCCATGGTTGGACTGGCAACCCAGACACCAATATCTTTGGCTACCGCTTGGGCCGCATATTGCAGGGCGCTGCATGTGCGTCGGCCCTTGGATGTGCCGCGCTGCGCAGTAAATGTACCTATCACTTTGCCATCACGCTTTAGCGTACCAACCGTTTTAACGGTGCGACGTCCGCCCATGCCCCAACCACCGCCACCGTGACCCATAGCATCTTCGATTTTTACATCCAACACGTCACCCTTCGCGCCTTTCAGACTGCCGACCTGCTCAACCTTGTCATAGCCCTTCGCTGCCTTTCTAATCGTCTTGGACAGCGTCTCCGGCAATTTGCATTCGGTTACAATGGCAGCCCGAATCTTCTTGGCGTCGACGAAGTCCGCTTTTTCCGGAATTGTCAGCGTGCCGCCTGCAAATACAGATACAGGCAAGATCAGGCATACCGAAACCATCAGCCGACCCATCCCCGAAGTTATATTTTTCATTTCCATGTCTCCTTTTAATACTGTATAGATTTCAACATCTGCGCATCATTGCCCGGATTCGCAATTCCGGGTTTCAGGTCAATTCATCACAGATAGATCACAGCATAGCAATCTGGAACATGAATTCCACCACCGATGTCACTACCATCAAAACGACGCCCCAACGCCCAGGTAAACCTGGTCTTCGCCACCCAGGTCAAAACCGTGCGCATAGCCAACACGCAAGTCGAGCACACCACTATAAAATGCCGTGATCTCAAAATGCCCTTCCACGCCGGCGCCGGTAAAGTACTCGGTGGCAACTTCCTGCTCGCTGTTCCAGGCTGCGCCATAATCAACAAACAGCGTGCCATGAATCTGGCTGATGCCGATAGGCGGCATTGTCGAGCCACGCTCAATCCGCACAACCGGGAATCGGTATTCCGCCGAGCCCAGGTGCATATTGCGACCGGTCAACCAGGCCAGGCCACTGGGATAACCACGCAAGCCATAACGTCGCTGGGCAAACGGTGAATTCACCAGCGTGCTGTCGAGCAGGTACGACGTCCCACCGGCGCCAATTGAGCCACCAAGCCTGAAAGGAACCGGCCACTCGGTACTGCGGGCACCAGCAAAACGCAGGGCCAGAACATGCTCGCCCCAGAGCGGCCAGAATTCGCGCCAGTCCAGCAGATATAACTCACCCGAATAATTATCGTCGTCAACCAGGTTACTGTTTTCATAAACCAGGTTGATTTGCCTGCCATCATTACGACTGATGCTGCGCGAGAACCACTTGCTGGAGTTATAGACAAACGCCAGGCCGGCGAGACTGTCTTCATCATCAGGTTCTCCATCAATACCCGCAGTCTCATTTATCCAGCCATCTGATTCCTTCAGGTGCACATAACCAAGATGCGTGGTAAGACGCCGATCCAGGCTCAACCAGGGAAACACGAGCTCGGCCTGGTAGACATCATTCAGGCGAATCCGCTGAGTCTCGCTGTCCAGGTTCAGGTAACTCGTCGAATAGCGTGATGCGTGGTATTTGAACGTTGGCCACCAGCGGTCGTAGATGTAATCCACCGAACCGACTGCCCAGTCATTCTGCACATCCCAGGCAAGCAATCCGGAGTAGATATGACGGTTTAACACATCGGTTCCGGATGTCATTACACCCATTTCGGCCAGTCGATCGGATACATTCTCATAAGGCATCCACCAACGCGGATACAGTGTTGACCAGGGCCAGTAGTCCTTGGTCTCGGTCTCACCCAGCTCCGGCCAGTCCGTACGTACTTTTGCAGAAGGGCCAGCCTTGGCAACCACGGCTTTTGTTGCTGATGAAGCCGCGTTCTCGACACGGTAGATATCCTGACCGCCGGCATGATAGCCGGTGAAATACAGCGAACCATCATCAGCCAACACCGGGGAGAATGCACCACCCAGCACATTGGTCAGCGTCGTGATCTTTCCTGATGCAACATCAAGGCTGTGAATATTGTAAACATCGTTGTAATCCGCGCTGTAGATGATTGATTTTCCGTCAGCGCTGTATTGCGGGTGCATTTCAATGGATTGCTGCTTCGTGATCCGTTTCCAGGTCCTGTCGGAAACCGCAAATTCTTCAAGATCCCAGCCGTTTTCCGGGCGCCACACCGATGCCACGATGAGATTGCCATCCGGTGACCAGTCCAGCTGTCCGATTACTGTATCGTCGCTCGCCTGCCAGAGTGTTTCAGCACTATCCTTGTCACCGTGCGCATTCATCAGCACCAGGCTGCTTTTTCCGTTATGCACTCGCGCTGCAGCAATACGCTCACCGTCCGGATGCCAGCTGGCGGCATGGTATTGGCCACAGCTGGTCAGCCGCCGGGTGCGCCCGGAATCCGGGTTAACCTGGTACAGATCGTAAAACAATTGCGCATTGCCACAAAATTCCGGTTGCGCCAGCAGGATACCGACCTTTGGGTGAATATCGAACGTGGCGTAAAAGTGCACATCGGCCAGGTGGCTGGCTTGTTGCTCACCCTTGCCCAGCTTCATTAGCGCCGGGCGACGCATGTCATCTGAACGAATATAGTAGAGATCGCCGTCAAGCAGCCGGGCATTGCCGGTATCATAGCCGTGCGCAGTCAGGCGTTGCCCCTCTACAAGACCACTTTTTTGCAGGCCCTCGATTTGCGGCATGTAGCGCTTTTTAAGGTACGCCTCAAAATCGCGCCACACCCCGTTAATATTCTTGCCAAAAACGGCGCCCATGTTGGCATTGACCCGAAACGCAAGACCATCATCACTATAATCTTCCACCATTTTCACAACGGCATCCTTGCCTTTGGTTTCGGCCAGGAAATCGAAAAAGTGCACACCATACAGATAAGGGATAGTTCCGGTCGGCCAGTCCACCGTGTACCAGTTGGCCTGGCGATAGGACTTGATTCCTTCCAGCACTTCCATGCGCATCATCATGCCGAAATAACTGCTTTGGCCACGGCCAATGCCGCGCTCCCGGTCCGTTTCATAGTAGGTGGCCAGGCCCTCTACCACCCAACTCGGCTGAAACGCGTTGGGAAACACGGAAAACGGGAAGAATGACGGGTAACGTCCGATAACATAGCGCATGAACTTCGGGAAGCCGCTGGCCTTGTCCAGGTGCAGGGTATGGATGTACTCGTGGGTAATAACGGTTTCCAGCCAGCCACCATGATCTTCCAGTGAGTTGGGCTCGGTCGGTGGCGTAACATAGATGGCTTCACGATTGTCAGGCACCGGTGTTGACCAGCCGTTGGACAGGCCGATTTCATCGGTCAGGATCATGTTGGTTCGACCGCCCGGTTCCCATTTCAGGATTTTGCTGTATCGATCGTGCACATCTTCTGCGATACGCGCCGCTTTTATCGCCAGTTCCTCCAGCCCGTCGTGGTAATGCACCTTGAAATGCGGTGTTACCAGCACCTTCCATTCGTGACCGGCGGTGTGGCTGACCGCTGCCCAGCTCCCGGGCATAAACAGGACCAACCACATCAAAAGCAGCCTGCGACCAAAGTATTGCCTCATATCCATCCCCAAAAGCCTTCCTGGTTGTCTGCCGGGCAAATTCAGGCACCCGGTATTTATGGTTTGTTTTCCAATATAATAATAAGGAGGAAACAAAGAAGCCAACCCCTGGTACTTGGTATAGCCGATGCTGATTGCGTTTAACAAACCTTTTAACGTGCTGTGCCAGTTTACAGACAAACACGACCGGCCAACACTGGCCGATTACCTGTCTGTACCGGGAGTCTATCCCGCCGGGCGCCTGGATGCCGACAGTGAAGGCCTGGTGTTGCTGACTGATGACGGCGCATTGCAGAACCGCATCGCCAACCCGGACAGCGGCATGGAAAAGACCTATTGGGTCCAGGTAGAAGGCATACCTGACCGGGCTGCTCTTTGGGCGCTACGACGCGGAGTGGAAATAAAAGGCGGCCCAACCCTGCCTGCCCGGGCGAAGCTGATTGACCCTCCTGCCATTTGGACCCGAAATCCGCCGATCAGGCAACGTAGAAACATTCCAACCTCCTGGATTGAACTGGTGATTTCCGAAGGCCGCAACCGCCAGGTTCGCCATATGACAGCGGCAGTCGGCAATCCAACACTTCGCCTGATAAGGGTTGCGATCGGCTCCTGCAGGCTGGACAGCCTCATGCCCGGGGAGTATCGCGAGATTGATGCTGAGACCGAAATAGCGAATTGAAAATCATTAAATCGGGTGCACGCTAACGACTTTTGCCCACCCCTTTTCAGACTGGTCAAAATGTATATATGCAATTACAATGAGTGAATAACAAATTACAAAAATTCAATCACTTATTATGACGTATATACGGAAAGCAACAGTATTTCTGCTTGCACTGGTCTATTGTGTTTACGCTACCGCGGAAACCAAGGTGACGGGTTATGCGTCCATCGTTGCCGGGAAAACTGCGGGTGATAGCCAGTTTCTCGCCGACTACCCCAAGGCCGGTATCTATGAAAATGAAATCAGCTTCAAACCTGATACCTCGGCAGGCATCCAGATTTCCGCCGAGCTTGGGCCAGGGCTTGATTTTATTACCCAGCTTGCCAGTCACGGCGCCAGGGACTTTGCTACGGAGGCCGGATGGGCCTATCTCAGCTATGAAATACGTCCAGAACTGATTTTTCACCTTGGCCGCAAGGCCTTGCCGCTCTATTACTATTCAGACTCATTTGATATCGGTTATACCTATCACTGGATACGCCCACCAGCGGACAACTATACGTGGCAGATATCACACTACAATGGCGCCAGTATCAGTTACATCCCGCAACTTACCAACTGGGATGCATCGATCATGGTGTATGGCGGGCGCGAGGACAGCGAAGACAATGACCTGTTAAGCCTGTTGTCCGGCGCATCAGTCGACGAGACCTGGAAAAACATGATCGGCCTGGTGGTAGAATCCTCATACAACTGGCTGGACGTCAGGCTATCCTATCTGCATGGACTGGTTGATCGGGATGTAAACAACATTCCGACAAAACGAAATGTCGCACAGGATTTTTACGGCGCATCAGTCAACCTGGATTTCAATCCATTCAAAGTATTCTCCGAGTACAACGAATACCGTCGTGACCTCGATTCCAATTTTATCAACACGGGAATGTACTCCATCAGTTACCGTATTGGTGATTTCACGCCACATGTCACACGGTCACGCTTTACCCAACACGTGCGCGGAAAAAGCGGCGATGAGGCGCATAACACCACCTCGGTAGGGGTCAGGTGGGATGTAGCAAATTCTCTTGCCCTGAAAATCCAGTATGACAAGGTCGAAGATGAAGGCGTTAACATACCGGTGCTGGGCAACTCCAGTGTCTACTCTGTCGCGGTTGACCTGGTGTTCTGATGACTACGAATAGCAGCATGTCCGGCCCATTGCGCGTGTTGCTCGCTTCCATACCGGGCATGGCGCCAGCGCTTGCACTGCTGGTCTTGCTGATAAATGCGCCAGTCCTCGCCAGCCAGGAACTGTCAGCTGTACTGATTACGACTTCAACAAACAGTCTCCCGCAGATTTCGAAAACCGACGTACGACGAATGTATCTCGGCCTGCCGTCAATAAATGACACCGGTCGCAGCAAGCCGGTTCTGAATCTCGCAGACGAAGTTTTGTACCGGGAATTCCTTAAAAATGTGATGCACATGACTGAAGACGGATACAAGCGGAAGCTGATCAAACGCGTATTCCGCTATGGTGCCGCGACGCTTGCAAGCGTGGAAAGCCTGGAAGGACTTGACAATCACCTTGCGGAAAACCCGGAGGACATCTGCTTTGTCCGGATCACGGATGTAGACAAGATACGAAACGCCAGGGTGCTAATGACGTTATGGTAGATCATGCAGGAAAACCACGTGGATTCGGTATCAGTCGATACGTCATCATCAGCATAATACTGATGCATGTTGCCCTGATGCCCTTTATCTACATGGCGATCATGAATGCCTACAAATCAAATACCGCGGAACAGTTTATCAGCCAGGCCCGGGCAGTTGCCGGGCTGATATCAGATATGCTGTCCACAAGACAACTCGAATCGAATCGCAAGGATATTATTGCAATTCTGGATTCTGCCATACTCGGAAATGATGTTGTCTATATCCAGGTTTCGGTAAGCAACCAGGATATTATTCTGCCTTCAGATGCCCCGGCGCTATCCGCGCGAAATTACACGGAAGACAGTACCATTGGTGAAAACGGCGACAACACCTACTACCTAACCGTTCCGGTCTACTTCAGTGACACGAAAACCATCGCCACGCTGAATATCGGTTTTGATGAAACTCCGATTTCGGACAGCTATCAGAAAATAGCTGCGCGATTTTTGCTGATCACCCTGCTGTACCTGGTAGCGCTGGTTACATTGGTAATTACCGGTGTTCACCTGATACACAAACCATTGGTTGTGCTTAGCAATCGATCCAGGGACATTGCTGACGGCAACATTGATACGCCACTTCATCTTGACACGCGCATTATCGAAATCGATCAACTGGCCGCCGACCTGGAGACCATGCGTACGTCGCTGGTAACACTGGCAGATGATCTGCAACACAAGGCCACCCATGACGACCTGACAGCACTGGCCAACAGGAACCTGTTTAACGAGCGCCTTGATCGAGCGGTTACCGAGTCGATCCGGACACACGAACCATTTGCCGTGTTGCTTCTGGACCTTAACCGGTTCAAGGAGATCAACGACATACTGGGTCATGATATCGGTGACGAGGTCCTGAACGTTGTTGCTGCCAGGATGAAAGCTTCGGTTCGAGAGTCAGACGTACTTGCCCGGATCGGCGGTGACGAATTTTGCCTGCTGATATACGGCGCCGGCCAGATCCTGGCCGAGAAAATTGCAGCCAATGTGCTGGATACCCTGAAGCCAAGCATGAGCATCAAGGGTCATACACTCAAGATTGGTGCCAGCATCGGCATATCCATCTATCCCGATAACGGCAAGACTGCGGAAGACCTCATGCGACGTGCTGATGTGGCCATGTACCACGCCAAACGCAACAACCTCACACTGGCGTCCTATCACGATGAAATGGACTCCGACAGTCATGCCAACCTGATTATCGCTCACGACATCAAGCAGGCTATGAAAACCGGTCAGCTTCGTGCCGTATTCGAGCCCAGGATCGATATCGCAAACAACAAGCTGGCGGGATTTGAGTTGCTGCTTCGATGGGAACACCCGACGCTGGGCATTCTGTCGCCCGAACAATTCATCCCGTTGGCGGAAAGGGACAACCAGATATGCAAGATCACGCGCTGGGTCGTATCCCGCTACCTGCCGGAGCTGGCCAGCATATGCGGGCAGTTTCCCGGCCTGGTTTTCTCGCTCAATGTCTCGCCCAACGACTTGCTGTGCAACACTCTGCTGGATCTCGTTCTCGAAACATCTTCCGGCTTCAGCTTCCCGCTGAATCAGCTCACCATCGAGGTAACTGAAAACACAATTATGAGCAACCCCAGTCGTTCTGCCGGCATCCTGAACAGGTTTCATGAGTCTGGCGTCAACGTCTCGGTAGATGACTTTGGCACCGGCTACTCTTCCCTGTCGTACTTGCAGAAGTTTCCCATCAGTGAACTGAAAATCGACAAGTCATTCATTCACAAGCTGTCTCGCGATTCCGGAAATTACCCTATCGTAAACGCCAGTATAACCATGGCACATGATCTCGGAATCAAGGTGGTTGCTGAAGGCGTCGAGGATGCTGAAACCTGTGAGCTGTTGCGCGACATGGGCTGTGACTCCGCCCAGGGTTATTACTTCGGGCACAGCGTCGAACTGGCAGCGCTGGAATCGTTTATTCCGCGGTTCAATCCTGGAAAAAATGTTGTCGTGAAAATGCCGCTGGATTAACGAACAACATCAACAATGTTGTTGCCGGCGCTCACTGTAATATTGCTTGAAGGGAAAAACATCACCGGATCGTCAGACTCGGGCTGATCCAGATCAGCATTGCAGCTGAATGCGACAGTGTAGTCGCCGTAGGGCAGAAAACCGATCTTGTATTCGTATTCGCCACTGCCTGCATTAAACACGACATTACCCGACGTCAACGGCTCTGAAGCCCTGCCATCAATGTCATCCGGCACCACGTTGGCACCTTCGAATACATACACTACGTTCCCGGTATTGGGGTCAGCATCAGAACACATCGCGGGATCCGTCAACAGCGACGAGGCAATAACGCCGGACAAGGTGCCCGAAGATTGGTCAGCCATTCGCAACACCGGCTTGAGATAATAGTCGGTCGGATTTGCCGCAACGACGGATTTACGCAAATCAAAGTCGATAACCTTGTTGCTATTGCCGTTGGCCAGAACTGTCAGACCGTTGCTCAACTTGAGCCCGGTTTCAGCACCACTGGGAATCGTCAGCTCGCGACGGTCACCGTCTACGGTGCCATCGTCAAAAACTATATACGTATCAAGCACGCCTGCAGTTTCGACATCCAGACGAACCCAGTTGTACTCCCCGGCGGGAACAACAACATCGACAAACAGGTCGTCGGTCAAATCACCCTGGAGGGCCAACAAGTTAATATCCCTGGGGGCATCGAACACCACCTGAAAGGGGTCCATATCCTTGGGCTTGAGCGTTACCCCGGAGAACCGAACCCAGACTGCTCGCGCGCCATCAACCGGAGCGTCGGTTATCTTGAGAGAGAGCATACCGTTTACCACACCACCACGACCGCCACTCAAATCAAGACTGCTGCTGTCTCCGGCGCCGCAACCGGAAACAAGAGCGGCCGCCGTCACGACCGCAGTCATGACCTTTTTTTGCAATATTGGCAGTAACGTGTTCACCTGGGTAACTCCGGCGTCGCAATCGGTCTTTTGTCGTAACAAGCCAGTTACGACACTTTCTGAACCTTTTCTGATGCCTAAATTCTAACGTAAGCCAATATTGACGCCTAGTATTTGCTCTAATTAGAAATCGACTGATTCCAGCATTAGGAAACACTAATAATAAATTAATTACAACAAGTTATGGCATTTATTTAAGCTAAAATATTATTTATCTCGGATATCCTATACATGCAGAGGTTCCGCCAACCCGCCAAACTGTGAACCAGTTCACAGTTTGGCTCATACCGTATTCCAAAAATACGCAACCATGCGGTGTGCCGATTTTTCCGTCATCCTGGGCTACCCATCGCTGCGGATTTCTGACCTTTGCACCGGGCTACCTGTTTTGTAGCTTGATAATTTTCCGGCGGCAACGAAACATTCGCCAGGCACCCGTGATTTGGTACCATCGCGCCATGATCTGGAAGCCCCATGTAACTGTTGCAGCGGTTGTTGAACGTGACAACCGGTTTCTGCTGGTTGAAGAATACGCCGACAACCCGAACCGTACCGTATTCAACCAGCCGGCCGGGCACCTGGAAAAAGGCGAAAGCATTATTGAAGCAGTCATCCGGGAAACCCTGGAAGAAACGGCGTGGCAGTTTACGCCCACCGCGCTCGTCGGAATTTATCGCTGGCCACATCCACAAAAGGATCTGACTTACCTTCGTTTCGCCTTCACCGGAACGGTAACCGGCCACAACCCGGTGCTTTCACTGGACGACGGCATTGTCGGAACCGCCTGGAAAACCCGCGACGAGATTGAAGCGCTGGGCAACAGGCTGCGCAGCCCACAGGTTTTGCGTGGCATCGATGACTACCTGGCCGGTCATCGCACCCCGCTGGATATCTTCAAAGACCTCGACTGACCATGATCACCTCCCGGCATGTTGTATTGGGCCTGTCCGGCGGCGTGGATTCCGCTGTTGCCGGCTTGTTGCTGAAAGAACAGGGTTACCGGGTCACCGGCGTATTCATGAAAAACTGGGAAGAGGATGATACGGACGAATACTGCTCTGCCGCCGAGGATCTGCGATCAGCCACCGAGGTAGCACGGATTCTCGATATCCCGCTCAAGACAGTGAATTTTTCCGGCGAGTACTGGGACCGCGTGTTCGAATACTTTCTGGCAGAATACAAGGCCAATCGCACACCCAATCCGGACGTGCTATGCAACAAGGAAATCAAGTTCAAGGCATTCCTGGATTATGCACTCAGTCTTGGCGCAGACACGATTGCTACCGGCCACTATGCCGGCATCCGCAAGACCGGCGACCGCTTTGAGCTGATCAAGGCCAAAGACGACAACAAGGACCAGACATATTTCCTGCACCTGCTCGACCAGGCAGCATTAAGCCGCAGCCTGTTTCCCTTGTGCGATATTCCCAAGCCGGAGATTCGACGCATGGCCGAGGCCGCCGGCCTGCCAAACGCCGATCGCAAGGACAGCACCGGGATATGTTTCATCGGCGAACGTAATTTTCGCCAGTTCCTGTCCTCTTACCTGCCGGCCCAGCCTGGCGACATCAAAACCCCGGACGGCGAGCTCAAGGGCGGGCACGATGGATTGATGTACTACACCATTGGCCAGCGCCAGGGCCTGGGCGTTGGCGGACCGGGTGGACCGTGGTTTGTCGTCGACAAGGATATTGAGAACAACGCCCTCATCGTCAGCACCGGAGACGATTCACTGCTCTACAGCCCGGCATTGGAGACCCTGGCGCCCCACTGGATCGCCGGCGAGGCGCCTGGACTGCCACTGGCCTGCACAGCCCGCATTCGGCATCGACAACCCGAGCAGGCCTGCACCCTTTTCCCCTCGGAACAAGGCTTGCGCGTCGAATTCGTCACACCACAACGCGCCGTCACACCGGGGCAGTCCGCCGTGTTTTACCGGGGTGACGTCTGCCTCGGAGGTGGTATCATTCGCCGGTCGCTGGGATCGGCCTCGCCGGACTCCTGATAAATCACCGAACAACAGGCTTGAAAAACACATGGCAGATACTTTGGCTCTGGACAACCTTACCGCTCTTTCACCGCTGGATGGCCGCTACGGCCGCGTCACGGCGTCACTGAGGCCCGTATTCAGTGAATTCGGCCTGATCCGGTCACGCGTCACTATTGAGGTGCGCTGGCTGCAAATGTTGAGCACCAATGTCCAGATCAAGGAAGTACCCATTTTCCACAAGGATGCCGATAAGCTGCTCAACAGCATTGTTGACAACTTCAGCATTGAAGACGCCAGGCGAGTAAAGGAAATCGAGTCAACCACCAACCACGATGTGAAGGCGGTTGAATATTTTCTCAAGGAGAAAATCAAGGGCAACACTGACCTCGAAGCGGTTCAGGAATTCATTCATTTTGCCTGCACCTCGGAAGACATTAACAACCTGTCTCACGCACTCATGCTCAAGGAAGCGCGCGAGCAGATCCTGCTGCCCAAAATGGCCGAGATTATCAATGCCGTTGTTGATCTCGCGCATACGTACGCGGACGCGCCAATGCTGTCACGTACTCACGGGCAACCGGCATCGCCAACCACGCTGGGCAAGGAAATGGCCAACGTCGCCTGGCGACTGACCGAACAAATGAAGCGCGTACGCGACGTCAGCATACTCGGAAAGATCAACGGCGCTGTCGGCAACTACAACGCGCACCTGTCCGCCTACCCGGATATAGACTGGCAACATGTTGCCGAGCAATTTGTCGAGAAGCTTGGTATTCACTGGAATCCCTACACCATCCAGATCGAGCCGCACGACTACATCGCTGAACTGTTTGATGCCGTATCCCGGTTCAATACCATCCTGGTCGATTTTAACCGTGATATCTGGAGCTATATCTCGCTTGGCTATTTCAAGCAGAAGGTAATTGAAGGTGAAGTAGGTTCATCAACCATGCCGCACAAGGTCAATCCCATAGACTTCGAAAACTCCGAAGGCAATCTTGGTATCGCAAACGCGGTCATGGGGCACCTTGCGGAAAAGCTGCCCATCAGCCGCTGGCAACGTGACCTGACAGACTCCACCGTGTTGCGCAACATGGGCGTCGGGCTCGGCTATTCCATGATCGCCTACAGTTCCTGCCTGCGCGGCATTGGCAAGCTGGAAGCCAATCGTGACTTGCTGCTGAAAGATCTCGACAACAACTGGGAAGTGCTGGCTGAACCCATCCAGACAGTCATGCGCCGCTACGGAATTGATCAACCTTATGAGAAGCTGAAAGCACTTACCCGTGGCAGGGCCGGCATGGACCAGGCAACCCTGGCCGATTTCATCAAGACGCTTGCGCTGCCCGGCGATGCGCAACAGTCATTGCTCGATATGACGCCTGCCAACTACATAGGCAACGCCATTGCCCAGGCAAAAGCCATCAAGAAAGTCTGAACCCGTCGCCTCGGCCCGGGTTGACCTCGGCACCTGTTTGATCGAACATGGATACATGTTCGATCAGGCCGCGACTTCATGAGCGAAGACCAATCATCATCGGGAACGCTGGAGCATGTACACGACCCCGCCGTTGTACGCGATATCCTGGTATCTGCCCCGGCCCGGGCCACGCGCAACCTGAGATTGTTCGCGCCCACACTGTCCGACGCCCTTTTTAACAGCACCGAATGGGGCGAGGCGCTGGCCCGATTCTGCGCACAACATCAGAACAACCATTTTTATCTGTTGCTTGAAGACGCGGCAACGACACGGCGTCGCAACCCGATACTCTTTGATAATTTTCGCAAAGTTTCCGATCGAGTCAGCATCCGTGAAACCACCGAACCCTACCGCGGCCTGAGAGAATTCCTGCTGATTATTGATGACAGCCTCGTACTCCATCAACCCAGCCTCGACAACCTGGATTCAGTCCTTATCCGGGACTACAGACCGCGCATCCGGGATTTTACTGACCGGTTCCAGCGTATGTGGCAACGTGCCACTTTAACAACACTGTCTACAACCGGCCTGTAGACGGCGCCTGGACAACAATCAGGAGATACCACGCTCATGACCGGAAATCGAACCCTTGCCCGCTCCCTGGCCGCTTCCCTGGTTTTTCTGATTTGCAGTTGCGCCAACAGCCCGGCAACAACGGCCGACGTTCGGCGGGGCGATGCGGCAACTGTGCAAACCGCGGCAGCCAAGGTTGCAAAAAGTATGGTTGGCAAGCGTTATCGCTACGGCGGCAACCATCCGGCCAAGGGATTTGACTGCAGCGGACTGGTTCACTACAGCTACGGCGAAGCCGGCATGAACGTCGCCCGCAGCACTACATCACAACGCAAGGCCACACGCGCGATTACCGCTTCCAGTATGCGTATCGGCGACCTGTTGTTTTTTAACCAGGAGGGGAAAAAATCGTCGCACGTGGGTATTTACATCGGAAACCAGCAATTTGTTCACGCCCCGTCTTCCGGAAAAAAAGTCCGCATTGATCGTCTGGATACACCTTATTGGCGCAAACACTGGGCAAGCATTCGCCGATTTATCGACCTGTAACCGATGAAACACCTGATTTTCTGACTTTCAGCTAGACACTCGTCTGACTATAGGCATAAAATGATTTTTTGCCTGCATAAAAAATATAAAGAACAGAAAACGACAACTGTATTTAAGAGTTCGGTGGGGACAGTGACGGCGTGATACGCCAGGCACACGGGAGTCCGACACAGCCATTTCTGGTGGCAAGAGGCAGCCCCCGCAACCCGAGGGAAGAGTCTATGAATACAGAACGCCGCTGGACACCGAGATTTCCAATATCGGTCAATATCTCGATCTATTACAGCGGTCTTGGCCTGATCAGCGCCAAGACCAGCAACCTTAGTCAGCGTGGTGCATATGTTGAAACCGGACACATACGATTGCGCCTCGGCAGCCATGTTGAGCTTATCCTGCCGGTCTCGACAGACCCTCAAGGCAATCACCAGCGATTGGGGGCCCGAATCGCGCGAATTGATAACAGGGGGATCGGACTGGCGTTTCGCGATGCGCCCTCCGAGGATACGGAAAGCCTTCACCGACTATTGAGTCAATACCCTCCGGAGCGCGTTGTCGCCGGGTGATCCAGCAAATCAGCTACGCAGATGACCTTCGATAAAATGCGCCACAAAGTCCGCATTGCGAAAGCTTGCAAAACGATCCACCTCCTGGCCGTCGACAAATAACAATACTGTGGGAAAGCCCTTCAGCTGATAGCGACCGGCAAGGCGCATGTTGTCGTCGACCTCCACTTTTGCCAACAGAACCTTGCCCTGGTACTGCGGCACCAGTTTCTCCAGGACCGGTGTCAGAGCCTTGCACGGCGGACACCAGTCAGCCCAGAAATCCACCAGTACCGTAGCCTCGTGTGACCCGTTAATCACCCGCTCATCAAAATCGGATTCGGCGACATCAAAAATCAATTCCATCGTGCTCATAGGGTTACCCTGACTGAAGTCAACTTCCAGGCGCCGAATTGTAGTGATGTTCAGCGCTATGACAAGACGGGTATGTCTGATAACCTTCCGCGCCCATGACCAAACCACTTTCTGACAACGACCTGCTTTGGCGCTTCTTGTTTCAGGACGCCCCTGTCCGCGGCGAAGCCGTGCACATGGAATCCAGTTGGCAGATAATACTGGAACGCGGTCAATATCCTGCCGCAGTTCGCAGCCTGCTCGGTGAACTGCTCGCCGCGGCAACACTGCTTACGGCTACACTGAAGCTCGAAGGATCGATTATCATCCAGGCACAGGGTCACGGCCCGGTCAGCTTCCTTGTAGTGGAATGCACCAGCGACCGGCGCCATCGCGCCATGGCAAAATGGGATCAACAAACCGAGGGTCTCGACAAACCGCATCGCGATATCAGGAAATTGCTTGGCGACGGGCGACTGATCATCACTATCGATCAGAAAAACCTGAAACAGCGCTACCAGGGTATTGTTGAGCTGAATGGTCACAGCGTTGCTCAAATACTCGAGCACTATCTTGAAAAATCCGAACAACTTGGTACCAGGTTATGGTTATCTGCCGACGAACACTGTGCAGCTGGCTTGCTGCTACAACAGCTACCGGCAGAACATCACGCGGAAATTGATGATGACGCCTGGAATCGCGCGGTCAAACTTGCACTTACCGTGACCAAGGAAGAGTTGCTCGAAGTCGATTCGCGTACACTGATCCATCGCCTTTATCACGAAGAAAACCTGAGACTTTTTGATCCGGATCCGGTCAGCTTTCATTGTCCTTGCTCACGTGAGCGCGTGGCCAACGCCATTCGCACACTTGGCTACGATGATGTACACAACCTCCTGCTTGAACGCGGCAACATCGAGAGTCACTGCGAATTCTGCAATGCCCGCTATGAATTTGACGCCGTGGATGTCGAGCAGATTTTTGCCGCCGATCACATGAATTCGCCGCGACCCACTCGTCACTGAGTCATCCGGTTCCGGGACAAGTTTCTGCCCATTTAGTCTATTAACGGTTAGCAGTTACGACTGCATCCGCTATTCACCTGGCTCATGCCAGTTTGCCCGGAAAACACGCCAGTCACCCGATACCTTGACCCAATCCAGCAATAACACTACACGACGCATGCGCTCCGGAATCAGTCCATCAGCGCCGGTTACCGTTACCGTGCATTCTGTCCGGGCATGGTCGGCATTTATCTTGATTTCCGGCAGCCCGATATAGACACCAACCCTGCTATTGCGCAGCAGCAGCCCGGCCACGTAGCCACGGACTGCACGCGCATCCCGGCCCTGCTGATCCTCAAAATCATCAGCCAGGTAGGAGACAAACTTTCCGGCATTCTTTTGCACGACTGCTTCCTGCATGGCCTCCAGCGCCTGCCTGATCCTGGTCTCTTCGCTTGCTGGGCAAGCCGTCAACAGCAACTGAAGCAGCACTATACTGGCAGCAATAGTTTTCATAACCCGATTCCTTTGCGGTATATCACGCCTCGACTGAAAGCATAAACAGATAACTGTCGACTCAAGAGAAAAACAATATTATGCTAATCACAGCAATTTGCGCAGAACAATAACACGGCGATCGCCGGCGCAACATGCACTGTCGGTCAATGATCGGGACAGAACAGACCCTGCGGAGAGACATACTGTGCCAGCTGTAAAAAGAACCGGTACCCTGCCGGATATCGACAGTTTCAATTTCACCCCGGGCCGCATTATCGCCAAGAAATATGAAATTATCAGCCTCCTGGGCGCAGGCTGGGAAGGTGAAGTATACAAGATCATCGAAACCCGGACCGGCATTGAACGTGCCGCCAAGTTTTTCTTCCCGAAGCGCAACATCAAGGACAGTGCGGCGAAATTCTATGCAAAGAAGCTGCATAAACTCAGGCAATGCCCGATACTGATCCAGTATCATCACCAGGAAACCATCAGTTTTCGCAACCAGCCAATAACCTGCCTGATTTCCGAGTTTGTCGACGGCGAGATGCTCAGCGACTTTGTTGCCCGGCAACCCGGAAAACGGCTCTCCGTATACGAAGGGTTGCACCTGTTGCACGCCATAGCCAGTGGCATGGACTGTATTCATCGCCACCGTGAATACCACGGAGATCTGCATGATGGCAACGTCATGATCAAGCGCCGCGGCCTTGAGTTCGATATCAAGATTCTCGATCTTTTTTACATGACATCTGCAAAAAGTGAGCTCATCCAGACTGACGTGAACGACATGGTCAGAATACTCTATGATTGCATCGGTGGCGCCAAGCACTACGCCAAGCATCCACCACAAGTAAAAGGTATCTGCAACGGACTGAAGCAGACACTGATCAGAAAGAAGTTCCGCACTGCCGGGCAGTTACAACGCTACCTGGAAAATATGGAGTGGGATTGATTCCCGGATCAACAACGTGTCTCGCTACCAGATAATCAACCAGGATTTCTCCAGTGAAGCAGACTGTGTCGAGATGGCTTCGGGAACAGTCTGCTGGACCAGCGAATGCTCACCTGAAAAGGAAACA
Source organism: Gammaproteobacteria bacterium (assembly GCA_029880545.1). NCBI lineage: Bacteria > Pseudomonadati > Pseudomonadota > Gammaproteobacteria > Gammaproteobacteria bacterium. The sequence continues at coordinate 175,483 of JAOUOD010000005.1, read as the reverse complement.
GGTAACGAAGACTCCATCCTGATAGGTCAACGAGATGATGGTGCAATCATTCTTGCAATAGCCGATGGCGTCGGCGGTCAGCCCGGAGGTGCCGGAGCTTCACATCAGACACTTCAGACCCTTGCATCCGAGGTTATTGAATCGGATGGAGAAGATGCTACAGCTGACATGATCAATGCTATTGACAGGGCAAACAAGGCTATTATTAACAGGCAGTCAGGCGCGGCAACCACTCTTGCTGCAGTTATCATTGACAACAGGCAACTCAGAAATTTTCACATTGGCGATTCCGAAATCCTGGTTTGCGGACAACGCGGGCGAATCCGACTGCAGACCATTCCCCACTCTCCAACCGGATATGCTGTCGAATCCGGCATGCTGTCCGAAGACGAGGCGCTGCAACACGAAGACAGGCACTTCGTTTCCAACCTTGTTGGCAGTACTGATATGCGAATTGAACTGGGCTCCGTTATCAGGATGGCGGATTTTGATACCCTGCTGCTTTGCAGCGACGGAGTCACCGATAACCTGCTTGCCGATGAAATAGTTGAATTGATCAGGAAGGGGCCCGTCAAACAAGCTGCAAATAAGCTGCTTGCGGCCGTCAGAAAGAAGATGGCAACCGACGAAGGCAAGCCCGATGATTGCAGTTTTATTCTCTACAGAAACCGGAAAACCGGCTGCTAGCGAAGCAACACGATAGCCACGACGACAAGCACAACCATTAACCAGCCAACCAGGTCGATATACTTCCTGATGACACGCTCCATCGGCTCACCACCAAACCGGATAATACCTGCAACAAGAAAATAACGTGCGCCACGACTGGCCAGCGACGCAAGAACAAACGGAACAAGCCATTGCGACATGGTCCCGGCCGTAATGGTAAATATCTTGTAGGGAACAGGAGAAAAACCGGCAACAAAAACAATCCAGAAACCCCATCGCTCAAACCAGTCCCTGGCTTGAAGGTACTCATCCCAGTAGCCAACACTGTGCAGCACCGGCTCTATCAAACCGAACGCATAATAACCAATCACGTACCCGGCCAACCCGCCCGCAACTGAAGTGATTGTGGCAATGGCGGCATAGCGCCATGCTTGCCCCGGCTTCGCAAGACACATCGGCGCCAGCATAACATCGGTTGGTATGGGGAAAAACGAGGCTTCGGCAAAACTCAGGACACCAAGATACGCTGGCGCATGACGATGCCGGGACCAGTTGATTACGCGTTCGTACAGTGCCGCAAAAAGCTTCATGAAACGGGTGTCACTTGTTGATTTGGCGCGAGCATACCACGCCCGCGCAACAACCGCCCCGGCAATCTACTCGGGAACCCTACTTGACGTACAGTAACTTGAGAATGGAGCCGAAGGTGCTTATATCAAACTTGCGAAATCTCAGTGCTGCGCCATTGTCACCGATACGCGCCACCTTGGCCGGAACCTTGTGCTCCGAACCATTTCCTGCAGAACCGATACTGAGCTCCACATCATCATCTACGTTGAGCCCCTGGCAGCCACACTCGATAAAGGCGCCATTTAGATTCATATCCCGAATATGGCAGTCGCGCTTCTGGTTACCACTGCTGAGTGTCACAACCAGCTCTACCGGTTTTCTTTCAAGATCCCGCTGTTCGTGCAACATTTTTTCCAACCTCCGTACGAATTACCAGTACGCAAACCCAACTTCATTTGCCGGCCCCTCCCAGGGCCATATAGTTTTGACGAGGGACGTTACGGCTACCCGCGACCTTATGATACTTGCCAACTTGACTGGTACGGCACCAGACCCGGAACCCGCGAACCAGCATTACCCGGTGATCAGTTTTCCCGGGGTTCGTGCTCGTACCCGCGAACATGGACCGTCGATGTGGGAAAGGCCACCTCTGCGCCGTGCCGCTGGATGATATCACTGATGCGTATCAATACATCCTGCTTGACTTCGTGGAAACGGATCCAGTCGGTCGTTCTGGTGAAAGTATAGACGAAAAAATCCAGTGAGGAGGGAGCGAAGCTGTTAAAATTCACAATCAGGGTTTTCTGCGGATCTATGTCCGCATGCGACTCCAGCATGGCCCTGACATCGGCCACGATTCCGGCCATCTTGCTCATGTCTTCATAGCGTATGCCGATAGTCTCGTAGATTCGACGGTTTGTCATACGAGACGGATTTTCCACCGCGATATTGGCAAAGGTGGCGTTCGGGACATAAAGCGGGCGCTTGTCAAAAGTCCGGATCACCGTCAGGCGCCAGCCGATTTCCTCAACCGTACCCTCGATCTCCCGGTCCGGCGACCTAACCCAGTCCCCGACAACAAATGGCCGGTCAAGATAAATCATCAGGCCACCGAAAAAATTGGCCAGCAAATCCTTTGCCGCAAAACCAACGGCAATACCACCAATACCGCCAAATGCCAGGACACCGGAAATACTGAAGCCAAGAGTCTGCAGGATAACGAGAGCTGCCGTAATAAAGAAAGACAGTCTCACCAGCTTGGCGATTGCATCCACTGTCGTAATATCCAGGTCCTTGCCGATGCTCCGGTTCTTCTCCACGACATTGGACTCGATCCGGCGGGTCAGCCGCATCAGGAACCAGGTGATGCAGGCGATCACGCCCACATCACGAATGGGGTCGATTGCCTGAAAAATTACTGCTTCAGTCTCCTGCTGGACGAACTTTGCAGCCAGCGCCAACCCCGCTATCCAGATGAGCAAGGTCAACGGGCGACGCAAGGCGTCGACTACCGCATCGTCCCATACCTTACTGGTACGACTCAGGCGATCGTGCAATCTGTTTAATATTCGCTTCTGGACAAAATTGAGAAGCAGCACGAGGAATACAACAACAAATACCTGCGCCACCCAGAAATTGGCGCTTAAATAGTCTTTTATCACTTCCTGAAAATCCTGCATGCTAACGCGTTACTCTTGACCAACCGTCATGGTTAAGTCGATCAACCGCTGTATACCAGGCCCAGTACTGCCCCGTAGCGATCAATATCCATTTGCTCAAACCGCAGACTGACGCCATCAGCAGATACACGATACACATGAGCACTGAGCTCCAATACCTTGTTTTCCCCATCAACAAGTATATTCAGCTCCAGGTTGACGTTCATTTCCGGAACCAGTATGTGATCGTCCAGCTCAATAAATGCGCCTTCTGCGCCGATGTCACGAATGCGGCACCTGTAAATGGGCAGGTTTCTGGTTTTGACCACGGCTTCCCGATTCAGGATGGCACGTGGGCTTTCTCGTCGCTCAATGGACATACCGTCGTCCTCCACGATTACGTCGTTATTATTGTTAATTACCAATTGGTCAAATAGTACTGGAAATCCCCGCGCAGCGCACATATGAGCGCCGCAAATTATCAAGTTGGGCTATTATCACTGGGATCCAACCCGGGACGGACGTCAAATTGAATCATATCCTCGAGACCACCGAAGCAGCTGCTGTCAGACTGGATAAATGGTTGTGGGCGGCACGATTTTTCAAAACCCGCAACCTGGCAACGGAAGCCATCAGTGGTGGCAAGGTCCATGTAAACGGCGAGCGCAGTCGGCCCGGAAAACGGGTTCGCATTGGCGATGAACTGCACATAACCCGTGGCCAGGAGCACTTTATCGTAACCATACTGAAACCCGGCAATATCAGGCGCGGTGCAGCTGAAGCCGCCCTGCTCTACGAAGAAACCGCGCAGAGCCAGGAGCGTCGACAGCAACTGAGACAACACCGCTCGGTGTCACGCATTGCACCTGCCTCACGACCGGAAAAACAGGACAGACGAAAACTGGCAAGACTGAAGCGGCTACAGCCCTGATCAAGGCCACGTGCCGAGGAAAGCGGGAAACTGGAATTCCGGGACGCTATTCGTGATCCGTCAAACCCGCCAACTGCCTTGCCTGGTAATCCCGGTTTTTGACCTCTCCCGCCCCGATACATGCGGTAATCTTTTCCAGCAACAATGTCCGCTGCAATGGCTTGGCCATAAAAGCATCGGCTCCAACGCGCATACCCCAGACCCTGTCTGATGCCTGGTCAGAGCCGCTGATAATAATAACCGGAATATCTACTGTCTCTGGATAACTGCGCAAACTGCGCGTGGCCTCAAACCCGTTTACCCCTGGCATGACAATATCCATCAAAATCAGGTCCGGCCTGTTGCGCCTGGCCGAAAGTACGCCTTCGCGCCCGTTGTTTTCTGCCAGCACATCATATCCCGCCTCTGCCAATACTTTCTGCAGCGCATAAATCTGGGTTCTGGAATCATCCACCACCAAAATTTGTGTTTTTCGGTTTACGCTGATTTCCCTAACTTCGGTAACATTTTGTTTCGGTGCACTCCTGGAAACCAGATTTCGTAGTGCCAGTCTTTCCATGACGATACATCCTCCATTCAACCTGCCGACACCCCCCTGACGTCATTCCTGGCCTCAAACCGCAACAGGGAGCCATGGCCGAAAAGTAACGCTTCGCCAAGCATAGGGATTAATGTATTGCTCAAGAATAGGTCATTGGCAGGGGCATATCGCCGGGTAACTGAACCATTCATCCGGTATGGGCCGCGACTTGTCCGAAGTGTCATAGTTTAAAAAATATGCAATGCCATAGTATAATTATTCACTATATTATTGAGCCTGTTTTGGAAAAGGCCTGTTTTTCCCGGGGTAGATAAATGTACGATCACGAGTGTCCGTTGTGCCAATCGGCTGTCCCTCCCAGCGAGGGCGTGTGCGCCTGTGGATTTTCATTCAACCCCACACCGGAGCAGGATCAGGCGCAAAATGTCTTGCTGGATGCGCAGGAAGACCTGGCCTACGAGAATTATCTCGTCGCCCGCCAGAACCAGACTCGCGAAGCAGTTGCGGTCGCCACCACCCACCTGAACAATGATCCTGACAACGCAGACCGCAAAGCAGCGCTGAACGCAGCAAAACGTGAGGCGGAGGTCGCCGAACAGGAATTGGCTGAAAATCACGAACGCCTGACGGAGATCAAGAAAGCGATTACTGCTGCCGAAGCCGTGCTGGCAAAATCGCGAGCAACGCGAGAGGTGAAACTGGCAGCCATTCGCGCAGAAATGGATCGAAAGGCCCAGGAGGAAGCGGCGCGCAAAGCGCGCGAAGAAGCCACCCTCAAGGCAAAACAGGAAGCTGAGCGCAAGGCCAAAGCCGAGGCTGAACGCAAGGCCCGGGAAGCCGCAGAATTAAAAGCTCGGGAACAAGCCGTCCTCAAGGCAAAACAGGAAGCTGAGCGCAAGGCCAAAGCCGAGGCTGAACGCAAGGCCCGGGAAGCCGCTGAAAAAGCCCGTGAACAAACCGCTGAGCAGGCCAGAAAACACGCGGAAGCCCAACGGAAGGCCAAGGCGGCTGAAGAAGCCAAGGCGGCTCAAGAGGCCGAAACTGCCCGCAAAGCAGCTCGAAGCAAGGAAGCTGCCAGGAGCGCTGAAATCGCCAAGCAAGCCCAGCTCATTGCCAGGGCGGGAATGCTGGTCAAGAAAGTGCGCGAGGATATTCGCGACCAGGTCAGCGCTATACAGGAAAAATCACTGGGTGAACTCGGCAAGCCTCGCGCACCGACATTGCCAACAATTGGCGCGCCGGACATCGCCGCCGGCGACATGCGCGAACTAACCAGCCACGTTGAAGTAACACAATCGACCAGACACGCAGCAGTCGCAATAACTGCGCCCGGCATCCATTCTGCCAGCGAAGCCATGCGCCTGGCGCAGCAGGTACTCGAAGGCAAATCTGCTTCTGTGTCTCCCGGCAGCATAACGCTGGATGGCCAGGCGGCCGACGAAAACCCCGGCACCACCTGCCCCAACTGCACCGCCATACTCAAGCCCGGCCAGGGCAGGTGCGGCTGTGGTTACGAAACCCCCGCTGATCCGAATGATGATGATCCCTTTGCCTTATCCTTGAGCGACGAAGACAAGGCAGCTCTGGCACAGTTTAATGAAGTCCAGATAACCAAGTTTGGTTGACCAGGGAACCTGGCCAGGCGTTCGCGTTTCGCTTTCACCGCTAGTTCGACCCGGTATCACCGATTCAGGCCCTGCGCTCCTAACGCGGACGCGGCAGACGAAAGACATGCTGGTTATAGCTGAGCACAACGCCTTCCGGTTCTATGCGCTCGACACGCACACCCGTCGTCGTTGCCTCGCCGGCACGATACTCCCTGTCGTTCAGAAACAGGAATCGCTGCGCCGGGTTGTCAGCATAGACATGAATCGTAACCGTCATTTCGCCAAGCCGCTGGCGCACCAGGGAATCGATTTCCCAGTAATACGGCAAACTGTTGTAGGGTGCATCGATACTCGCTCCACCGGCTTTTTCGGGAGTTATCGGAACAGCAGCGACGACCGGGAGCGATGGTGCCGCGCCTGGCACCGCAGGCCGCAGAACCTTGAGAGGCTCGGCAGCCTCATGACGGGCACTGCTTTCTGCACCCGGAAGAACATAGTAGCCTGCACCGGCCAGCCCCAGTAACAGGACTGCCAACACCGCCATATTTGGCAAAGAACGTGGGCGCACCGTGTTCGCAATCGGGGAATTCATCGCGTCAGCAAGATCCATCTGCTGACGACCCTCAGCCTGGCGCTTTTGCCGCTCGGCCTCTGACCGCTTCAGGGCGTCATGTATGTAGGACATGAATTATCCTTTTGTCCGGTTCCCGATCGCCGTCAGCATCGGCGGCGCAGTTTTGGCCATATAGACATTGAGATGAACCAGGGTAAACCGGCCAACAACGCCGTCAGCGGAGAGCCCATGTGCAACCTGGAACGCCCTGACCTGCTCGGCCACGGCATCGTCAAAATAATCCCCCGATTGAGGCACATCCTCACCACTATAACTGGCCAGCGCCTGGCGTAACCACAAAACATCCGCACCGCGATCACCGGCGCGAAGACTGTCGCTGCGAATAGCCGGGCGCCAGGTCAGCAAATACTTGCCATACCAGTAACGGTCTATGTCCAGGCGGCTGAATCGCTCCGCCCTGTCACCAAACTGGATTTCGGCCACGTCGCCATCCAGCCTGGTCAGCAGCACATGATGACGCTGACCCGATTCATCCAGTAACTCCAGGATGGCCGGGCGGTTATAGCCAGTCAGATGCTTCCAACTACCGGTATTGAACACACAGTCCAGCCCCGCGTCGGCCGCCAGCTCACAACCGGTGCGTTGACCGAGTTCGCCAAGATTGAGCTGCCAGCTGGCAAACAGTGCCTGAAATGCCGTGTCCGTATCGGATTTTATTGTCGCATCGGCAAGCCAGGCTCCCAGCGAGCCATCGACCGGCTGAGCAGCTGAAGACACCGAGGGCGCCTGAGTGACCGGGATCACATGATGCGAGGCATTGCTGAGCGGCTGCGGCCAGTATGCCCACACCGCGGCGGCAGTGCTGGCCGCTACCAGGCCCGCTGCAATGCTGGCTGGCCAGCGCCACCACAGCCTGCCAGGCACGCTATCGCCGACCTCTGCCGCCGCCCGACGAACGATGGTGCTATCCACATAGGGAAGATTGGCGGAAAATGCACCCAATAACGAGCGATCGCAAATGATATTGGTAACGCGCGGGTTACCCCGGGCAAGTCGGTAGACCCAGCCCATGGCACTGCGGTTGAACAGCGCCCTGCTGGCGCCCGCCACCTGGCAGCGATGCACGATGTACTCAAAAGTCTCGGCACGGCTGAGCGCGCGCAAGGTGTAGCGCGCAGTGACGCGCTGTGCCAATTGGCGTAAATCATGGCGCGCCAGCTTCGTGCACAGCTCGGGCTGCCCTACCAGGATGATCTGCAACAGCTTCTTTTTGCTGGTCTCCAGGTTCGTCAGCAACCGCACCTGTTCGAGCACATCGGGCTCGAGGTTCTGGGCCTCATCCATAATCAGCACGGTCTGACGACCCTTGGCATGGTTGTGCAACAGGAACGCGTTCAGCCGGTCCACCAGATCCTTGAGGGTGTGGCTCTTTTTCGGGTACTTGATATGCAACTCGTCACAAATGGTGGCAACAAATTCCAGCACGGTCATGGCCGGGTTCAGCACCAGCGCCACATCGACGTCCTCGGGCAAATCCTCAAGCAGGGCCCGGATCAGCGTGGTTTTGCCGGTTCCCACTTCGCCGGTGAGCTGGACAAAACCGCCCGCCACCTGCATGCCATAGCGAAAATGCGACAGGGCCTCGCGGTCGCGACTTCCCTGGTACAGGTAATGCGGATCCGGCGCAATGGAAAACGGCGCCTCCGTAAGACCAAAATGTTCGTTATACATAGCCGTTTCCTCCTCTAATCCGGCTCATTTCCGGTGAATTTCCCGCCTGCCACCGGTTTTTTCGGTACTTTATCAAAAATCGACGCCGACAGAACGATTCTGGACGTTGACACGTATATTAGCGAGGCATAATATTGCGCCCTCGAATTTTCAGACCATGCTTTCGGGCGTAGGAGCGTATTATGGACCAGACTTATTACGATATCGTCGACAAGATGGAAAAAGCAGGCATTGACCGTGAGTACATGCTCGGTTGGATGGGTGGCTACCTGCAGAACCCTGACCGTGAAGAACAGCGTCACACCGAAGCCTATGATGCCGGCTTCGAAGACGGTAGCAACAAGAATACCGACAACATGGACAACTTCAAGGCCTAATCCGCCCGAGAAGCTCAGTTCCATGAGTGGGGCCAGCATGCTTCGGCGGCTGGCCCCATTTTCGTTCAGTACCCACTACACTGAATCAACATCATCAATACAGCGAGCACCGCCATGGCCCAGACCCAAGCTGAAAAAAAACTGTTCCATTACATGGGCAAGGCCATCTCTGAATACAAAATGATCGAGGCCGGCGACCGGGTCATGGTTTGCCTGTCTGGCGGCAAGGACTCCTTCACCCTGCTAAACCTGTTGCACAAGGCGCGAATCAAGGCCAAGTACAGTTTCGATATATTTGCGTTCACGCTCGACCAGCAGCAGCCTGGCTGGGATGACACCGGCATGCGCGCATGGCTGGATGAAAAAGGCTACCCCTACGAAATCTACAAAAAGAACACCTACTCGGTGGTGGTGGACAAAATCCCCGAGGGTAAAACCTATTGCTCGCTGTGCTCACGCCTGCGTCGCGGCACCATTTACGGCTATGCCGAGAAAAACGGCTTCAACAAGATCGCACTCGGCCATCATCGTGATGACATTATTGAAAGCCTGATGATGTCGATAATGTACAGCGGCATTATTCGCACCATGCCGCCGAAACTGCTCACCGATAACAAGCAGAACATGGTGATCAGGCCACTGGCATTCTGCCAGGAATCGGACATTATCGAATACGCCAACGAACAACGGTTCCCGATCATCCCGTGTAACCTGTGCGGTTCACAGGAAAACATGACGCGCAAGAAAGTGAAAAAACTGATTGCCGACCTGGCCGCGGAAAACCCGAAGGTCCCGGCCAACATTCTCAATGCCGCCGGCAATATTGCACCCAGCCAGATGCTGGACCACAACCTGTGGAATTTCACCGACCTTGAACAGGAACAAATACTGCCTGAAGGATTTGAGCCGGTTAAGAAGCGCGCGGGATAAGTCGCCCGGCCCCGGGCAGCACGCCGCAGCTCCAAATACCGTGCCGGCTCACGCTTCACTTCATCAACCACTGTCTGCTGCTAACCTATAATCATGTGGATTCCGGCAACCAGTCACTCTCGCTACTAATGGATACCACCGGGATCTGGACGTGACACTCCAGCGGAATCAATACCTTGCTGGTTACCACCTGTTTCAGACTTTGAAACCCTTCCTTGAGTACAACCTGGAGGAATCGATCATGATTACAATCGTAGCCACGGCACGCTGCCGGGCGACCCTCCCAAATGGAACAAAGATGGGATTGTCGATCCAGGTGCACACATAACCCGTCTTCAGACTTGGGCAAGGCGCGATCCCCGCCAAAGGCGACGGCCTCTTCTTCGGACAGGCGCACCCATAGTCGACAACAAAACGTTGCGCAACCCATCTTTCTCCCGGTATCGCAATCCACGCATACGGTTCTTTCAGGCACCCCTATTCCTTAGTCATTCGTCAGACCAGACCCGGCACCTGGCTCAGGCAAAAATGCCGAGTCATATTCCGGAGTAAAAATAACATTTAATTAAATATAGGATAAAAACAGCAGGAGGCAAGCCCGAATACGTTGAGTCGAGCCTGGTAATAGCAATATATAATTATTAATTATTGATTACTGATTAATCACATCAGCCTGGTTTTGCTGGCGCTGCTCCAGCGCTTCTCGTGTTCGATGGGTTTCCTTGATGAGATCCTTGTAGGCATCCAGTGGGCCGGAGCTGTCACTCCCGGTCTTGCCATCATTACCGGATGCATGGGTCTCTGGGCCAGCGGGGTCAGATGTTGCTGAGTTTTTCGCAGCCGGCTCCCTGGCTTCCGAAGACTTGGTCGCCGGCACTACGTTAAGGTCGGAGCGATACAGCTTTTCCTCAGCAACCGATCCATCTGTTGGCGGCTGATCACTTACATGCAGTTTGCCGTCGGTATCGCGCCATTGATAGACGCGAGTTGTTGTTGGAATCTCGACCGACGGCAAATCAGTGCTGATAGTGCTGCCAATGCCTTCAGTCATCTGCCTGATTGATGCGGGATTGATCCGGCTCATCATTGCCGGGTTGAAATAAAACAGCCAGGCGCCAACCACCAGCAGCAATATCAGCAACTTGATTATCAGCTTCCGTATCATGCTCCGCTCCCGGAGTGGTTTACCTGGCCTGAGCAGATGTCAGTGTTGCCAGTCTTGATTTGAGCAGTGCAACCAGCGCCTTGTCCTTGACCGGATCAAGCCCGGCCAGGGAAGTCTTCAACGTGCTGACAACGATCGGCTGGTAGATACTCAGCCCGGATATTTCCGCCTGCTCTTCAGCAGAAAGGCCCGGCTTGCTCTTCTGTTTACGCATTAGTTCGTCAAGCCGCGATGCTGTCTTTTTGACCAGCTTCTGCTCCAGCCCATGCGCACGGACGTACAGCTCCGTGGCTTTACTGTACTCCTGCGCCGCATCATGCAATCTCGCCAACCGTTGCATGGACAGAATCACGATATCCGACACCTCATCATTGTGTTTCAGGTCAATATCAAGAATACGCTGGTACATCTCCGCGGCTTTCTCCGGGTAACCAATCATCTGGTACTTGATGGATGCCAGTGACAATACAGTTGCCAGTTTCGGACTATCGACGCCGTGCTCCTGCTCTGCCTTCCGGATACTGGCCTGCAATTCTGCTTCACCCGGTATGTGGTACCGGAAAAATGCCATGGCGCCGACAAATGCCAGCACGATGATGCCGACCATAACGTAGGTCGCGGTACTGATCTTCCTGTCTTTGCTCATCTCCTGTAGACCACCCAATGACCGGTCCGGCTTACTCGTCGGTCACACAGCCTTCCGAGGCATTCTTTACGTTCTTGATATACTTGTACAAGGTACCGCGCTTGGCCTTGTACTCAGGCATGACCCAGTCTTTCCGGCGTGCCGCCATTTCATCATCACTGACCGCCACATCAAGAATATTCTTGTTTGCGTCGATAGTCACAATGTCACCATTCCTGATCAAGCCGATGGGACCGCCTTCCTGCGCCTCCGGTACCACGTGACCGATAATGAAACCGTGCGAGCCACCGGAGAATCGACCATCGGTAATCAAGGCCACATCGTTACCGAGGCCGGCACCCATAATGGCAGAAGTCGGTGTCAGCATTTCCGGCATGCCGGGCCCACCCTTGGGTCCTTCGTAGCGAATGACCACAACCTCGCCCTTCTGTATCTCGTTGTTCTCAAGACCCTTGAGCATATCTTCTTCGCAATCATAGACACGTGCAGGCCCTTCGAAGCGCAGCCCTTCCTTGCCGGTGATCTTGGCAACCGAGCCACCCGGTGCCAGCGTACCCTTGAGAATCTGGATGTGACCGCTGTCCTTGATGGGCTTATCCAGCGGCAGGATGATGTCCTGGCCTTCGCTAAGCCCCGGAACGTCTGCAAGATTCTCGGCGATAGTCTTGCCGGTAACAGTCATGCAATCACCATTAATCAAGCCTTCGGCCAACAGGAACTTCATAACCGCAGGAATACCGCCGATGTTGTGCAGGTCCTCCATAACATAGCGCCCACTTGGCTTGAGGTCCGCAATGAACGGAATCCGGTCACTCACCGACTGGAAGTCATCGATGGTCAACGGCACATCAACAGCCCGGGCCATGGCGATAAGATGCAGTACGGCATTGGTGGAGCCGCCCAGCGCCATGATAATCACCATGGCGTTTTCAAACGCTTCACGGGTCATGATATCGCGAGGGCAAATGTTCTTTTCGAGCAGGTTACGCACGGCAGCGCCGGCAGCAAGGCATTCATCAAGCTTGCCCTTGTCCACCGCCGGTGTGGATGAACTGTATGGCAGGCTCATGCCCATGGCCTCGATAGCCGACGCCATGGTATTGGCGGTATACATGCCGCCACAGGCGCCCGCCCCCGGGCAAGAATTGCGCACGATGCCCTGGCGTTCATCATCATCAATCTTCTGGGCAATGTATTCACCGTAACTCTGGAATGCCGAAACAATATCCAGTGTCTTGTCCCTGAAATGACCGGGCTTGATCGTGCCGCCATAAACCATGAGCGCCGGGCGATTCAACCGGCCCATGGCAATCATGACACCAGGCATGTTCTTGTCACACCCTGGAATAGTGACCAGGCCATCATACCACTGTCCACCCATAACGGTTTCAACCGAATCAGCGATGATGTCACGCGATTGCAGCGAGTAGGACATGCCCTCGGTACCCATGGAAATGCCATCTGATACACCGATAGTATTAAACCGCATGCCCACCAGCCCCGCATCACTGACGCCACGCTTGACCATGGTGGCCAGGTCGTTGAGATGCATATTACAGGTGTTGCCTTCCCACCAGACCGATGCGATACCCACCTGGGCCCTGTTCATATCCGCTTCAGTCATGCCGGTGCCATAGAGCATGGCTTGCGAGGCGCCCTGCGAACGCGGCTGGGTGATACGGGAGCTGACCTTGTTAAGCTTGTCTGACATGCAAATCTCCTGCGGCGGCGGCCTGATTTTGCAGGCCATTTTTCGCCCTGAAACGGTTTCCTGAAAGCGCAGGAGCATACCAGATATCCGCGCGGCTGACGTCACCTCGCGCATCAGGATCCGGTTTGAGCTATGCTTGGCAACCCTTGGTAATCGCCCGGACCGGGTCCGGCTGCAACAGGAAATTCATGGAAAAAATCCGGCTCTCCAAGATTATGGCTGATCGCGGCATGTGCTCGCGACGTGAGGCCGACCGCTATATCGAACAAGGACTGGTCAAGGTAGACGGCCAACCGGTCAACGTACTGGGCACCCGGATTGACCCGTCAGCCCAGATCGAGCTAACCGCCGAGGCCAGCAAACAGCAAAAGCGCCAGGTAACCATTCTCCTGAACAAACCGGTTGGCGTGGTTTCCGGGCAAGCAGAAAAAGGTTACAAGCCGGCCATCGACCTGGTTCGCCCGGAGTCGCGGTTTGGCGATGACGCCAGTCCACGCTTCCGTCGCGATCACCTTAAGGGCCTCGCCCCTGCCGGGCGTCTCGATATTGATTCGACAGGCCTGCTGATCCTGACCCAGGACGGCCGAATTGCCCGACGCCTGATCGGCGAACATTCGGATGTTGAAAAGGAGTACCTGGTACGGGTCGAAGGCAATGTCAGTGCCGCCATACTGGCAAAACTGTGTTTTGGTCTTGAGCTGGACGGCAAACCGCTTAGACGAGCCCGCGTGGAGCGACTGAACGAGGACCAGTTACGCTTTGTATTAAAGGAAGGCAAGAAACGCCAGATTCGACGAATGTGCGACGCGGTAGGACTGAAAGTTACCGGGCTCAAGCGAGTACGCATCGGCCAGGTCAGGCTGGGCAAGCTGCCCGAAGGCCAGTGGCGCTACCTGCGCCCGGACGAAGACTTCTGAGCCCGGCCCGAAAACCCGCGAACTCCCTGATAAAATTTGTCGGCGCTGACGCTTCCGGTATGATGCAGGGCCGATTTGACCTTTGAATGAGCTTTACTCGTGTACAAACGACTGATCCGACCGCTGTTATTTCTGCTGCACCCTGAAATCGCACACAAGCTGATCCTGCGCGGCTTGCGCATGCTTTACCTTATTCCCGGTATTGGCTGGATTGTTCGCTTGTTTAGCGGCAATTTTGTCACCAGGCTGCCGGTCGAACTGCTGGATCGCCGCTTTCCCAACCCGGTCGGCCTGGCCGCCGGTCTCGACAAGGATGCCAGTTGCCCGCAGGCGTTTGCCGACATGGGTTTTGGCTGGGTGGAGCTGGGAACCGTGACCCCGGAAAAACAAAAAGGCAACCCGGGCAAACGCCTGTTCCGTTACCCGAATGAAGCCGCCATTATCAATCGAATGGGTTTTCCCAGTATTGGCGTTGACCGGTTCCTGCGTCGGCTGCAACACAACCCTCGCCGCGGCATTACCGGCATCAATATTGGCAAGAATCGCAATACCAGCCTGTCCAACGCGGTCGACGATTACCTGACCGCCATGCGTGCGGTCTACCCCTATGCCGATTATATTGCGGTCAATATTTCCTCTCCCAATACCTCCGGCTTGCGTGACCTGCAAAATGCTCAGCACCTGGAAAACCTGCTGGAGTCGCTGAAGAACGAGCAAGTCATGATGACCCGCACGCGTAGCCACTACGTGCCACTGGCTTTGAAGATTGCACCGGATCTCGATGACGACAGCATAAAAACCATTGCTGAACTGGTACTGAAACACAAATGGGATGCCGTTATTGCGACCAATACCACGATCACTCGACCGGGCATGGATGACTACATCGGTCTTCCCGATGAAGGCGGGCTCAGTGGTACACCGTTGAAGGACCTGTCAACATCCGTCATTCGCAGACTCTACAACCAGCTACAGGGCAAGGTGCCCATCATCGGCGCCGGTGGCGTAACCGATGCCAATGATGCCTGGGAGAAACTCGTGGCCGGGGCTGACCTAATCCAGGTATATACCGGCTTTATCTATGAAGGCCCTGCAATCGTACGACGCATCGTTCGCGGCCTGGACCGTCGTGTACGCACCGGCGGCTTCAACAACCTGCAGGATGCACTGGAGAAAGCCCGCAGCGGTATTCATCTGATGCGCTAGCATTATGAGCGCCAGGCGATACCCGCGACAAGGTTGCTCTATCGCCTGCGCCACCAGATAGACTGGTTGTTGGCTGGCATCGATCGATCTTCGACGAACTCAAGCCCGGCAATGCCTGCCAGATCATTGATCGTCTCGAACTCGCGTATCCCGCTCAACGGATCACGATCCTTGAGCCACTGATCAAAATTCTCGTTGCTGGGTTCAAGCGGCCTGTCGCGATAGCGGTACGGACCATAAACATAGAACACCCCGCCCGGCCGCAAACTTCGGCCGGCGCCGGCAATCAGCGCCTGCACCAGCTCCCAGGAAACAATATGAATGGTGTTGATACAGACAACGGCATCATAGCGTTGTTCCGGCCACGCATACCGTGACAAGTCCAGCTCCATGGCCGGCAAAACATTGGCTGAATTCTCGTGCTCACGCCAGGCATCAATGCTGTCAAGATTATCGACTCTATCTGACGGCTGCCACTGCAGACCGGGAAACACTGGTGCAAACCACACCGCGTGTTGACCGGTACCGCTACCCACTTCAAGCACACTGCCTGACGCAGGCAATGCATTGCGTAGCACCTCGAGTATCGGTTCCCGGTTGCGGTCACAAGCCGGGGCATAACGACGCTTATCATTATTCATTTCACAAACCTTGCCTGTCAGCAAACAGCGCATGACACCTGTCACGCAAACACCTGATCATGTACCAGCCCAAAGTTGGCGACCACACTCCAACATGGTAAATACTCTGAGATCACATTACCGAGGAGGCCTTCATGCCATATTTATCCATACAAACCAATACGGGACTGAATGAATCAGACAAGCCCGCGCTGCTGAAACAGGCATCTGCACTGGTAGCCCAGGCACTGGGCAAGCCGGAGCAATATGTCATGGTCGCCATCGAGCCGCAAAAACCCATGTGTTTTGCCGGAACCGACGCACCTTGCGCCTATCTCGAACTGAAGTCCATCGGCTTGCCGGGTTCCCGTACCACCGAGTTATCAGCGATCCTCGCGGAATTTATGGAGTCCGCTACCGGTATTGACAAAGGAAGGATATACACAGAATTTTCCGACGCGCCCCGGGCGTTCTGGGGCTGGAACGGTAGCACCTTCTGACTGCTCGGCCGCGTTATCCGGAAGTGACTGCTGCAACCCTGTTTCGACCGCGCGCCTTGGCCTCATACAACGCCCGGTCCACGTCCGCCAGGACTTCATTAAGTGTATCCGGCGCCGCCCCTTCCGGCGCCGCCCCCACTCCAATACTTACAGTCAGGTTTACCAGGCCGGATTTGTGATCCAGTGGCGAGCTTTCAAGAGACTTGCGAATTTTTTCCGCCAACACCATACCGCCTTCATAGTCGCCGATACTGAGGATCAGGAATTCCTCTCCACCCATGCGAAAGATAAAATCACTGGATCGGCAACACATCTGCATAATGTGCGAGAAATGACGCAGGCATTCATCACCCAGCAAATGGCCATACCGATCATTAATGTTCTTGAACTTGTCAAGGTCGGCAAGAATTACCACCAGCTGTTTATTGTTGCGTCGAGATTCAGACAACAGCTTGGGAAACAAATCATACAAATGGCGCCGGTTAAACAGGCCGGTCAGCACATCGGTTGATGCCTGTTCGGCAAGCTGCTCGTTCTTGGTTTCAATTTCCTTTTGTTGTGATTCAAGGCTTTGCACCATTTCCGAGAACCGGTTATTCAGCTGACTGATTTCGTCCGAAAAAGGCAGCTTCTCGATTCGGGGAAAGTCTCCGCTTTCGACCTGCTGCATCTTGTGCAACAGGTTCCGCAAGGGACTGCGGAAGTTTCGCAGCATCAGAAACCCGGAAAACAGGATTGCCAGCGATCCGGCGAGTACACCGCCAAGAAGAAGGTACCCGTTTTTTGCCAACGCGTTGGTGAGCTTGTATTCATCCAGGCCAAACCACAGCAACAAGCCTTTGGCGCCTTCATCAAGAATAATGGGCTGGGCGCGATACTTCTCCGACCCCGCCATGATCATGCCGTCTGTCACCGAAAAACTGCTGCCCGGTTGCAGCTGTTTCCGGGTGGTCCATACCAGTTCGCTCCTGTTTACAAGAAAAAGATGTCCTCCGCTTTCCCTTGCAACCTGGGTCATCCATTCCTTGTCCAGATCCCGTACCAGAATGAAGTTGCCAAGAAACTCCTTCTGATAATAAACCGGTGCGACTGACACAATGTGAATCACGTCATGATGCAGAATAAAGAAACTGCTGCGCGTCGGTGTAGTGAAATCAATTTTATCCCTGATTACCGCGGAAAAGTCCTTGCGCTTTTCCGGCAACAGCTGCTTGCCCTTGCGTGATATGGCCATGGCATGACCGACAGGCAACCAGCCAAATTTCCGGGAGAACAGCGTCTGCAATGGCTCCGGCGAACTGCCAATGGACACGACAATAAACATGTATTCCGACAATTCAATACTGTTGCGGATCATCTCGACATGCTGGTCGAGTGCACGGGATTCCAGTGCGACGTTACTGCTCACCTGGCTGGCCAGGCGTTCAAGACTGTTTTGTGCCTGCTCGACAATGGCACTGCGACTGATCTGGTAATTGACCAGCAAGACTGTCACCAGGAATACCAGCAACAGCACCATGTAAAAAACGAGTCGTCTATGATATGTGCCAAGAATCGAAATCACGATTCCACCAGTATCTGCTTTCCCGATCAATGTAACGGCTGCAAGCTGTATTGCCTGGCCAACTTCCTGAAACTTTCACCTGCCTGAACTTCATGAATAATCTGCATAACATCCTTGCCAGGCTGTTTGACTGTCACCACACCCAGTTGCCGGAAAAACGGATAACGCTTCTTCTTCATGTTTTCGGTGCTGGCCTCGATCCCGCCAATTTTCACTGCCTTGACCCGGCTGTCGCTGCCAAAGTCCCAGGTGGAACCGGTATGACCTATGGCATTGGCAAAATCCGTGACCCGCGCCACCATTTCTGCGGCGCTTTTGACGTTGACGCGATCCTTGCTGAAATGCTCCTCACCCGGCAGGATTGTTTTCCAGTGCCCGGGATTGTGTTTGCAATGCAGACGGGTGATCACGGCAACCGGTTTGTCCGGCCCGCCTACCTGTTTCCAGTTACGAATCTTGCCACTGAACAGGCCGCGCACCTGGTCAACGGACAGATCATTTACCGGGTTGGACTTGTTCACAAGAATAAGAATCGGTTCGTTGGCAATCGGGTGCTGGACCAGGCCTTCTTTTTCAAGAATCTCCTTTTTTGTATCACAGCACACCAGGCCAAAGGTCTCATGACCAGGACGACTTTCCTTGGCCACATCAATGCCCGCCTTGCAGCCTGCACCAAGCATGGACTTTCGACCGAACAGGGTAAGCTCGCGCCCGGTTTTCTGTTCCAGTTCAGATTCAAGCGCCTCGAACACTACCCAGGAAAAATGCGCGCCACCGCCCCGAATCGGCTGACTTGTACTGTCACCCGCATTTGCCAGCCCCGCCAGCAGCAGGGCGAACGCCCCCGCGACCGCAAAATTCGTCGACACCCCCATAACCCCTCCTCCGCGAAATTATCCAGCCATGGCCGCCTGATCCAGCACGGATTATCTGGACTATATACTAACTTGTTGATTTTTCAGGAAGGAAGATCGTGCCTCTTCCCCCTCTTCTAGAGAATAGTCGCTAGGCAGGAAATGTCACTGAATTCCCCGAAATCCATTTCAGGGTCAATTTTCGGGTTTTTACCCGGATACCGCGTCCACAACCAGGTCACATACATATTGTATATGGTCCTTGGGCATATCCGGATAAATCGGTAACGACAGCGCTTCCGTAGACGCCTTTTCGGCAACAGGCAGGTCTCCCGGCTTGTATCCAAGAGGCTTGTACACTTCCTGCAAATGTAACGGCAACGGGTAACACAGGGATGAACCCACTTTTGCATTGGTCAGGCGCTCGCGCACCTGGTCACGATTATTGATGC
This sequence comes from Gammaproteobacteria bacterium, assembly GCA_029880545.1. Lineage (NCBI taxonomy): Bacteria > Pseudomonadati > Pseudomonadota > Gammaproteobacteria > Gammaproteobacteria bacterium. The sequence goes on along the minus strand of JAOUOD010000005.1, from coordinate 156,260 downwards.
GAATAGTGAAAAGGTTATAGGCATGGCCTATGCCTTCCTTGATAGCCGGCACCGCTATAGCCACATCTTTAAGCCGCTCAGTATACATGGCTGCGACGCGACGACGCCCGGCGAGCGCCACGTCCATGGACCGGAGCTTGATTCGCAACAATGCTGCCTGGATTTCATCCAACCGGCTGTTGGTGCCAATCTCGTCGTGCATAAAGGGCGCAGTCGCGCCGTGGTTGCGCAGCTTGCGAATATGGGCATCAATCTCTTCGTTATTGGTGGAGATCAAACCGCCGTCACCGTAACAACCGAGAACCTTGGTCGGGTAAAAACTGAAACTGCCGGCATCACCCCAGGCGCCGACTCGCTTCTGGCCATCGCTCGCACCAAATGCCTGGGCACAATCTTCAACAATACGCAGGCCATGGTCGCTGGCAATACTGCCGAGTGCATCCATGTTTACCGGCTGACCAAATATATGCACAGGGATAATGGCTCGCGTCTTGCCGGTAATCTTCGAACGAACACTGTCCGGGTCCAGGCAGAAACTGTCATAGTCGATATCGGCAAAAACCGGTGTTGCACCAACCATGTTGACCGCTTCGGCACTGGCAAAGAATGTATAAGGCGAAGTAATCACTTCATCGCCCGGACCAACGCCCAGTGCGCGCAGCGACAACACCAGTGCATCGGTACCGTTAGCAACACTGATGGTAGATTTAACACCAAGATATTCCGCAGCCTCCCTTTCAAAAGCACTGACGTTCTCGCCAAGAATGAACGCGCCCTTGCTGCCAACTTCGCGAATCATGGCGAACCACTCTTCTTCAAGACTGCTAAATTCCTTTGTCAGATCGAGAAAGGGAACAGAGGTGATTTCTTTACTCATAAACCAATAGACTCCTTAATCTTGAATGCCATGCGCAAGGCCTCAAGACCTGTACGTCCGTCCACCAGTGGTGGGCGCTTGTTTCGGACTGCATCAATAAAATCGGCCAGTTCCGCATCCAGTGGCGGTTGCGGTTCGATATCCAGTTTTTCCTGGGTAATGGAAGGGCGTCCGGTTTCCGGATCAATGTCCCCGGCAGTAACCACTTCCAGGCGCTGCTCGGCAAAGTCGAGGCTGTAGTACTGCTTGCTGCCAAATACGCGGATACGACGAAAACGCTTGTTGGATACGCGACTTGCGGTGACATTGGCAACCGCCCCGCCCTCAAACTCAATTCGCGCATTGGCGATATCAATATGATCGGTCAAAACATGGGCGCCGGATGCATCCACCTTCACTGCCGGAACACCCATCAGTGCGCCAACAATATCAATATCATGGATCATCAGGTCGGTAATGACGTCCACATCCGTGGCACGCTCGACAAAAGTACCCAGGCGATGCACCTCGATAAAACTTGGCTTGCCCTGCATGCGATCAATCAGTGCACGCAAACCGGAATTGTAGCGCTCAAGATGGCCCACCTGGAAGATACAGCCGGCCTTTTCCGCCAGCGCCACCAGTTGCTCGCCTTCCTCAACCGTCGTGGCAATGGGTTTCTCCATCAGCATGTGTATACCGCGCTCAAGAAACGGGCGCGCCACGTCCAGGTGGTAGCTTGTAGGCACCACGATATTGACTGCATCGACCTTGTCGAGCAGATCCCGAAAGTCCGTGTAGGCCCGGGTGTTGTATTCAGCAGCGATGGATTCGGCCACGGCAGCATCGCTGTCCACAACACCTACCAGGTCCACTCCCTCCATTTCCGAATAAATCCGGGCATGGAACTTTCCAAGGTAGCCGACTCCGACCACCCCAACGCGCAACTTGTCGCTCATGAGATTACTTGATCCTTCCCACAGGGATTGTCTTGAGGCCGGCCGATGACAGGCGAATGCCGGCAGCCGGTTGCGGCGGGATTATACTCTCGGAGCGTGCCGGGACAAAATCGTCGCCTGAATTAGCGGTCGGAATCGATCAGCCGGTGGGCACCGGAATCTACAAATACCCGGAAAAGATCGCCATCCACTTTGCCAGCGCCGGCTTCCGCTGCCAGTATATCCAGTGCTCGTTCAGGTGACAGCGATTTCTTGTATGGCCGGTCAGAGGCCGTCAGCGCATCGTAAATATCGGAAATAGTCATCATTCGTGTCTGGATCGGAATCTCGTCACCACTCAGCCCCAACGGGTAACCGGTGCCGTCCAGTTTCTCGTGGTGACCGTAGGCAATATGGGGCAGTTTCGACAGGTTCCGCGTCCACGGAATCAGGCTGAGGAAGGCAAAAGTGTGGGTCACATGGGACTCGATCTCCAGGCGCTCTTCCTCGTTCAAGCTGCCCTTTGCAAGCGCGAGGCAGGCAAATTCGAAATCATCCAGCAACCGCGTGGTCCTGCCGTCGACATTTCGAAACCGGTATTTCGCCACTTCTTGCAACTCGTCGCTTGCCAAGGTATCGGATACTGCGGGTTCGTTTGCGTGCAGCACCACTTCGAGGAATCGGTCAAGTCTCTGCCCTTCTTGCTTCAGCAGTTGCTCAATTTGCTCACGCTCCTCAGCCACCTGGTCGGGGTGTTCGGCCCGCTCGTACAGCCCGATAATTCGTGACATCGACTCCCGCTCGAAGCTGGTCCGCGCCAGCAGGAAACGCTGCTTGAGTACTTCCATTTCAAACGGGTAGAGCTTGTGAGATTTCACCAGCACATTTTCGCGCACGCCAACCTTGCCGAAATCATGTAGCAGCGATGCAAACCGGATCTCGCGAAGTTCTTCCCGGTCAAAGCGAATATCGCGATAAATTCGGCTATCGGACCGGTCCACGGCCCTGGCCAGGCGATCCGTAAACTCGGCAACACGAAATGAATGACCGGCCGTAGTAGGATCCCGTGCTTCGATAGCCTGCACCGACGCCTTGATAAATCCTTCGAACAGGTTCTCGATATCCGAATAGAGAATGCTGTTTTCCAGGGCTGATCCCGCCTGGCCGGCGAGCGCCTGGGCAATGCGAATATCCGGCTCACCAAATGACACGACGAACGCATCACAATCCCCGGCGGTAGCCAGCCGGGCATCAGGCTCTCGTTTGCGATTAATCAGCTGCAACACACCAACCACATCACCGGCCTTGTTACGCATGGGCAAAGTGAGCATGGAGCGCGTATGGTAATTAATGCTGCGATCCGACGCCGGGTTAAACGTGTAAGGTGCTGATTCGGGAATATCGTAGGCATCGTCCAGCAAAACCGGCTCACCGGTTTGTGCGACGTAGCCGGCAATACTCTTGTCGCCTACCAGAGTCTTTTGTGCCTCCGCCTTTGTATCAGTAGATGCATTGCGCCATAACCGGAAATACAACTTTCCGTTCTTGTCGCGTGTATAGATGGATGCGCCATCGGCATTAAGCAATTTTTGTGCATGATCGAGAATCAGGTCAAACAACCTGTCCAGGTTCTTTTCCGATGCCAACGCCCGGCCTACCTCGAGAATATCATCCATCATCTCCGCGATATGCTGTTGATCACGAATCCGGTCCAGTGCCGACTTGATTACCAGCAACTGCTGATCGGTGGCGTCGGCTTCATTGATACGTCCATGAAAGCGCGGGTGATCCATCAGCTCAGGCGGCAAAACCTGGCCTGACCTGGCCCAGAAGATAATCAATGGGTACGGTACAACCCAGTCTTCCAGCCAAGGGCGGCCTTGTTCATAGCCCACAATAACCAATGCCGGCTCCGCGCCGGAAAACACTTTCGCGGCAGTCAACGAGCACAACTGATGTTCGCCAATGCGCAAGGCTATCCAGTCGTTTAGTCCCGGACACCTTTCTCTTACCTGATCTGACAGATATACGGTTTTTTTCATGTTTTCGGGCTATCCCCATCCCCGGTTCATCCATTATACATAAACCGGCATTGACGACGAGCTGTTGTGCACTGCAGTCAGTACGACACAACGGGAGATGTATCCATGCGCCAGTTTGGTTAAACTGCCGCCAGGCACATTTCGCGAGACCATCATGATTCAACATGCTGTATTGATAACCGGCTGCTCCAGCGGCATCGGTTTATGTCTGGCCAATGGTCTGCGTGACCACGGCTTCCGTGTTATCGCCAGTGCACGCAAACAGGAGGACGTGGCCATGCTGAAATCGCTGGGTCACGAAGCCGTGCAACTGGACCTGGCTGACAGCCATTCAATTCGCAGCGCGGTTGAGACGGTTCTTGAGCTCACCGGTGGCAAACTTTATGGACTGGTTAATAACGGCGCCTATGGCCAACCGGGGGCCGTGGAAGACCTGCGCCGGGAAGTGCTGCGTGAGCAATTCGAGACCAACCTGTTTGGCACCCAGGAGCTGACCAATCTGCTCTTGCCGGTAATGCGCGAGCAAGGCGAAGGCCGCATTATCCAGATCAGCTCGGTGCTGGGAATTGTCTGCCTTGCCTACCGCGGCGCCTACAACGCCACCAAGTTTGCCCTGGAAGCCCTGTCTGACACCATGCGACTGGAACTCAGGGGCAGCGGTGTACATATCAGCCTGGTCGAACCCGGCCCCATTGTCAGCAAGTTTCGCGACAACGCTTACGCCATGTACAAAAAGAACATCGTCCCGGATAGCAGCGCGCACAAGGCACGCTATCTTGCCATGGAACAAAGACTGGAAGGACGGGCCGGCAGAATGCCGTTTACCTTGCCACCGGAGGCCTGCCTGGAGAAAACGCTTCACGCATTAAAGGCAAAAAAACCGCGTATACGATACCCGGTCACCTTCCCGACCTACCTGTTCCATGCGCTACGCCGGTTGTTGCCGGCATTCATGCTGGACTGGGTGGCCTGGAAGGTGAGCGATTAACAGCCCTTTAAACCGGGGCTGTTAAAACATTCTGATCAACCTGACCCGATCCAGGTTGCCGCCGCGAACGCCAGCGGCGACTGGCAGCAGCCATCGTATACTCATAGTGGTGCTACCGGACCGGCTGCCACAACCGGTTGCAGAATCGGCCAAAAATAATCATTAGCCGGCCGAACAATTTGACGATCTGCCCCATATTCAGGCTTTCCATACCCGGCTACCTATGGCACCAGCTCCTGTTATCAACAGGTATGTGGCAACAAGCCTTCGACCAGTAACCATTTCCCGGTCCAGGTATGTATATAATGATAGCAATCAGATTCACTGATACTTTAGCAGGAGGCTGAACAATTCGTTTATTCGCTGTTTATTCAATGATCCAGCAAACATTGTGATGCATTATTGGTGACTGTTGTCTGCCCGCGGATTCATTCCGATTATTTCAGGACTGGTACGGGTAACCGATACAAATCCTTCCTGGGCCTCTTCAGGAATCGGCTCTCCTGCCAAATGACGATAAATTGCGAACAGCGCCAACAGCAAGAACACTAGCGAGAAGCACAGCATCAAGGACCCATCGCCCATCTGTTGCATCATGACGCCGGCCACGACAGGACCCAGAGCCGCCCCGGTTCCATTCAGCAGCAACAGGCTTCGTGTCACATCAAGCACCTGGTCGGCGGTTACCTGGTCCTGGGTATGCGCCACTGAAAGCGAGTAGACAGAAAACGAAACGCCTCCGTATAACAGGACAATACCAAGAAACAACGGCTGGATTGCGGGCGTCACCAGGAAAGCAACGCCAGCTACCAGCGCTGACACTATGGAAACTACCGTCAACACAGAGCGCCTGTCGTGCAGGTCAGATTGATGGCCGATCGGGTACTGCAACAATACTCCGCCAAACACGATAGCGCTGATAAATATGGCGATACCGCTGCTGTCGAAACCCATGCCGCGCGCATACAGTGCCCCCATTCCCCAGAATGCACCGCTGGCCAGACCTGAACAGAATGCGCCCGCCGCACCCAATGGCGATGCCTTGACCAGCTTTCGAAGCATCATCCTGGGAACTGAAACGTTAACTGGCTGACTTAGGCGCGTGACCGCAACAGGGACCAGGGACAGAATGAAAAATATCGCGCCGAGCGCGAAACTCGCGAGCTCAGACGGACCGTAAAGCAGCAGGAAATACTGGCCCGCACCCAGAGAAGCGAGCGTGATCATCATGTATACGGAAAAGATGCGGCCGCGCTTGGGATGCTCCTTGATCATGCTGTTGAGCCAGCTTTCGATGATCATGTACAGACCCATGACACAGACGCCACTGATGATGCGCAACCACCACCAGACAAAGGCATCGATGATGAGCCCGTGGAGAATCATGGCAACCGCAGCGATCGCGGCAAAAACTGAATACGCCCGTATATAACCGACACTGCGAACAAGGCGTGGGCACAGGTAGGCGCCAATGATGTAGCCAACGAAGAACGCCGACATCACGATACCGGTAACAGTATTGGAGAAACCTTCCAGGCCGGCACGAAGACCTATGACGGTTCCCAATAACCCGGAGCCGAGCAGAAGAATGCAAATTGCAAGCAACAGCGAATAGACGGACAAGACAGCGTTCAGCATGGGTTATGATCGCATACCAGGACAAACTCTAGCCAGAGATATTGGCCGGCCCCCGGGCGGACAGCCCTTCAATCCTCATCCTCCTTGACCTCGCCTGATCCCCAAATACATTCAATCAGGCGCTCCACCTGTTTTGTACAACAACCGATACCCAGTGTGGCATAGGTCTGCTTCCTGACTTCTTCAACAGTATTCGCGCCACCGGCAATGGCATTAATAATGTCCATCTTTACCACGTCATTACAAACACAAAGATTTTTGTCCAGGCAGGTTCTGAGCAAGCGCGGAAGCTTATCGACAGGATTCATGACCGTTCTGGTGTTCGTCGAGTACGTATAGTCGCCGGATCATTAGCAGGTAAAAAACAGCGGCAATTGTGCCTTGCCAGGCGATATAATTCAGTCACAAGCAGGCCCATATAAACCCTTCCGCCAGGTAATCACGAGTATCACCTGTTCATGCGATACGTCGCCAGGATATGCCGGTGCCGACGGCTAACTTGATTCACCTCAATCCGGCTTGATCAAAGACGCCGCAGCCCGTTTCCGGGTCACGGCTTCGTTACTGAGCATGCGGATGTCGTGCTAATCGAGCACGTGGGACACCAGTCCATCAGCCAGCTTTGGCTCAAACCATGTGGACTTGGGCGGCATGACTTCGTTGGCATCGGCTACGGCCATGAGTGCATCCATTGACGTGGCAAATAATGAAAAGGCCACTTTCATTTCGCCGCTGTCTACCCGCCTTTCCAGCTCCTGTAACCCGCGTATGCCACCGACAAAATCAATACGCTTGTCGCGACGCGGATCGTCAATACCAAGAATCGGCGCAATCAGGTTATTCTGTAACAGGCTGACATCGAGACAACCAACCGGATCAGCAGGAATTCGGTTGGCCTTGATGCTCAACCGGTACCACTGGCCATCCAGGTACATTCCAAACTCGGTCGCCTTTGCAGGCTTTACCGCTTCAGCACTCCCGGTCACTTCAAAGGCCTGTTCGACCTGCTGCATGAACCCGGCCTGGTCCAGGCCATTCAGGTCGGTGATGACACGGTTGTAATCCAGTATCTTCATTTGATTATCCGGGAATACAACCGACAGGAAGTAATTATAGGATTCATCACCAGTATGATTGCTGTTGGCCTCGGCGCGCATGGCAGCAACCCTTGACCCGGCTGCGGAACGATGATGACCGTCAGCAATATAGAGACAATCCATGGCATCAAAGGTATCTGTTATGGTCTTGATCTGCGCTGCGTCACGCATCACCCACAGGGTATGGCGGACACCATTGTCTGCGGTTACATCCACTTCCGGCTCGGCTTTCACGGCCTCGGCAACAATGTCATCAATAATTTTATTATGACGATAGGTCAGGAACACGGGGCCGGTCTGGGCATTGAGTGCGTCCACCTGGCGCACACGGTCATCCTCCTTGTCGGGGCGGGTGAACTCGTGCTTGCGAATACGATTACTGTCGTAATTCTTGACCGACGCCACGGTGACAAGCCCGGTTTGCTCGTGCTCACCCATGACCAGGCGATAGACGTAATAATACGGTTCCGGGTCACGCACCAGCACGCCCTCGGCCAGCATGTGATCGAAGTTCTCCTTGCCCTTGGCGTAAACACTGGCATCAAACGGGTCTGTTCCTTCCGGCAAGTCTATTTCCGGCTTGGAGATATGCAGGAAACTCCAGGGACGACCCTGGGCACGCTGCCGGGCTTCGGCAGTATTCAATACATCGTAAGGAGGTGCGACCACATCGTCAGCGCGTCCGGGCGCGGGACGCAGTCCTTTAAGCGGAAGAATCAGACTCATTAATAGTGTCCTGTGTGATGGTTCACGAGGGGCGCAATTAAAAACCCCTTGCCCGCAGAGGTCAAACCGGGTTTACTGGCGCCCCGTTTTCAACAGCTTAACACGACCATGCCGACATCCTGCCAACCCTACCTGCCCCCGGAATGGGCGCCGCAATACGGCGTCATGCTGACCTGGCCACACGGTCACGGAGACTGGGGCAATAATCTTCAAGGAATTGACCGTAACTTTGTCGATATGGCGCGCCATATCGCCCGGTTTGAACAGGTCATTATCTCGGCTTTTGATGAGGCTCACGCCGAACATATTGACCACCTGCTCAAGCAAGCCGGGGTAGACCCCGGGCAATATACGATTTACGTGGTCGCCAGCAATGATATCTGGGTTCGCGACCATGGACCGCTGACCGTGTTGTGCAGCGGCGAGGCGAAACTGCTGGATTTTGGCTTCAATGGCTGGGGCGGCAAATACCGGCATGATCTCGACAACGTGCTATCGAGAACCCTGTCGCGCCAGCAAGCGTTTGCCGGCACACCAATGGAAACCGTCGACTGGATACTTGAAGGTGGCAGTGTCGAAGTGGACGGTTCAGGCACACTGTTGAGCACCACCAGCTGTCTCCTGAATCCCAACCGCAATCCGCAACTGAACCGGGAACAACTTGAAGCTGTTCTCAAGACTCACCTGGGCCTGAACCGGGTGCTGTGGCTGGAACACGGCCACCTGGAAGGCGACGATACCGACGGTCATATTGATACACTCGCGCGCTTTTGCGATCGCACCACCATTGCCTATGTTCGCTGCGATGACCCGCGCGACAGTCATTACGAAAGCTTCCGGCTCATGGAGGCGGAATTGCAGCAGATGCGAAGCGCTGAAGGTCAGCCCTATAAGCTGGTCGCCCTGCCCTGGCCAAAACCGGTATTAAATGAAGAAGGTGGCCGCCTGCCGGCCAACTATGCCAATTTCCTCATCATCAATGGCGCAGTACTGGTGCCCTTGTATAATGATCCGGCTGATACTCATGCACTGGCAGCAATGGCCAGCTGCTTCCCTGACCGGGAAATCATTGGTATAGATAGCCTGGCATTGATCAACCAGTACGGCGGAATTCATTGCGCCAGCATGCAACTGCCCGCCGAAGTATCCGGCCCGGGCAAGCGCTGATTCGGGCAACCCTGAACAAAGGCAGGAAACATGAGCCAGAGAACCTTGACTGTTGCACTGACCCAGCACGCGTTCAGCAGTGATCGCGATTCCAACCTGGCGCGCAGCGCGGACTTTATTGCCCGCGCCGCCAACGCTGGTGCCCGGATGGTACTGTTGCCGGAGCTTCATGCCAGCCTCTACTTCTGCCAGACTGAAGACACGGATAACTTTGACCTGGCCGAACCCGTACCGGGACCGACAACGGAATTTCTCGGCCAGTTGGCGAGGCGACACAATGTGGTCATCGTCGGCTCCGTGTTTGAAAAGCGCGCGGCCGGCATTTACCACAATACCGCTGTAGTACTCGAAGCCGATGGCAGCCTCGCCGGTATTTACCGCAAAATGCATATCCCCGACGATCCCGGCTTTTATGAAAAGTTCTACTTTACGCCGGGAGACCTGGGATTCGAGCCGATCGACACCAGTGTTGGCCGCCTGGGCGTACTGGTGTGCTGGGATCAGTGGTACCCGGAAGCTGCAAGACTGATGGCGCTCAATGGCGCCGAGCTGTTGCTCTACCCCACCGCCATCGGCTGGAATCCCGGCGATGATCCGGCCGAACAGCAACGCCAGAGCGATAGCTGGCAACTGGTACAACGCGGCCACGCCATCGCCAACGGCTTGCCGGTGCTGAGCTGCAACCGTATTGGTCACGAAAAAGACCCATCCAGGCAATCGCAGGGTATTCAATTCTGGGGCAAGAGTTTCATAGCTGGCCCCCAGGGCGAATTACTTGCCAACAGCGAAGACGAAGAAGTATTGCTGATGGCTGAAGTGGACATGACGCGTAGCGAAAGCGTCCGCAGGATCTGGCCATTCTTCCGCGACCGACGAATTGAAGCTTTTTCAGGTTTGCTGAAGCGTTTCGGAAAATAGCCCGGCCAAAACAAGAAGACCCGGGCAAAGTCCGGGTCTTCAACGGCCAAATTGTCGCTCTATCGGCCTGGTTACAGGCTCGATGCCTTGGCGAAGAGTTTGGCCAGCAGTCCACGATTGCGGTGCGGTGTCACCTCTTTGGGTTCTTGCACCTCGTCCTTGCGATTGATCGGACGTGCAATACCTGAGGCCCTGGCGGCACTGTAGAACGTAGCCATTTCAGAGGCGCTAATATTTAACATGCGCGCCGCCAGTTTCAGTGAACTGGGGTGACGGTTAAGCAACGCTGCCATTGAGACTGCGTTGGGCGTGGACGTCAGGCGCGTCAGGTTCGGCCAATGATCCAGCTCGATTACATCAATCGACTGGCAGTAGCCCTCAAGCAATCGTCCGCGTGACGCAAAATGCGCGGACTGCCACAGCAAATCTTCTACCGGGCGGCAATTGGCACTGTTACCCAGAATTGCCTGAACTTCAGCACTGCTCAGCGATGATGTCCGAAACTGGTTCTGGGGTGCCGTATAAAACTCTTCTTCGCGCTTGATTACACCGAAGAACAGTCCCTTGCTGGCCAGAACATAAACGTTTCCAAAAGCCTCATGGCGAATACTGAGATCATTGTCCTTGTCGACAGCCTTCTTGATCAGTCCCAGCACACAGCTGTCGATACTGAAGTACTCCAGCTGCTCTTTTGGCAAGGATCTGGAATCACCATTCTTGACTAAATACATTGTCTACCCCCGGTGTAAGAACCGAAAACTACAGAAATTAAAAATAGAATTGACCAACGTCGTTGGCACGTGGAGCTGGTCCTGGGCTCCTGCAGGCGGTAATCCAATTACCCTTTACTTTCCAAGGTGATGCGTATCAGCGGGGGCTCGGTTGATACGCCAGAAGAATATCGACACATTTGCGCGTGCCATTAGCAAAAGAATAGTTGATTTTGGGATCGATTCAACACCCGGAATGGTTTTTCTGTGAAGCAGTTAACAGTTTTTACAAACTTTTAACAGAACGCGAAACATTCCTTCGCCAAATGTAAAAAAATGTAGCCAGCCAAGTCTGCCAACTGTCTGATTGTCGAGAAAATACCAGCTTAATCCTTGCGAATTTTCTCAAGCATACTGTTGTTTTGTGACAGGCCATTAACAATCTCTTTTGCCAGATCACGCAATGGTTTTTGTTGCTCCCTGGCCAGCTGGCGCAACTTGTCAAAAGCCCGCTCGTGGGACAGGCCCGCCTGGACCATAACAATACCGACCGCGGTACTGATTTCCCGATTCCGATCTTTATCGGTACGCATGTTTTCACTGTCCCGCATCAGGGCACTGACTTCACTGAAACGCGAAAGCGAGGATTCAACCACGGCAGCCACCTGGCTGGTACTCATCGGTTTTACCAGGTAGGCTGATATGCCCTTGGCTATCATGCCGTGGACCATGTCATCGTCGTCCAGGCCGGACAACATTATGATTGGCCTGTGTACATGCTCAATCATCAGCTGCGCCACTTCAGGACCACTCATGCCCGGCATCTTGCAATCGAGGATGACCAGGTCCGGCGTGTGTTCACGGTATGCCGCTACAGCATCTTCGCCGTTTTCAAAAGTGCTGACCTTGTATCCCCGTTTGCTCAGACCATGCTCAAGAGCGATAAGCAAAGTCGCATTATCATCGACAACAAACAAGTGCGCGCCTTGATGGGGATTTCCATTAGTGACAAGCTTTAAAGACGTCATATTACCTTGTTTTCTATACTGTCTTTTAATGGTCGACTGCAAACAGCCATGAATGAATGCCGCGCCACTGGCAACGGGCAACATGGGATAATATAGCGTGAAAATACCCAAATTTCCCGGATTTCGGAAGGTGTAACCAACTTTAACAAATGGTGGAAATTCAAGGTGTATTTGACGAAGCCGGGCGCCTGTCAAACTGTAACATGCCACCCCAAAACCGGGAGGATCAGGGTAGCCGGATACAGGGTACCGAAAAACTCAGAAGAATTGCATGGCCTTTCGGGCCGTAGTCTTGGCCTCAAGGAAAACCATGCCAAGGTTAATAGTGGCTTTGGCAACAACCGCCAGCACTGCATTTTCCCCAATCTCCACGATCAATACATAACCGGTCGAACCCTTGATCAGGACTTGTTCGAGATCCCCTCGGGCCAACTCCCTGGAAGTGGTATCAGCCAATGACAACATGGTTGCACACATTGCTCCAAGGCGATCAGCATCCACGGCCTCGCCCAGTACGGCGGATATCGTCAAGCCATCCTTGGTCATAACGGCTGACGCTTCGATATCCAGAGAGGTGCCATTCAAACCTCTCAACAAGGGACGCAATGTCTTACCCAGAGTTTCTTTATCCATGACCCAGTTTCTTACCTGTTATGTTGTTCTGTGAATAGTATAGGAATAACCTGTGAAAAATCTAGCGCTTTAGACCAGGGTCCAACATCGCCAGAAGTGCCAGCAACATTACCTTTACATCTTCACGCCTCCTGGCATCAACCTGGAAAACCGGTACCTTGAGCCCCATTTCCCTTATCTTGGCATTATAGGCCTCAAGTCTTGGCTCGGCCTTGACATCGGTTCGGGTTACACCAATTACAACATCGGTACGAGCGATAAACTTTTTGAATGCATTCAGGTAGTGCTCAAGATCAGCAATGGGATTTTCCCGTGCATTGTCGATAAACAAAACCAGCCCGATTCCGCCAATGGTCAGAATTTCCCACATGAAATCGAAACGATCCTGCCCGGGAGTTCCGTAAAGATGAATCTTGGAGCCGTCCTCAAGATGCAGTGCCCCGTAATCCATGGCCACTGTCGTGTTGAGCTTTCTCAGCGCTACCTCGTCGGTTGCCAACGCTTCAGTCTTGACCAGTTCCACATCGCTGACTGCGGCAATGGCAGCCGTCTTTCCTGCGCCTACCGGACCTGCAAATATTATCTTGTCTTCCCGTGCCATGATCCCATCCTAGCTCTTTATATATCTTATAAACCGGTTACTTTTTTCAGCAACTTGCCAAGCAATCCCCGGCCTGCCGACGGTTGACGCAATACCGGTTCTGCCTCCGGCTGACTACCCCTGTTTGTAACCCTGGCGATACCACTGGCTGTTGCTGCACTGTAAAATGCATACATCTCGTCATCAGGCACCTTAAGAATCCGTTTCGCCAACGTAATCGAAGTTGGATATCTACTCAACAGGGCACAAATACTGATGGCATTGTCCGGAGCGCCGAGCCGTGTAATGTTGGGCCAGTAATCCAGCGTTACCACATCGTTACGCATACAACCTTCAAGCAGGCGGCCATTTGATGCGTAATAGGCCCCCTGCCACAATAATTCATTAATCCCCTGTTTTACAACATCAGGGTCACCAAGCATCTTCTCTGCCTGGTCTGACGGAACAACGCCGCGCTTGAATGCCGTGGCTTCTGCTCCACATACGGCTGACAAATCTTCCTGATTCACGGTGGACACATACACACCCTGCTTGGGAAACACCGTGATAGCACCAAAATCGGACGACAACACAGTGGCCTGGCCTGTGGCGATCGCCTGTTGTACCAACCCGAGCAGGTAATCGTCTGCATGATAGACCGGCACGTCGCCTGCCATTGCAGGTGCACCACCTGATTTTTTCGGTGTAGAAACCGGTTTAAGCTTTTCCTTCCTGTCCGTTGCCGGCACATCTTTTTTTTGTGCATTGCCTTCAACAAGCTTGTTCAGCTCGCCGAAGACCGCATTGACTTTTAACGGTTTGGTAATATAGGGGTCAGCACCAGACCTGTAACCTCCCATCACGGAGATAAAAAGTATTGGCTGGCTCGGATTGCTGTCGCGGTAGGCTTGCACCGCCGAGTCATCGAGACCATCAAGATCGGCCACAACCACATCCGCCTGATCACCTTCCACCAATGCGAAACCAAAACGATTCTGGTCGCTGAGCAGAAACAGGCTCTTCAGCAACTTCCTGTCAATTGGATTCATTCCAATTGCTGCTACCGATACCTTACTCATGCGTTTTCCTCTAGCTGATCCATGATATTACAGATTAAACCATCTTCAACAATCCTGTCCTGAGCGAGGCCCCGGGAAACCCGGGACCCTTTTCAGATACCACCAGGCTATTACAGTGCAGCCTCGATTGTAGGCAGGTTTGAACGAACCTTGGCCAAAGCCATACCCATGTTGGCTGATTTGCGGCAAACAAATACGCACACGTGATCCTCGTTGCCCTTGCAACGTGAAAAGATATGCAGCAGGTTGTCGCTAAGCACCATCATTTCCTGGAAGTAATGATGGCCGTCACCTGTAGGTACGCCGCGAGACTTCTTGAACATGTTTTCGATCATGGTAACGTTTGAACCCTGGTACATATCAGCAGTAGCCGCGGCAACGATTTCCAGAACTTCGCCAGGATGGGAATCAACAGTCTTGACGCCCAGCAGCATGCCGGAACTCAGGTCAACGTAACCGGCAGCAACACATTCCGGGATCTGCGCGATTGCATCGTTTAAAGCTTTATCTAATGACATTTTGAAACTCCTTGAGAAATAAAATTAATGGTTAACAACTTGCCCTTGAACATTTTTTTCGGATTCGACGATCCCCGGTATTATTTCCCGGGGATCATCTTGTCCTGGCTCATTACACTGACGCTTCCAGGGCCGGAAGTGCGGTACGTGCTTTTGCCAACACCATACCCATGTTGGCAGACTTACGACAAACAAATACACACACGTGGTCTTCGTTACCCTTGGTCCGAGAGAACACATGTATCAGGTTATCACTCAGCACCAGCATTTCCTGAAAGTAATGATGATCGTTGTCGACACCGCGAGACTTCTTGAACAGTTTCTCGATCAATGTGACATTCGATCCCTGGAACATGTCTGCGGTAGCCGCAGCGATGATTTCCAGTACTTCCTGGGGGTGAGAATCAACAGTTTTAACACCCAGCAACATGCCCGTGGTCATATCCACGTAACCTGCAGCTACGCACTCGGGAATGGTTGAGATTGCATTTTGCAGTTCACTATCCAATGACATTACTCAGTCCTCCAACTCATAATGGTTGATCAAATATCGACGCCTGCTGACGCCAGCTTTCCCCGCGATTCGTCTACAGCTACCGCAAATCGCTCAAGAAACTCTACTTGCTCCTCCGACTGAACCCATCGAGGCTCAATTCGGCGCGCCTGCTCAAGCGCGGCCAGGGCCGGCATGCCTTCCCAGATCAACTGGGAAACCAGTATGGTTCCGGTACGCCCAAGGCCGGCCTTGCAATGTACTGCCAGGACGTCGCCACGCTCCATCAGAGACGTCATCAGCTCGCACATCTGCATGGCCGCTTCAATGCTTGGCGCGCCCATATCCGGAATCGGAAACTCGACATGCTTGATACCAAACTCTTCCAACTCGCTCGAATCAACCGGTGTTTCGGTCAGTGATACCAGCACGGTAATGCCTACACGCGTCAAAGCCTTGAGATCATATTTCATCTCTGCAATCAGGCCTGGCCTGGGCGTGCCTGCCAGTTGACCCTGCTTCAGCCACAAAAAACCGCGCGGCCCAAACGAATCACTAATATATTTTCTCGCCTTCTGCGGAATCGGCGGTGCCTTGGGTATATCCGTAGTCAACGCACTGGGCTCGGAGCTGTCTGGCTCAACACCCGGCTGCGGAGAGTGGCAGGAGCCGCTACGAACAAAATCCTTGGCCAACGGGTTCTGCGGGTTGGCAAAAAATTCCTTCGCCTCGTTCATTTCCTGGACCCAGCCACCGGCAAGCAGTCCCACCTGGCCATCCAGGTATTTCACCTGGCGCTGATTATGCAAAATCACAACAATGGCACGATGCTCGCCTTCCATCCTGATGTAATTCAGCAACGGCTCACAGTCTGCATCATCAATGCCGGTGGTCGGTTCATCAATAAACAATACTCTCGGATTGGATGCCGCGGTCCTGGCAATGGCCAGATGCCGTTGCTTGCCCAGGGACAGCGATGCAACGCGCTCTTCCATCCTGTCGGCCAGTTCACCTAACCCGGCCCGTTCAAGCAATCGTGTTACCACTTCCTTTTGTTGCGCTATGGTCAACGTGTGCCGCTCCGGCAACTCGCTGACCATATTTTCAAAAATACTTGCCAGCATCAGCCGCGCATTCTGAGAAACCAGTGGCGGTATACCCAATTCACCCAATGGCGCACCCATATAGTCCACGTCACCCCAGGTACGCAGTGAAGGATTGTTATCGTTAAATCCTGCAATCGTACGCAGCAGGGTCGACTTGCCGGTGCCGGCCGGCCCCATCAAGGCAATCACACCGCGGTCGGGCACATCCAGCGAAACCGAGCTCAACACGATTTTTTCGCCGAACGCGACACCAAATTCCCTGATTGACAACACTGATTCAGTCATTAAATCCTGCTCTTGTTGCTTCCTGTTTTTATGGCTCATTACACTGCTTGTTATCTGGTCGTCGCTCTGTCCTGCGCACACCAATCCGCACACAGGCATCGCGAACAGTCAGCCACGCAAACACTGCGCAGCCGGAAATCTGTCAACTTCAGAAAGCAATTTGGGGCTTTTAACGGCAAATCCCGAAGATCTGCCCAAGTGCGAAAACATCATGCCCGGCAAAGAGGGGTCGGGCCATTCTCGCTACCAGCAACAGAAGGGGTTGCCGGCAATTTCGTGTAAGATTAGCCCAGCATTTCAGGCTGTCAAGAAATTCGACAAAAAAAATCAAAAAAATTTTCGAATCCGGACTCAGGCCGGGGCCGCGGGCGAAGCCAGCGCCGACTGCATAATGACCGGCATGTCGTACTCAACTTCTGCCACGGTCCAGCCATCCATGTGCCTCAGGGAAAAACGGGATCCTTTTGCCGGGATCAGCGACCGAACCAGCGTCAAGCCGGTGCCAAATCCTATACCGCTGCTGCTGTCAAACGATTCCGGCAGCGGCTTGCCATTATTGCTGACGCGCAAACTGACACTGTCGGCGGATTCATGTATCTCAATGCGAATTTCACCGCCAGTTCCGGTTTCAAACCCGTGATCCAGTGCATTCTGAATCAACTCGTTCACCACCAGCGCCACTGGCACCACTTCGGCAGCCGGCACAATAACCCGGCAGCCGGCCGACGGTGCATCAATTACCAGCTCATGGCCGGTGAGCGGTCGCACAGCCCGATGCACACCGGCAACCAGGTCGCCAAGGAACACGGTCTCATCAGAACGCCTGCTGAGCTGGTTATGAGCTTCGGCGACTGCATTCAACTGGGCAATGGCGGTAACCATGATCTGGTCCACCTCGGAGTTGCGATGCCGGTGACTGTTAAGCAATCCGATCACGCCCTGAAGATTGTTCTTAATCCGATGATGCACTTCCCGCACGATAACCGCCAGATGCTCTGCCTCACTTTTGGCTGCCCGGTATCGCTGGATATGCACCACCGCATGAGCCAGCTGTGTCGCCAGTGACTCAAGGTGCGCATGATTTCGCTCGTTGAAAACATTTGGCTCCTCGGAAGCCAGCGATACAGTACCAATACGCTCGGTACCATCCATAAGCGGCAGACACACGCAGGATCGCATAGTCATGTCACTGTCCTGAATAAACCTGGATTGATCGCAGCGCAGCACTTCGGCACTTTTTTGGGTATGGCCGGGACACAGGTGGCTCTCGCTTTCCCATCGATGAAATGTCTCAAGCTGCCGATTCTTGCTGTAGACCCCGTTTACCTGGATCCGGCTGTTCTCACGCGTTGATACCACCAGCTGATCGACCGGAATGACGTTCAGCAGGTACATGACGATATCAACCAGTCGGTCTTCCAGTGTCTCCGTGGCGCTGATCAGTTCACTGGCCTGGCGAATGGTTTCGAGCCAGACGCGTTCTTCGTAAAGCGCCTCCTGTGCCTCAATACGATAGCGTCGTTCCTCGAGAGTGACATGAGCATGGCAAATACTGCGTGCCGCTGAAGTCAGAAAGCTGACATCGCCCGCCTCCCAACCCGGATAGTCACGACCACTGTCAAACCGCAGGAATCCGATCAGCTTGCCCCGCATATTCAGCGGGACAACGAGCACACTCTTGATGCCCATATCCTGCAACATTCCCGCCTCCACGCGAGGCAGGCTGTCAGCTGGCGCAGCGACAATATCATTGGCTTTCAGCACTGGCAGCCAACGCTGCAGAGCCTCGTCACGTTCAATCGCAGCCTGCAGCTGCTTTCCGGCAGCACTGGGCTTCTGTATCCGGTTTTCGGCCCACCATTCGGCAACACACTCCCGCGCCCATGTCTGGTCACGTCGATCGTAACTGGTCAGGTAAAATCGACCGCGAACGGCGTTAATAGTGGGCGCCAGTACTGACAACAACGGGCCATAGGCCAAATCCTTTTCGCTATGCAACAGATCTTCAGTCAGTCTTGATAGCGCGGCCATATGACGCTCATGGCGGAAATAGGCGCCACGATAATGTTGTTGCGAACTGATATCGCGAATAAATACCGCCAGCTCGCCTGCAGCCCGCGCGTCATTACGCATGCGCACATAGACTTCGACTGGCATGGCATTTCCGTCGCCATGAAGCGCGAACATTTCACCAGTGCGCCCTGGATGAGTGCCTGTGGCGGACGCCTGCGTAGGCAACAGTTTTGCCAGCGCATCGCGAGAATCCTCGGCGAATAGCTCAAATATGGATCTGCCGATAATACTGTCGGCGACATAACCCAGCGAGGTTTCCACGGCGTCATTGGCTGCAAGGATTTTCCCCTGGTTATCAATACGCAATACAGCGTCGGGTGACAGCACCATTTGGCCAAGTGATGCATCAAGACGCTGGCTCTGGTGCACCAGCGCCCATTCCAGCCGGGCGCGCAGCGACTCAGGACTCCAGTCCAGGGAAACATAATCATCCACCGGAAGGCTATGAAGCATCGCCGTATCGATAGCCAGGGTCGATTCAAAAAGCAGGACACGGGCAACAGGAAGGGCCTGTATTTGCCGGACAAATTCCGGGACCGTCTGGACGAAGACCTCGGCACGAATCATAAGGATATCTGCCGAAACATTATGTAATGCTTCCGCCTGTTCCGGCGAGACCACTACAACCTCAATCTTTGCGGATTCAAACCACTGCTTTTGGGCCGCGGACAACGGAGCACCAATCAACAGGCAGCGAAATATCGACATTGATTGTCGCCTCAACCTTGTGCCGGCTTCAGCCTGTCGAGCATGCGATTGGCCTGATCAGTAGCATCAACCAGATCTGCCGCCACATCTCGAAGCGGGCGACGCTCATCGCGCGCCAGCCGTCGCAATGCATCATATGCGCGGTCACTGGCAAAACCCTGGCGCGCCATAATGATGCCAACCGCGGTGCTGACAATTCGACTGCGTTCCAGGCCCTCGCGAAGATCGGACTCGCTGTTGATCAGGGCATTGACCTCGCCAAAGCGAGCCAGGGCAGCCTCGATACTGGGCACCAACTGGTTGACATCCACCGGCTTTACCAGGTAGCCAGACACCCCAAGCTTGATAGCCTCGTCCACCAGCGCCTTGTCGTCGTACGCGGATAACATAATGATTGGACAATAGGCTTCGGCCAGCATCTGCTGTGCTACTTCCGGCCCAGTCATACCAGGCATTCGGTAATCCAGCACCACCAGGTCCGGTGTATGTTCCCGAAATCGCTCCAGCGCCGGCTCACCGGAATCCGCCGTCGTCACCCGGTAGCCTTGTTGCTGCAATCCGGTGGCCAATGTGGCCAGAACCAGACGATCGTCATCCACCAACAAAATGTGGGTGGACGCGTGTGCGTCACTTTGTCCCATAAATGCATCCCTTGAACATCATCTTTACCGAAAGCCTGAGTCTACGTCGGAACGTAGTGCAATTAACACATTCGAGAGCCGGTTTTTTACCCTGCTATCAGGACGATAACACTGCCGGGCTTTGTCACCCAGTCGCCCTGTTGGGTCAGATTCAATTCCGACTATGGTAGTAGGTTGCTCCAACCCATCAAGAAAATTCTCGCCTAAATAGCCATTTTCTAGACGATTACACGCGGTAAATGTTGCTCGATAAATACAGCAATTTCCTTACATATCGTGGCATAAATCTTGCTGTAAAAAATTGTTACAAGCTGCGGAATAAAGTGGCAGATAACCGGGTCAAAATTTACAAGCACATGAGAAACCCTGGGCTGCCGCCAACAAGACTCAATATAAAAAACTATTTTTTACGCAGATAAAGACGCAGAAATATTAAGGGGGTTTGTTGTAATGTCTTGCGCTACACTAAGTAATGATAATAACCAATGGGTTGCAGGCAAAATGGAAGACCGACGAAGAGACCGAACACCAATTACCGAATTGGCACTCGGCAAACAACTGGAACATGTGGCTGAAGAAGGCGGTTTCAGTGATGTTGTCGTAGCCACTCACGACGGGTTAATGCTGGCAGAAGCCGCCACTCACGGCCGCGGCGAACAACTGGCTGCCATGGCCGGCTCACTGTGGGAGATGCGTCACACCCTGACCCAAAAAGGCTGCCCGAACGACATTACCGTGCACCGCATGTTGCGCGAAGATGGCAGCTGCATTTCGGCCCGGTTCTTCAGCTATATGGACCAGGACCTGGTGCTGATGCTCACTTCTCCCCCCGATGCAAATGAGAAGGCGTATATCGAACGCCTGTCAAACGGTATCCAGCGGATCCTGTACGAAGTAAGTGATGAAATCGTCAAAGCTGATGACGGGCGAGACAAATTCCGGAGCTAGTCATTGCCGCTTCAGCAGGCAGATCAAAAGCGCAACCTCGTGAGTGGTTGCGCTTTTTGTTTGAATAACCGGTTCAGCCCTTGAATTCCGGGTGGTTGCGTTTCGGTGAGCCCACGTACAACTGCCGCGGCCGATCAATACCGTGATCAGGATCATTGTGCAGCTCCAGCCAGTGACTGACCCATCCCGATGTACGCGACAACGCAAAAATCACGGTGAACATATTGGTCGGCAAACCCATGGCTTTCAGCAAAATACCTGAATAGAAATCCACGTTGGGATAGAGCTTGCGCTGTACAAAGTACTCATCTTCTAGCGCAATTTCTTCCAGGCGTACGGCAATTTCCAACAACGGGTCATCAATACCGAGATGCTCCAGGACCTCCCGAGCGGTTTTCTGGATAACCTTGGCGCGTGGATCAAAATTCTTGTACACGCGGTGGCCAAAACCCATCAGCCGGAATGGATCATTCTTGTCCTTGGCGCGGGCAATGGCTGACGGAATATTCTGCACCGTACCAATCTCCTCGAGCATGTTCAGCACCGCCTCGTTGGCACCGCCGTGGGCAGGCCCCCAAAGACTGGCAATGCCGGATGCTACGCAGGCGAACGGATTGGCACCGCTGGACGCTGCCAGGCGGACGGTTGATGTCGATGCATTTTGCTCATGATCGGCATGAAGAATGAATATCTTGTCCATGGCCCGGGCCAGGATCGGATCGACTTCGTACTCCTCCATGGGGGTACCAAACATCATTTGCAGGAAATTTTCTGTATAGCCAAGCGCAGTCTTGGGATAACGATGAGGCCGACCGATATTGTAAAGGTAGCTGGTAGCCGCAATCATCGGCATCTTGGCCACCAGGCGAATGGCCGCCTGGACACGCTGATCCGGATCATGAATGTCCACGTGCTCGTGGTAGAACGCTGACAATGCACCGACCACGCCCACCATAACCGCCATCGGATGCGCATCTCGACGGAAGCCACGGAAAAACTGCAGCACCTGGTCGTGCAGCATGGCGCAGTGGCAAATATCATCGTGGAAACCCGACAGTTCTTCAGCTGTCGGCAGTTCACCAAACATCAACAGGTAAGCAACTTCCAGGTAGCTCGAGTGCTGCGCCAGCTGCTCTATAGGATAGCCCCGATACAACAAAATACCGTTGTCACCGTCGACATAAGTGATGGCACTTTTGCACGAGGCCGTGGAGCGAAAACCGGGGTCAAATGCCAGCATGTCGTGCTTGGCATACAGCTTTTGAATATCGATGGCTTGCGGACCCAGCACCCCGTCCAGAACAGGCAGGCTGTCTTCCGTTGCTGAGTCGGTAATAGTCGCATTCACATATTTCTGCGGCATCAATGTTATCCTTTCATTCGCCAGTTCTCGCCCGGCCCAGCCTGCGATTTCCGTAGATAGAGACCGTATCAACCAGGATTCCAGCCAAAAGCGAGCTGCATATAATAGTCGCGCTTGTTAATAAACGCAGCACCCAAAATATAGGCGAATTTTGTGTCGCTAAAATCGGTTAAATTGTGAAGATTTGTCGACAAATATTGCAAACTTCAGGAGCATTGCGAAGTACCCGTAATGTGAAGGAATTATTCGAGCCCGGATTCGAGGCTGGCTTGGCTGAATATCCAGCTCAGAACAGCAGACTGTAACCGCTCACCCGCCCGATGCGGCGCAGACGCATGGTTATGCAGAATCACCACGACCCAGCGTTGTTGATGTTGATCCAGAACATAGCCGGCAAGCCCGCGCACATCGTCAAGCAGACCGGTCTTGGCGTGCACCCTGCCCGTTGCCGGTGAATCGGCAAATCGCGTTGCCAGGGTGCCGTCAGTTCCAACAATGGGCAGCGACGCCATCAACTCCGGCATGCGCGGACTGGAATATGCTGCCAACAATAATCGACCCATGTGCTGGCTGCTGATCCGGGTTTCGCGCGACAACCCTGCTCCATTGTCCAGAACCAGCCCGGGGTCATCGAGACCTCGCCCAGCCAGCCATTCACGAATCACAGCAACGCCCTTTTCGGTCGTACCCGGCACACCGCCACGCTCGGCGGCGAGGGTCAGCAGCAACTGGCGGGTCATGACATTGTTGCTGTACTTGTTAATGGACCGAATGATCTCGGGAAGCGGTTGGGATGTTTTCTGAAAATACAGGTTCGCGGACCCGGGAACCGGTGCCTTGAGCAATCTGCCCTCGAACCGCCCCCCAAGCTCCTGCCACAAGGAACGAAACACCCCGCGGATATATTGACCGGAATCTGTCACCACGCGATACATGCTCTTGTCGCCACAGGCCCGATCATAGCGACCACTAAAACGGATTACGTCATCCTTGCCATTGGCCACATCCATGTGCACGCGACTTTTCCAGTTACGGCAACCACCCTTTCCTACCTTTAGCCGATTCACAATCTGCAGGCCCGGATCCGGATCGGCGACAATCTGGACTGATTGATTATCCGGGCCCGGCCGGAACAGGAAATTTACAGACTGAAAATTAAGCATGAATGCTGATGGCGCAACATTATAAGAACGATGTGGCTGACCATCAAAACCGCCCGGATCAACGGCTTCCGTTTCAAAATAGGTGTCATCCAGCACCAGATCACCATTGATTCGCTTTAGCCCGCGATAACGCACTTCCCGCAACAGGCGCCAGAATTGCTCGCTGACCAGGTACGGGTCACCATAGCCCTTGAGATACAGATTGCCATTCAGGGTTTCGTGCTCGGGCGCCGCCTGGGTATAGACCTCGGTTTTCCAGGTAAAGTCCGGACCGAGCAACTCCAGGGCAGCGAACGTGGTCAGCAATTTTATGGTTGACGCCGGGTTGCGTGGCACATCATCGAGCCAGGCCAATCTTGGTCCGGGTTCACCGATTCGATGAATGTAAATCGACACACTGTTTTGCGGGATGCGACTTTCCTGCATGGTCTTTTTGATTGTTGTCGGCAGCGCAGATTGGGCGCGAGCCGCAACCGGCGACATACCCAGGCACACAGCCACCAAAATCATCAAGAGTCTGTCCATAGTCACCTTGCCAGGAATGCCGCGATCACCCTGCTAACCTCGGGATGAACAAGATAACCGTAGGATCGATGGACATTCAGCCCGTCCTCGTTGCGGAACCAGGTATACACGTTTTCGTAGATATCGATGATGTCGCCGCGGACATACTGCCCGATCATACCGGAAAAATCATCTGCCAAGGTTTTATCCAGTGACACCAGGTCGCCTTCAGCAGCTATATTGGTCCAGTGGCCGATATTGCCGGGATATCGACGCCCGTGCCCGTTTTCCCAGCCAAGCAAACGACACTGGACAAAATGCGATCCGAGCGGGCTGCCTATGGTCAAAAAGTCGACCAATCCCTTGTTGTGCTCTTCGTGCCATAATTCCCAAAGTGCGTCATAGGCAATAACGGAGCCCATGCTGTGGCCTATAACCAGTACCTCGCGGTCCGCCGCGAACGCCTCACGCAGGGGTGCTTTTACATACTCCCGTACGCGACAGGCAATCTTGTTCTGGTTACAAAAATAGCGCCAGGTATCAGCAACGGATTCTCGCACGACCGGGTCCGGAATCCAGCGGATCAACCACGGAAACCGGTCAGCGAGGCCAATCCAGATCCCGGCCATGCGGGTTCGCCAGTGACGGGCCTGTTGTTTTTCAGGGAGGCTGGCCGCTTCGCGCTCAAGCATAAGCTCAATCCAGGGCCAATCCCGACTTTCATCCCGATGTTCCGCGTAATAACTGAAATTCCAGGGCGCCACCTCGAGTATTTGTTCACACCGCTCGAGCCTGTTCGCCTGTGTCGCTGCAATTCTGCGCAAGCCACCGGCCATGGCCAGGCGCAATAAGGCCAGGTGTTCCGCGGCAGGCGGTTTCGGGTGTTTTCCGGGTACAAACAGAATCAAGGGTTCGGTCATGGCTTTCCAGGATTACCGGTCAAACCCGGCAACGGCGCCCGTTTGTTGTACTGGTAAACTATGTAACAATGGAGTACGTCGTCAAGCTCTGCAACGGAAAACCGCAACCGTGACTCCTCCTGAAGCCAGACAGACTGACCCCAACATCCTGATTATAGGATACGGCGAGATGGGTCACGCCTTTGAATTCCTGCTAGGCCTGCACGCATCGTTACACATCTGGCATCGCCACCTGGATAACGCCGACGCTCAACTGCGGTCCTGGAGCCGGGCAGCCAGCCATATCTATTTTTGCCTGCCGGCCACTGCACTGGCACGCGTATCCAAACTGGTTGAGCCTGACCCGGTCAACAACCCGGTATGCGCCGCCATCGCCAAGGGCCTGGATGACGAGGGTCGCATGCCTGTTGAAATCCTGGCAAGCCGGTTCAGCCGTCGTGCCGGCTATGGCGTCATTTATGGACCCATGATTGCCGAGGAGATAGTTGCCGGCAAACCCGGCTTCGCTCATGTTGCTGCTGACAACCATGATCATGCCCGGGCCATTATGCGCTGTTTCCGTCACACTGCCCTGACACTGCAACCCCATGATGACATGATCGGCCTGTCATGGTCGGCAATTATGAAAAACGTCTACGCCATCCTGTTTGGCCTGGCTGACGGCCTCGGTCTTGGTGACAACAGTCGTGGTGCATTGCTGGTCAAAACCATGGCAGAACTGAAACAGGTATTGCAGTCCGTGGACGCAGCACCCGACAGCGCCTGGTCACTCGGCGGACTGGGCGACCTGGTCACTACCGCGACCAGTGCCGGTTCGCATCATCATGAGCTCGGGTTGATGCTGGCACGCGGCGACACAACCGCGCTGACTGGCGAAGGTCCGCACACCATCAGGCTTCTGGCAGAAAAACAACTCATCGACCTGGCACAATTTCCACTGGCACAATGTGTCGAGAGTATTCTTGCCAATCCTGCCCCGAAAACAATTAATCAATTCGTCGGGATTCTGCAATCCTGATACGGTCGCCTGAAGGCGCACAATCGGCGGGAAAAATCAATCTACCGCAGAAGTTGTCCAGCCGGTAATATCTGCGACTACATCACTTGCTGTGCGCTCATCCATTTCGATGCTCGTGCCGTGCAAACAGAACAGTCGCGCAGGAAACCAGTCGTTTGTCTCAACTCAACCCGCAACAACTGAAGGCCGTTCGCCATATCGACGGGCCATTGCTGGTACTGGCCGGTGCCGGCAGCGGCAAAACTTCTGTTATCACCCAAAAGATTGCCTGGCTGATCAATGACAAGGGTTTTCCGGCTGACAGCATCTACGCTGTGACATTTACCAACAAGGCGGCGCGGGAAATGCGTGAACGTGTAACACGCCTGCTGGGCAAGGAAGGCAGCGAAGGCCTGCATGTATCGACGTTTCACTCGCTTGGCCTGCGCATAATCCGGGAGGATGCCGAGACACTCGGCTACAAGAAAAACTTCTCCATCCTGGATTCCGATGATTGCGCCAACATTGTTCGCGACATACTTCGCAATGATCTCAGCGGTGACAAGTCACTTCCTGACCAGGTGCGCTGGCATATCTCTTCCTGGAAAAACGAACTGGTATCTCCGGATGATGCGATCAATCACTGTGATGCCCAGCCGGTAAAGAGCCTGGCGGCACGCGTCTACCCGCTGTACCAGCAACAATTGCAGGCTTTTAACGCGCTGGATTTTGATGACCTTATCCTGCTGCCGGTCAGGCTGTTTAATGAACATCCTGAACATCTCAACAAGTGGCGCAGGCGAATTCGCTACCTGCTGGTCGATGAATACCAGGATACCAACAGCTGCCAGTACAGCCTGGTTCAACAACTGGTATCTGCACATCATGGTCTGACAGTTGTTGGTGACGATGATCAGTCCATCTATACCTGGCGTGGCGCCCGCCCGGAAAACCTGGCACTGCTCAACGAAGACTTCAATAACCTGACGGTCATCAAGCTCGAACAAAACTATCGTTCGAGCGGTCGCGTTCTCAAGGCCGCCAACGCAGTGATCGCAAACAATACGCATGTTTTCGAGAAACGGCTGTGGAGCGAACTGGGATACGGCGACCCCATTCGTATCCTGCCTGCCGACAATGAAGAACGTGAGGCCGAACTGGTTATTGCTGATATCCAGGCGCAGCTTTTTCAGAAAAAACTCCGGTACAACGACTTTGCCATTCTTTATCGAAGCAATCACCAGTCGCGCGTTCTGGAAAAGGTATTGCGCGAACGCGGTATCCCCTACTACCTTAGCGGAGGCACATCATTTTTTGATCGTGCTGAAATCAAGGACCTTGTTGCCTATCTAAGACTGATCAGCAATCCTGATGATGATGCGGCGTTCTTGCGATGCGTCGAGACACCAAAGCGCCACATCGGCCCTGCCACCCTGAGCAAGCTGGGTCATTATGCCGGTTCGCGGCATGTCAGCCTGTTGCGCGCGTGTTCCGAACTGGGACTCGAACAGGTTCTGCAGTCAAATGCCATTGCCAGGCTGCGACATTTTTCCGACTGGATAGGCGAGCTGGCCAACGACGCCATGATGGAAAGCGATGATGACGATGTTGATGCCAATGCCGGCCAGGTATTTGATCGCCTGCTCAAGGACATTGACTATGAAAACTGGCTGCGCGAATTACACAAGGACAGCAAGGCGGTAAAACGTCGTATGGAAAATGTCAACGAACTCCGCGACTGGATACACAACATGTGCGCCGGTGACAAGAACCCGAGCCTGAGGCGCGTGGTCGCCAACCTGGTTCTGCGCGACATGCTGGATCGCAGTGACGATGATGCTGCCGATAACCAGGTTGCCTTGATGACGCTGCACGCGGCCAAGGGCCTCGAATTTCCCCATGTTTACATGATCGGCATGGAAGAAAACATCCTGCCACATCATAACAGTCTTGACGAAGCCGGGATTACCGAGGAACGTCGGTTGACCTATGTCGGAATTACACGCGCACAAAAAACCCTGACCATGACCTATGCGCGCAAGCGCAAGCGCGGCCCTGATCGCATTGACTGCGAGCCCAGCCGCTTTCTTGAAGAGCTGCCGCGCGAAGACCTGCACTGGTCAGGACGAGACGAGCTACCAGCAGAAGAAAAACAGGCTCGCGGCCTGGCGCATCTTGACGGCTTGCGTAACATGCTGGAAGGTGGCTGATTGCAATCCGAAAGGTCAGGCTTGGCCGACAAAACGGCATTTTAAGAACTCCACGGCTTTCAATACTTGTTATACTTCCATCACTCGAATGACAGCGAGGGATGCTGCCGTGAGAACCAGGCGCGATAAAAGACAAGGTCTTGCCCGCAAGCAGCGGAGCCAGGTACTGCAACAACACATTACGGTCAGCAGCTTTCCGGCGGTATATCGTACCCTGGCCGGCCTGCGCTTTCCGGCAGACGTAGAAGACGTTATTGAAATCCGCGACATGATCAACCAGTCACTTGATCGCGCCGAACGCTCCGCCATTGCACCAAGATTGAGCCAGCTCGACAACACCTTCACTTCTGCAATAGAACAGTCTGGCATTCATCGACAGCACCACGCCGAGAAACTGGCACGCATTCTCGTGCTGTTTCGTGAACTCCACTTCCAGCACACACTCATGTCGCGCAACCGTGAGATTCAGATTCGGCAACTCATGGCCGACAATCGCGAGGCACGGGCAAGTTCGACCAGGCTGGGCATGATTTCCATAATTTCCGCCAGTATCAGCTTTATCAGCCTGCTGGCGCTACCGGAACCAAGCTGGCTGATCAAATCGACTACCCTGGTCTTTGCTATAGCCGCGCTGGATTACTTCCAGTCATTACACATTTTTGACCGGGAATACGGCATCCTGACTAGCGAACTTAATGGAGTATTACGCGACCGCGTTGGCGCCATGAACCGGACAACACTGGCCAGAAATCTGGCGGCAGTACTGGGCTATAGCAAACACGGTGATGCGTTCCTGATTCAAACCGGTATCGACGGTTTCGGCAACAGCGTCCGGGACAAGTTACCGGGCAGCATCAACGGGTACTGGAACCAGGGTTGAATCTTCAGGAACAGGGTGACGAATAACTGACGGCTACCACCACGTACTCGCGCTCACCCTCAGGCGTTGATACCCGCACGTCATCATCAATGGACTTCTTCATCAGTGCGCGCGCCAATGGCGAATCAATACTGATCCAGCCATTTTGTAAATCGAGCTCATCAGGACCAACGACGCGATAGGTAACCGTGTTGCCCGATTCATCTTCCAGTTCCACCCACGCCCCGAAGAATACCTGCTCCGGGTTGTCTGGAACTTTACGAATGACCTTGAGATCCGGCATGCGTTTCTGCAGATAACGGATTCGACGATCTATACCGGCCAACTCTTTCTTTCTGTAGATGTATTCCGCGTTTTCGGAACGGTCGCCCTCTGCGGCAGCCGCTGCCAACGCAGCAGTGACCTCGGTGCGCTTTTGCCACAAACACCTGGTCTCATGCTGTAACGCAGCATATCCATCCGCAGTAATATACGGCGATTTGGCGGCAGCAGGTAAGCGACGACGACCCATTACAGTTCCTTGCCACCGGGATGCCCGGAATTATCAAACACGAAGACGGGTCCACTCCAGCCATCCGGTTCCAGCCTCCGGAAACTGTCCCTGGTATATCGCGATATAGCGGCCTGCCAAAACCGTATGGCCGACAGGTTCTCCTGCATTACCGCAACTTCCCACGGACCCGGAAACATATCAAACACCTGCGCCGCAGCGAGAGTGCCAACACCCTTTCCACGCCACTCTTGGCTAATATAGAAATGCGCCACTACCAGCGATGCCGGGTCCATCAAGCATTGTCGATCCAGCAGAACAAACCCGACTGATCGGTCAGAGTCGGTGACAAGCAGTGCATGCTGATCAGCGCTGGAAAAATAGGAGTCCAGGGTCGGCGTTCCATCAGGCATCAGGTAGCGACCATCTTCCGTTCGAGGAATACTGTCAACAAACGCGGTAAAATCATCAGCATATGACTGAAACATGTCTTCGATCACCGCCCGGTCATCGCGGCCGGCTTCTGTTATTTCTATCCGCTTCATGCTGCCAAACCGGAATCAACCACCTATTTGCCGCTGCCGGACTCCATCTGGTCCAGCCGCCGGGTCAACATGCCTATATAGCGCTCGATGCCATGAATGCGCCGCCCGATGATCTCGTCTTCTTCCGCTGATGCAGCCTGCGCTGATTTGGCAAGCTCCACAATCCTGTCCTTCATTTTCGCGATTTCGCTCCTGATCTCCTCGCGCGAGGAAATTTCCTCGGCCTTGGCAAACATGACCTCTTCCGGCGTACTGTCGGTTTTGCCGGACCCAGACCGCGCCGCACTTGTCTGCAGGTAAGGATCCGGAATGATTGTTTCACCTGCCGATAGCGGACGCTGGACCATATATGAAGGCGACAGAATTTCTATACCGGCGCCATGCAACACGTCTAGAACATGCTTCCTCAGGCTGGAGCGCGCAGTAACGAGAGTTTTCACATCGTTGAGAAACCCGGCGACCCGGTAGTTGACTGAAAAATCACCAAGCTCGGTAACCAGTACAAACGGATCGGTCAAACCGGCGTTTTCGGCAGCGCGCTTCATAAGCGGCTCCAGCTCGGCATGGGATATATCATAGCCAAGTGACAGGGTCGCCGAAATGATGGTTCCGGTGCTGTGTACAACGGTTACCGGGCTGGTGACAAGATACATATTGGGGAACGTGGTCAGATCCCGGTCTTCGGTCTGGATTTCAGTATGGAACAGGCCACGCTCCGTAACCCGCCCGAACTTGTCGCCAATACGAATGAAATCACCGGGCCGGAAACTCTTGATAGCACGCAACATGATACCGGCCATCATGTTGGAAACAAATGTTGCCGATGACAAGCCGATTACTGCCGTCAGCACAACACCCAGCAGGCTGAATACCTGTCCACGGGTAACATCAGACATGGGAAACATCAGCACGATGATCAGCAAACCAACCGTGGTCATCGCCAGCATCAACAACTGTCTCGGCAATATCGCCTCGGCGCCCAGTTCCCGGCGACGGCCGATCAGAAATCGATGGCTGATCCCCAGCAAAAGAACCAGGAAGCTAATTGTCGCCAATACCGGTACAAAATCGGCAAACCTGTCTGTCAACGCGTTCCAGTCAATCATCCGGCTCCTGCTCCTGTCATTTGTCTGTTTCCCGCCTGAACCTCACCAGTCAAACCTTGGCTGAAACTGTCACGAGTACATACTAGCCACGCGGATGATGCTGTTGATGCAGCGATTGTAATCGCGCCCTGGCCACATGCGTATAGATCTGCGTTGTTGAAAGGTCTGAATGGCCCAGCAACAACTGCACCACGCGCAGGTCAGCACCATGATTCAGAAGATGAGTCGCAAACGCGTGACGCAGCGTATGTGGCGACAGGCTGGTTTTAATACCTGCCTGATCAGCATAGCGCTTGATATTGGCCCAGAACGCCTGGCGGGTCATGGCACCGCCACGCGCCGTCGGGAATACATAATAACATTGACTGCTGCCGCGGATCTCCGATCGCGCGGCAGCCAGGTAACGCTGCAACCAGTCGATGGCCTCCTCGCCCAGCGGTACCAGGCGCTCCTTGCTGCCTTTTCCCATTACCCGAATAACACCGGATTCGAGGCTGACATGCCGGTATTCCAGCCCCACCAGTTCGCTGACACGCAAACCGGTGGCATAGAGCACCTCGAGCATTGCCCGATCGCGCATACCAAGTGGTTTTTCAGTATCCGGGGCTGACAGCAAAGCTTCCACCTCGGCTTCACTCAGTGTACCTGGAAGGCCACGGTTCAGCTTCGGTGAATCGATCATGGCCGATGGATCGTCCTGGCGATGACCTTCCTGCAACAGGAACCGGTAGAACCGTCTCAGGCTGGAAAGGTATCGCGCAGTCGTCCGCGGTCGGGCACCGCCGGCAACGCCGTCGGCAAGAAAACGCAATAGCTGTTCGCGCCGGGCAAGATGCAATGCCGTCTGTTCCGGTTGCAACCATTTCACCAGTTGTTCCAGGTCACGACGATAGGCAGACAAGGTGTGATCACTCAATCCGTGTTGCGACCACAACATATCAACAAAGCGATCAATCCAGTAGCCGCTATCCCCGCTCATGATCCAGCAGCCACTGCTTGACATTAATCATCCGGCCACGGGTTTTACCAGAGAACCCGCCAATGCCCGATGCGGCAACGATTCGATGACAGGGAACGATGACAGGAATCGGGTTCGATCGAAGCGCCACCCCGACGGCGCGCGGTGCGCTGCCCATCTTTCCGGCAAGGCCGCCATAGGTATCGACACTGCCTGCAGGAATCGCCAGCAACTGCGAGCGCAGCCGGTCCTGGAATTTCGTCGGTGCCGGACCCAGCGGCAAATCAAACTCGAAAGCAGAATCACGGAAATACGCATCAAGCTGGTTCCGGATTTCAACAGCAAGCGGGATACGCGAAGACCGGGCATCGTACTTGTCGCCAAGGAAATCCACCGATACCAGCTGACCGGCATCATCAGACAGGGCTATGCCCAGCTTGCCTATTGGGGTTCGAACAACAGCGGTGAATTGTTTTGGGTCTTTTGATATAGCCATAGTTGTTGTATACGCTGCTCCAGCATGCTGCGACGTCGCGCGTCATCCGTGCCACGCAGCAGCCTGGTATAAACGAACCGGGCATCATCAATCATGCCCGCCTTGGCCAGGGTCTCGGCGGCATAAAACCGTGCTGTCTGGCCCCAGATATCGCCGCCGCCCGGCTGGTTATGATACGCCGAACGCAGGTACAATTCAGCTGCCTGGGCCAGCTCACCCAGCGCCTTGTAGGAATCTGCCATCCAGTAAAACAATTCACGCTGTATCTGTTTATCGCTGATCATTGGCTGCAACTCCCCAAGCAGTGAAATTACCTCGGCATGTTTCTCCACGGCCTGCAAATCAAATAATACATTGACAGTGCGTTCTGCCAGTACGGCGGGCATTTTTTTTCCAGACTCCGCCACAAACCTGTGCAACTCACCAATAGCCGCATCATGACGCCCGGCATATACCAGGATGCGGGCCTTGCGCAGCGGCCAGACAACATCCTCATCACCCGGCTTTAACTCCTTGCCTGGTCCAGGTTTCTTTTTGCCCTTCGATTTGATCGCCTTGCCTTGCCCGGCATCAGCCAGAACAGCCTGCTCT
Source organism: Gammaproteobacteria bacterium (assembly GCA_029880545.1). Lineage (NCBI taxonomy): Bacteria > Pseudomonadati > Pseudomonadota > Gammaproteobacteria > Gammaproteobacteria bacterium. Next base: position 122,865 of record JAOUOD010000005.1, on the reverse strand, counting down.
TCTAGGCCATCAATCATGTTACCGGCCATGACAATAAGGCGCCGCTCCAGCGCATACTCGGCCAACTGGTGCCTCGTCGCCGCTGGCAGCTTGCTCACATCAGTAAACTGTTTCACCGAGAACAAAGCCAGTACAACTCGATCAAGCTCCTGATCTACCAGGTCATCGACAAGCAATGTCAACGCCTGCTCGCGCGCCTTGCCGCGCCCAGTCCTGGCCACCAGCGCCTGGATCGCCCGCGCCTGCAATGGCTTCTTCTTTCGAACCTGGTCTGCCAGCTTGAGCCACTTGTCATCATCACCGACCAGCAAACGGTTGGCATTGCCCAGTTGCTCGGCTGCCCGCTGGTAGGCCTGCCACAGATCATCGCCATCAATGTTTCCAAACGCCAGGTTGCGGTACGCCATGCCCTGGGTCTGCTGCAGCAATACTTCAAGGGCTTCAACTCGCGACCAGTATTGCTTGTCGGCAATTGCCGCCTCGGCCAACAGGCTGCGAGAATCAATAAACGATTCCGGCCTAAGCTTGACCAGTTTTACCTGGCGGGCGTTATCCACGACTTTCTTTGCCGGCAGCATGTCGCCACGCAGTGCTGCGAGTTGCTGCAGTAACCGGCTCTCATCGCGATCAATACCACTTAACAGCTTGTAGGCTTCGGCAAACTTGCCGTTCAGGATCAACACCTGGGCATGAAGCACTTTCCAGTCATAGCCAGAAGGCCGGTAGTCGGCAATGTAATGATTCAGCGCCAGGATGGCATCTTCAGCGCTACGCTCCTGCAGATAGGAACGAATCACCATCCGGCGCCAGCGCGCCACGCGGGTGCCTGTATTTTTATCCTTGGGATCATGATCGGCAAACAACAGTCGCCGCAAGTAGTCGCGCGCCCTCGCTGTCTGACTGAGATATAAACTGGCATCCGCGCCCTGTTCCCAGGCCCAGGATCGGAACGCCGGCGACACCTTGTCCGGTATGGCGTCGACCCGGGCCAGCATTGCCGCCCAGTCACGTCGATGCCGCAAAATGCTGAATCGCTGCCGCTCCCAGGGCATCCAGTCTTCAATCCACTGCTCGGGCGGCTGGTAGGCATCCACCAATCCCTGGGCCAACTGGCTGGCTCCCGACTTGGCCAGCTTGCTGACCCGCTCCAATCGCTGCTTGTGCGTTTCAGTGCCTGAAACAGGACTCTCGGCTGCCGCCGACAAAATTGGTGTCAGGAAGAGGAATACCGGTATAAATAACGAGATCGGGCGCATCATGGCGCCGACCATACCCGGAATCCGATTCCGGGAAAAGCGGATAAGCCAGTTTTTAGCGTACAGACCCGAACCAACCGAGGAGCGGCTTAGTGCACGCGATACTGGAGTCCGACAAGAAAGGTTTGGCCGGAAAAATTATATTCCATATCGCCACTGCCCAGGCCCGGTACCCTGACATACCGCCATTCAGCAAATACGGCCGCCTTCGTCTCAGGCAAAAACGCCCGGGTTCCAAGCCCGCCGAATACAGCCGCCCCCTCACCTTCATCGGAAAAACCATTGTCTCCCATATCAACATGTATAAAGCCGATCCCGGCACTCGCGAACACGTCCCAGCCCGGGGTAATTGCCCACGGGTATTTGCCCGTAACAAGGATAAACCTGGTTTTTACGCTATCTGTACTCAACGGTGTCGCTTTCCATTTATGCGCCATCTGATGGACTTCCAACCCTGCACGCCAACCTTTCTCGAGTCGCCATTCCGCACCTAACAACGTGGCGTCTGAGGACTGCTGCTCAAGCTCAGGGTCAGGTATGGTAGACCAGGTCGAAGTCGACCGACCCACGACCGGATCATCCAGGCGGTAACTCCCCTTTGACCAAAAACCAAACACCTCTGTTTCCTGGGCATACGCGGAAAAACAAGAACACCAGGAAACAACTGCACACAACCCCAATACCCGCCTCATATCGCTACTCCCATTTCCATCATTATTCAATTCCTTGCCGACGAAAAACCTTGCCAAATTAAAGCAAACTTTCTTTATTTTTACATCTTATATTTGTTAGGTCAGTCACAATAAGCCACGGCTACAGGTGACGAACTGCGTATACCGCTGAGTACTGTTACCCTTATCTTTCGGTTCTGATCGAATTCAAAACCAGTATAAATGGTGGCACCAAGTACCTGTCAGGCATTTAACAAACCAGTTTTTTAGCCGCACGAACATGGCCTATCAAATAGTATTTTCGATCTATCAAGAATTAATGCCGGTATAATCGGGCAAAAATATAACAAGGCATGGACGATATGGCTGGCACGCCGCATTGCCAGAGCGTTAAAACCAACGATGGCCAAAAACGACAACGAACTGCTCGCCCCCTGAAGCAAGAAGATTGACAATATAGCTGAAGACATGGGCAGGTTGCACCACGTTACTGTCAACCCTGTCAGCTATACCGCCATACTTGCCGTAAACGGACGGACCACTGGTAATGCAGTTGAAGACAGCTACCCCAGTTGCACCGTGTCACTGAAAACAGCTGATCGGAATGCTGCAATCTTCAACCACCAGAGGTTTGCTGTTGCCTTGCTCGCCACGCTGCGCGTCTATCAATCATTATCCATCAAAAAAGGCATTAAAGAATTGCCTGGCGGTACGACCACTGCGCGACGCGCGTATGCGGGCAAAGTCCAGCGCCGCCTCGTGCAGCACCTGCCTGCTGCCCGGGTACTGAGGAAAGTAACTGTCGACGATTGCCAGGTACTCTTCAATATTCGGCTGGTAAAATGACAGCCACAAGCCGAATCGATCCGACAGGGATATCTTCTCTTCAATGGCATCGGAATAATGTATCTCCCGTTCGCCAACTCTGGATGCGAGGTTATCACCCATGGATTCCGGCACCAGGTGGCGCCGGTTGGAGGTTACATAAAGAATCACGTTGTCCGGTGTTTTTTCAATAGAGCCCTCAAGAATGGTTTTCAGCGCAATGTAGGAATGCTCATTAGGCTCAAAAGAAAAGTCATCGCAGTAAATCACGAATCGCTGCGGCAAGTTACGTATTTCATCTACAATATCGGGCAAGTGTTGCAAATCATTCTTGTACACCTCGATCAGTCGCAGACCCTGGTCCCTGTAGGCATTGAACACAGCCTTGATGAGTGATGACTTACCGGTACCACGCGCACCCCACAACAACGCATTGTTGGCAGGCCTCGATGCCACAAAGCGCTGCGTATTTTTCACCAACTCTGCCTTCTGCCGATCAATGCCGACGAGATCATCCAGCGCAACCGGGTCCAGCTCCATCACCGGGCGCAGAACCTGTTTTTGTTGCCGCCAGACAGCCGCACTCGTTTCAGACCAGTTAATTGCCATAAGCCGGTACTATAACCGAAATTTTTCCTTCAATACGAGCGGCAGTGCCGTGAAAACCACTGTTGAACTCCGCAGTTACCCCGGAATAGAAAACAAAAAAAGCCCCGCGATGCGGGGCTTTTGCATGACTGCTTCGACCGGAAATTTACAGCTTTTCCTTGATACGCGCAGACTTGCCTGAACGTTCGCGCAGGTAGTAAAGCTTGGCACGGCGCACTGCACCGCGACGCTTGACGTCAACCTGGGCAACAATCGGGCTGTATACCGGGAACACACGCTCAACACCTTCGCCGTAGGAAATCTTGCGAACAGTAAAGGAGGAGTTAAAGCCGTTATTGCGACGGGCGATGACTACGCCTTCGAACACCTGCAGACGTTCACGATCGCCTTCCTTGACCTTTACATGCACAGCAACGGTATCACCCGGGGCGAAATCCGGTAGCTTGCGCTCCATCTGTGCGGCTTCAATTTCTTTGATTACGTTACTCATCTTCTGTCTCCCGACACGTTATCTCTTCGCGGTATTCCTGCTGAAACGCTTTCAACAGGGACTGCTGTTCATCGTTTAACCTGATCTGCTCAAGTAGCTCCGGCCGCCTTAACCAGGTTCGGCCCAGCGCCTGTTTTAGTCGCCATTGCCGAATCAACTCGTGGTTGCCCGACAACAGCACTTCCGGTACCCGGCGACCTTCAAATTCTTCCGGTCGCGTGTAGTGGCCACAATCAAGAAGACCCTCTACAAATGAATCCTGTTGTGCCGAATTTTCATCCCCCAGCACACCGGGGAGTTGCCTGGCCATCGCATCAATCAGCACCATGGCCGGTAGTTCGCCGCCGGACAGGACGTAGTCACCGATGGACCACTCCTCGTCTACCTCGGCTTCGATAATGCGTTCATCAATGCCTTCGTAGCGGCCGGCCAGCAGGATCAGCCCTGCCAGGCCGGATAACTCGCAAACCGCCTGGTGGTTCAGCGGTGTCCCCTGGGGTGACAGGTAAATTACCTTTGCCCCGGGCAACGCCTTGCGAGCATCGCGAATTGCTGCCGTCAGCGGTTCTGCCAGCATTACCATGCCTGGTCCACCGCCGTATGGCCGATCATCCACTGTTCGATGGCGATCGTGCGTGTAGTCTCGCGGGTTTCGGGTGCCAATTTGCAGCAGCCCGTTCTCTACCGCCCGTCCCGTAATGCCGTAGCGGCGCACCGCGTCAAACATTTCAGGAAAGATGCTGATAATTTCTACACGCATATCAGCATCCTAAAAATCCTTGCCCCAATCGACCGTCATCGTGCCGGCCTTGAGGTCCACCTTTTGTACCACCTGTGGCACATAGGGTATCAGGCGCTCTTCCCCGGTACCGTCTTCCGCCTGGCCCTGGACCACCAACACATCGTTGGCTCCGGTTTCCATCAGCCGTTCCACGGCGCCGAGCGATTCGCCCTGCAGATTCATCACTTGCAGCCCTTCCAGCTGCCACCAGTAATACTCCCCTTCGGGAAGTGCCGGCAATTGATCGCGATGAATGGCGATCTCGTACTCGATCAGCTTTGCTGCCTGATCGCGGTCATCTATTCCATCCAGCTTGGCAACCAGGCCGTGGCCATGTTCCTGCCCTGCTGTTACCTCGACTTGCCGCCAGCTGCCGTTTTGTCCGATCAACCAGGGGCTGTAGTCGAGAATTCCGTCACGCGGCCGGGTTTCGGAAAAAATCCTGACCCATCCGCGCACACCGAACAGTCCAACAATCCTCCCCAGAACCAGGGGTTCGGACGTCGACTGCCCGATCATTTGCCCCCGTTAGGCCGCTGCTTGCTTCAGCAGCTTGGCAACAGTCTCTGACGGCTTGGCGCCAACGCCCAACCAGTAGTTGGCACGATCAACATCCAGGCGCAGCTGTTCTTCGTTGCCGGTCGCACGCGGGTTGTAAAAACCCAGCTGTTCAATGTTGCGTGCACGCGGGGTACGGCGGCTATCCGCTACCACGATGCGGTAAAACGGGGCTTTTTTAGCGCCACCACGAGCCAATCGAATTGTGACCATTCGCTTCCTCTTAAAAATACGTTCCAGATCCAGGCCGGAGCCCGGCCCAAGGGCGCGCATTGTACAAGCTTCGAGAAAAAAAACAAAGCCAAATCCGGCACATAGACCGGAATTTTTGCATTCCCGGGCAGTCGACAAGGGCGCCGGGCAGGCGCCGACTCACTTGATCAGGCGCTTCAGAAATGTCCGGTACCCGGGTTCATCCCAGGGTCGGCCACCCAGCGCCTGGTAGCGGATTTTTCCGTCGGGATCGACCAAAAATGTGGCCGGCAACCCCCGCGGGTCCCAGGTTTCGGTGACCAGGCCGTCGGCGTCCAACGCCGACGTCAGGTCGGGTGCTGCATCACCGAGGAAGCTGAAGACCACGTCTTCCGGTTCCGAGGTATTCACCAGCAGGAATACCATGCCGACTTTGGTCAATTCTGCAGAAATGGCATCAACCTTGGGCATTTCCAAGCGACAGGGACCGCACCAGCTTGCCCAAAAATGCAGGAAGACCCACTGACCCCGGTAGGCGGACAAGCGCTGGGTATTTCCGTCGACATCCTTCAAGCTGAAATCCGGTGCAACCCTGCCATCCATGGCCCGAATCCCGGTTGGCAAATCGGCAGCAATTGTCGGCGTCGGCAGCACCATGATGGCCAGCGCCGATCCGACCAAAACCGCAGTGAGCCTGATTAATCGAGGCATTGGATATTCTCCACTTTGACGATCACCGGTCCGCCGGATTTATCCTTGCCCAGCGGAAACCGTGCGGTCAGGGTGACCGGGTTCATGTCGTTCCCGCTACGCACCAGCGTGATATTGCTGCCAATGTGCTCATCAGGAAACAGGTCGCGCTCCTGCGGCATTACTGTCCAGTTAAACGTGCTGATATGGGCCTGCTTGAGACCAAGTTGCTTCCAATGTTGTTTCCATTGGTCCCGTCCGCGATGCGTCAGCACCCTGCCGTGGCGATCGCGAAATTCCCATTGCGAGAGATCCATCCACAAGGTATCCCGGGTAAGATTATCTACACCGGTAGTAAGAAAACACGCCGAGGAAACTTCCCTTGCCTTGTCTGCCGGGAATCCCCGACCTTCGTAAAAGGCCTGCATTTGTTCGCTCGACCGTGAAATCATGACAAATTTCAGTTCCGGTCTATCAATGGAAATATCCGGTTTCCAGGCAGCATTGCCCAACGTGACGCCGGCAAAGAGCACGACAACACCGGCAAGACTTTGTGTAGCAGCTCGAAACATGATCATTTGCCGAACAGTAATTCGTCTTCTGCGGCACCGTTTTCTGCCGGCGGATTACCGTCATGAACCAGGTTCAGGCGTCGTTGACGATAGGCTTCACGTACGAATATATATTGATCGCCTGCTGCGGCCTGTTGCAACACGTCTTTTGTACCCAGCATCCTGGCGCGAATATCCACGACTTCCAGTGCAAACGCCCCCCAAGCCGCCGATGACGGCTCAACATGGGTGGTGGCACCGGTTGCCCAGTCACCTGCCCAGCCAACGCCATCACGAAGATTCTTCGGCCCCAGGAATGGCAATACCAGGTATGGACCGGCAGGAATACCCCACGCACCCAGCGTCTGACCAAAATCTTCTTCGTGCTTGACGAAGCCCATGGGTGTCGCCACATCAAACAGCCCGCCAATACCCATGGTCGTGTTGATCAGAAATCGCCCGGTGTCGCCAAAAGCGGCGACAATTTTTCCCTGTAACAGATCATTGATAATAATCGTCGGCTCAAACAGATTGCTGAAAAAATTCCCGACACGATTACGAACAAACTCCGGCGTAATCGCCTTGTAGCCCGTTGCTACCGGCTTCAACACATACTCGTCCACAGAATCATTGAAATCGAACATGGTTCGATTGAGTCGCTCCAGCGGATCATAGGGCGCAGGCTCTCCCTGAATCGTGGCGCAACCCGAACTGGCCAGCAACAAAACTGCCATGCCGAGCTGCACACAGCTTCTCCAGGTCTTTGCACCATACACGCTTGCCATACTCGACATTCCCCGAACTCCTCTTTTTGTTATCCGAACATAACAAAACCGGCTGAACGCAGGTATCAAAAAAACGCTGTCCAGACACCAGGGCCCGGTAAATTCAGGCGCAAATTACACGATTGCGCCCCTCTGCCTTGGCACGGTACAACGCCTTGTCTGCCTGTTGCAGCAACCAGCGGCCAGGATCGATGGCATTGTTACCGCCACCTGGTTCCAATATGGCTACTCCAAACGATGATGTCACCGAATCGAGGTTTGCTACCTTTTCGGTCCAGTCCAGCGCCTCGATGCGGCAACGCAGGCGCGCAGCAATTTCCATGGCTTCCTCAATATCCGTATCCGGCAATAACAGCACGAACTCCTCGCCGCCAAACCGGGCAATCACATCACTGGCGCGCAATTCTGCACCCAGTTCACGCGCAGCCTCCTGCAGCACCATGTCACCAGCCTGATGGCCGTGCTTGTCGTTAATTTGTTTGAAAAAGTCCAGGTCCGCCAGCAGGCAGGACAGCGGTTTGCCATGTCGACGCCAGCGGTCAATTTCTTCCTGCAGTCGTCGCTCGAAGAACCGGCGATTGGAAAGGCCGGTAAGCGGGTCGGTCAAGCCATCCTCACGCAACTGCTCATGAGCCATGGTGTTGGCCAGGCATACCGCCAGCACCGCGGAGAGATGATCCAGAAGATCGGTGGCTACATCAGCAGAAAAATGCTCGGGATCTATGCTGCCCTGGTTAAAGCTGCCTATGATCCTGTCCTTGAGAACCAGTGGCGCGATGGCTACCGAACCAAGCCTGCCCTTAAAGCGCGGAAACAGTTTTGACTGGATGTCGCCGCGACAATAACCAAGTACCGGCCTGTCAAATCGCGAGAACAACTCGTTCAGTGTGCCCGGGGATATGCGCTGGAATATGCAGTCCGGATTACCGGCAACGCCGGTATTTTCCAGCGTTCTCAACATGCGGAAATCCTCGTCGAAACAGCTGACCGAGATCGCATCAATACCATCAAATGATTCACGCACGGCATCACGCAGTACTGCAAATAACTCGGCAAGATCGTGCGTACCGATCAGGCTGATCTCGATGTAGCGAAACCCTTTCCAGACCTTTTCATTGTATTGCAGTTGCTGCTCCAGCATCTGCATGCGCTGCTGAAGCTCCAGGAGTTTCTCCATCTGGCCCATACCGGTGCGCCGGTTTATGGCCCGACCGGTAAGACTGCCTGTGAGAGTTTTCCTGATCAGCTTCATGCAGGCTCCCTTGCCCGGTGCCGATTACCGGTTTCACGGTTATTGTTTTGACATCGCCTGGTAGGCCTTGATGATTTCCGATGCTGGCTGATAGCCGTTGATAATAGTGCCGTCTTCCATAACCAGCATGGGCGTTCCATTCAGGCCCAGTTCCTGCCCCAGTCGCAAATGATCCGTCACCGGGTTGTCACAGGTCTTCATATCGATGGGTTTGCGTGCCTTGGCATCACCAATCGCCTTGGCTCGATCCTTGGAGCACCATACCGCCACGGCCTTGTTAAAGGACTCGGAACCCATACCGGCACGCGGGTAGAACAGGTAGCGCATTCGAATACCGGCTTCGTTGAGCTTCGGCACTTCAAGGTGCAACTTGGCGCAATAGCCACAATCCACGTCGGTGAACGCGGTCAGCGTATGCTTGGCATTTTTTGGACCAATAACCAGCATGCTGGACTCATCCACCTGGGCCAGACGTTTTTTGGTAATTTCCTGCTGGGCCACACGCGTCAGGTTGACCTGCTTTTCCAGGTCAATCAGGTTGCCAATAAACAGGTGGCGACCGTCATTTGTCGAATACATGATTCGACCACCGGCATGGATTTCATAGATTCCGGCGACAGGTGTCTTGCTTACCTTTGATATTTTCATACCACCAAGGCCTTTTTCGACGGTCGCCCGCAGGGAGTCCTCGGTTTTGCCCGCCCAGGCGGTGCTGCTGCTGATCCAGGCCGCAACCAGGCAGACCAGTAATACTGAAATACGTTTTGCCATATTATTCTCAATTCACCTTGCTAAACCACGATACAACTGCGCCGCGCGGAACCGGCTGGCGCGGCTCGGCACAGATATGAAAAACCTGTCTATAAAATCAAATGGGGTTAACGGGGAAAGTCCCGGCTCCGCCGTTACGACCAACCGGGTCCTTATACTATATTATATCGGCTGATATTGCTGCCAGATTTTTGGTGCGCGCCGGCACAATATCCGTCAATCGGCGCCGTTCATGCAGCTTCAGGGAATTTCATGCACGATAAGCGACATACACAGCATGATCAGAACCTGCCGGCAAATGCAGCCACCACCCCTGTATCGAGAACGGCGCATGCCGGTTGCGAACAGGTCGCCTCGAGCCAGTTTCGGCTCGTACGTTGCGTCCGGAAAACCAGGCTGCTTTCCGGCTGACGGAAATAACGTGGTTGTCGGCTCCATAAGGCGAGCTCATGCCCTGCCAGCACGACGAGGCAGGTATCCATACGCCCGGCTATTTCAGGAGGTTGCTGATCCTGCGGAAATACCAGTTCCGCCGGATCCAGCAGTCTTAAATGTCGCCCCTCGAATTTCATCACCCGGGTCTCGCGCCAGGCTGCTTCTGTTTCAGCATCTATATTATAGACAAGTGCTGCAACCTGTTCCGCCCACACCCCAAGACACAGGCCATGGCAATCAAACGCCTGCACATGATGCACGGACTCCGTGGCCGACAACAACAGTTCATCAATATACAAACTGACTGCCCGGGAGGACGAATGAATCGGGCCATCCATCAGCTCGCCACCTGTCTTGTCTGTGACTGCACACTGGACTGCACCAGCAGATCATCAAGCAATTGCGCATAGGCCTGCATACCACGCATACGGGCAACATAGGGCGCCCCGGTACTGCCAATTCGACTGAGATCACGGAAACGGGTATCCACCGGGATCACACCTTGCCAGACATCATCGTACGTATCCCTCAAGGCGGAAAGACTGTCGACCGAGGCACGCGTACGCTGATCATACAGTGTCGGCACAACCAGCGATGGGATCTCCAGGTGTTTTGATCGACAAACCATGGTCAGGGTATGGCGCATTCGCTCCAGGCCCTTGAGCGCAAGAAACTCGGTTTGCACCGGGATCACCAGGCGATCACAGGCGGCCACCGCATTGATTAACAGGATGCCCAGAACCGGCGGGCAATCGACTAACACGTAGTCTACTTTTTCTTCCAGTTGCTTCAGGCTGCCTTGCACCACCAGCCCCATTCCGCCACGATTCCCCAGTTGCCTGTCGAGCGTGGCCATGGCGCTGGACGCGGGCAACAGGTACAGGTTTCTTTCCTTCGTGGTCTTGATAACAGATTGCGGCCGCTCCGGTCGCCCTTCTGCTTCTGCCTGGAACAGGTTGTATACGCTACGTTCCATGGCATCAGGATCATGTCCGAAATAGGCTGTTAATGATCCATGGGGATCCAGGTCGAGCATCAATACACGATTACCGCGGGCAGCCAGCAAGCCCGCCAGCGATACCGTGGTCGTGGTTTTGCCGACTCCACCTTTCTGGTTGGCAATCGCCCACACCTGCATGACTACTGCTTCCTGCCGCGCACCAGGTCCAGCACGTACTCCGGTGCATCATCCGCAACAATAATCAGTTTGACCTTGCGATTCTGTCGACGCCCCTCCGGCGTATCATTGCTGGCAACCGGCCGGTACTCTCCATACCCAACTACCGATAGCCGGGACGGGTTCACGCCCTCTCGCTCAAACAAATGAATTACGCTGGCAGAGCGTGCCGCCGAAAGCTCCCAGTTGGTGGGATAGGCGACAGAATTAACTGCGATATTGTCCGTATATCCTTCAACCCGAATAACATTGGAATACGACTGGACGATACGGGCAATATTCAGCAACGGCTTCTGACCCTGTTCACGCAATTTTGCACTACCGCTGCCAAACAGCATTTCGGCATTAAGCTCCACTTCCAGCCAGAATTCTTCCTTTTTTACCTTGACCATATCATCAGCAAGCAACGGCGCCAGTGACTGGGTCAGACGGTTTTGCATTTTATCCAGAGCTTCCTGACCGGTTTCGGTGGCAGCGCCCTGGGGATGCGGGTTCAGCTCAAATGGTGACGGGTCCACCTGGGTATTCTCTGGCGGCTCGACAATGGAATTGGATGTTTCCGGGTTGCCGTCTTCAGGCTTTACCGGTTGCTTGTCGCGAGGCGCGAATGCCGATTCCAGCGATTCAGACAAGACCTTGTACTTGCCTTCGTTCACCGCCGATATGGCATACATAACAACAAAGAACGCGAACAACAGGGTAATAAAATCCGCATAGGAAACCATCCATCGCTCGGTGTTATCATGATGATCCTGTTTGCGTCGTCTCGACATAGCGTATTCCTGATCGTTAGCTTATTCCGGCGCAAATGCCTGCATGCGCAGATCAACGTTTCTCGGATTCTCGCCTTCCGAAATGGCGACCAGTCCCTCGGTTGCCATATCGCGCACGCGACTCTGGAACATCACCAGCGAACGCAACTTGTTGGCAACCGGAAGAAACACAAGATTGGCCATGCCGACGCCATAGATTGTTGCAACAAAGGCGACAGCAATTCCGGCGCCCAGCTTTGACGGGTCTCCGAGATTCTCCATGACATGGATCAGTCCCATGACTGCACCGATGATGCCAATTGTCGGGCTGTAACCGCCGAGGGATTCGTACACCTTCGACGCCTCGAGTGCAGCATTTTCCTTTTCGCCCTTGTCGATTTCGAGAATATTGCGTATGGACTCGGGCTCGGAACCATCAACAAGAAGTTGCAGGCCACGCTGCATAAATCCGTCCCGTTCACCCTCAACCATGGTTTCAAGACCCAGCAGGCCTTCCCGACGTGCAATATTGGCCCACATCAGTATGCGCTTGCGCACCTTTTCATCATTGGCAGCCGGGGGAAATATAATCCAGGACAGCATCCTGACGGAGCGACGAAATACCGGCATCGGCGTCTGTAACAATATTGCTCCCAGAGAACCGCCGAAGACGATCAGTAACGCAGTGGGCTGCACCAGCGAATCAAGATGTCCGCCTTCAAGAGCATTGCCGCCAAGAATGGCCACCAATCCAAAGACAATGCCTAGTAAACTCAACAAATCCATGTGCGGGCATTCCCGGTTCAGGTTGAAGGATCGGGTTGTATATCCCTGATCAGTGCTGATGCTCCAAGGACAGTGATCAGCCTGCCATCACTTTCCTTGGCATGACCCCTTATATACGGGTGCGCATGCAGGCGGCCATCAAAAAAATGGCATTTTAGTCTTGCTATGGATGGCAATGATGGAACTAGAATGACTGCGTCACCTGTTTCGTCCGACAGGACAGCAGCATAACGATGACTTGATGTCGAGAAACCGGACAAGTTCATGGCAACAGGCAGCTCACACGGTTCTCCCGAATCGACAACACGATCAATGGATGCCACGCTGACAGCCAGCGGATTGCTGATATTGCCAAACAACATAAAGCAGTCATCATTGCCCCTGGTCATGGACAGCTTTACATTCAATGCCGCCAGGTCAAGAGTGTCGATCAATTCATCGGTAGCATCATAATCTGCAACCGAATTGACCACCTGGTTGAATTTCTTCAACGCATCATCGAGCCCGGCATGCGTGTCCGGCTTTTCTCCGGATAACCGGAGCTGTGGCTTGCCGGTTCCCGAACCAGCATCCTGCCAGCGTTGAATCATCATGAACTCGTTATCGGTAAAAGGTCCGGACCGCTGCTCCCAGCAATCCTTGATACCGGATTCCGGTTCTTGCCTGCCGTCTACGACAGGCTCAGCATCACTTTTCAGACCAGTCTCGGGCAAGTTCGCCTCCATGGGTGCCGTTCCCAGCGCCTTGAACCGATGCAACAATGATTCAAATCGTTCATCATCAATCCCGTGTTGTTTCTGACCGCCGTCACTGACCAGGCCAGCCAACATTTCTTCAAAGGCCTTGTCAGCGGGGTCCCTGCTCATAAGATTCACCGGGCAAAATCAGAAGCCCAGGCTGGACAGCAGGTCATCCACTTCATCCTGGCTACGCACCGCCTCGGCCTTGTCGACCCCGGGAATCTGTGGACCTTCTGCCTTGGTAGAATCCTCGACTAGGCCCTTGCCCTTGTCGACCGAACCCAGGCTGCCCGTCATCTTTCCTGACAATCTGACGAGATTGACCAGGTTATCCTCAACCTCGCCTACCAGTGAAATGACACGGCGGATAACCTGGCCGGTAAGATCCTGGAACTCCTGGGCCATAAGCACGGTAGACAGGTGACCTGATATATTCTGGCTGCTTCCGGATACTTCAGGTATAAAAGTGGATAAACGCCTGCACAGGCCACGAAAGTCCTCTGCTTCCATGTCACGACGCATGAACCTGATCCACTCTTCCTCGATATCTTCAGCCTGCTTCTTCAGATCATCACAAACCGGCATCGCATCTTCAACTGCAGTGAGTGTCTTGTTGGCCGCTTCGTCAGTCATGTTGATAACATGACTCAGTCTTGCCTTGGCGTCCGGTATTTCGTCGGACGCCAGCTCGGATATACGATCATCAAGCTCAAATGATCTGAGTGCATTGTGCAACTCGCGTGTCAGCTTGCCGATTTCCTGGTACAGCCCGCTTTCACGTACACGCGTCATGCTGTCCATAATGCTTTCTGCCGACTCCACGTCGCCCGCTTCGAGACTCTGTACCAGCTGCCTGGCCTGATCAATGTCAAAACCGTTTACATTTGCCTGTTCATACATGATCAAGCTCCTGATTCAATGCGCTCGAAGATCTTGGTGATCTTTTCTCTCAGGGTCTCCGCGGTAAACGGTTTGACAATATAACCGTTCACCCCGGCCTGGGCGGCACGCACAATCTGCTCCTTCTTCGCCTCTGCTGTTACCATCATTACCGGCAGGTTTGCCAGCTTCGCGTCAGCACGCACTTCCTGCAACAAGTCAATTCCCTGCATCTGCGGCATATTCCAGTCGGTCACAAGAAAATCAAAGTTTCCGTTCCGCAATTTTGGCAACGCTGTCGCTCCATCGTCAGCTTCTTCGATGTTCTGGAAACCCAGCTCATTGAGTAAATTTCTGACTATTCTTCTCATCGTGGAAAAATCATCCACTATAAGAATCTTCATGTTTTTATCCATGACTATCTCCAGACACATTCCATAAATACAATGACATCATGCTTCACCGATTGTTTATTCATCCCTGGTCAGCCTGCTGCGCAACCTGGCTATTGCCTGACCATGTATCTGACACACTCTCGATTCACCGACGCCAAGAACTTCACCGATCTCACGAAGATTCAGCTCTTCATCGTAATACAGGGACATCACCAGTCGATCACGTTCCGGCAAACCGGCGATGGCTTCGGTAACGGCATTCTGAACATCCCGGGAATTCAGATGCTGTTGCGGATCATCAGCACTGTCATACATGCCGTGATCCAGTATCTCGTTATCAATACCGATATCCTCGAAACCGACAACTTTGTGGCCATTGATATCCCGGACAATCTCGAAATACTCGTCAAGACTGACGCCCATCTCTTCTGCCACCTCCGCATCACGCGCATCCCTGAACGTACGGCTTTCCACGCGCTGCATGGCGTCGGACACGCTGCGCACCTTTCGATGCACGCTTCGTGGCGCCCAGTCACTGCGACGAATCTCGTCTATCATGGCACCACGTGCACGAATACCCGCATAGGTTTCAAAATTCGCGCCATGCGAAGGATCATAATTGCGCGAGGCTTCCAGCAGCCCTATCAGTCCGGCCTGGACCAGGTCATCCGGCTGCACACTGGCCGGCAATCGTCCGGCCAGGTGATACGCGATTCGTTTCACCAACGGTACATACTTTTCTATCAACTCATTCTGACTACGCGTCTCAGTCGCTGCATAGGCTTCGAGCTGGCTCATGCTATTGCCTCCGTCCGGTCACTACGACCTGCAATCAGCCTTTCAAAGAAGAATTGCAAATGACCCTGCGGATACTCTGCTACCGGCCATTTATCGACACTTTCACCCAGCTTCTTGAATGCACGTGACGACCGGCTGCCAGGATATGCTTCCATCACAGCCTTCTGTTTTTGAACACTCTTTCTGACGTATTCATCATTGGGAATGGACCCGACATATTCCAGAGAAACATCAAGGAATCGATTTGCAACCAGGGATAACTTGGCAAACAACTCGGCCCCCTCGCGTTGCGAGTGAGCCATATTGGCAAGAACACGAAACCGGCGAATACCGAAATCCCTGTTCAATACCTTAATCAATGCATAGGCATCGGTAATGGATGCCGGTTCGTCACACACCACCACCAGCACCTCGTTGCAGGCGCGGCTCAAGGTAGTAACGGTCTCGGCAATGCCGGCAGGCATATCAACAATCAACACGTCAACACCGTGGCCGATTTCATTGAAACCGGTTACCAGTCCTGCAACTTCCTGTGCACCCAGGCCGGCCATGCGACGTACACCCGATGCCGCGGGAATAATCTGCACTCCTCGCGGACCGGTAACAATGACGTCATCGAGCGAACAATCACCATTCAGTACATGGGACAGGTTATACATCGGGCTTATACCCAACAACACATCAACATTGGCCAACCCCATGTCCGCGTCCAGGATCATTACCCTTTTCCCCGCCTCGGCCAGGGCCAATGCCAGATTGATGGAAACATTGGTTTTGCCAACGCCGCCCTTGCCACTGGCAACCGCGATGACCTTGACCGGATCGTTGGCGGACAGGTTTCTCAGGCTCTGCGCCTGGTCCGGCTGGGAAGCCGTCAGTCTTGCAGCTCTTGTCATCCTCATGCCACCGCCATACCGGATTGCTGGGAATCAGACTGGTTCGCCAGCGTGACAGCACGTGATATCACCATGTGCGCCTTGGCTGAAGCCAGGTCTTCAGGTACACGTTGTCCATCACTGACATAGGCAAGCGGCAGAACCTGGTCTATCAACACACTGAGAGAAATACCGAGGCGATCCACCTCATCAATCTTGGTGAGGATGGCGCCGGTCAGCCGGGTCTTGCCAAACGCCTTGATGGATTCAATCATGCTGCGCTTGCGCGTTGCCGCTGACAGCACCAGGTAGGTTTTGACCCGCGCAGCACCTTCGCTGATGATGGACAGCTGTTTGCCCAACCTGACATCACGCTGGCTCATGCCCGCGGTATCAATCAGCACCAGCTTCTTTCGGGAAAGCTCCCTGAGCACTTGCTGCAATTCATGCGCACTGGTGGCGACATAAAACGGAATGTCCATCATTCTCGCATAGGATCGCAGTTGCTCCTGGGCGCCGATCCGATAATTGTCCATGGTCACCAGTGCTACCTGGCTGGAACCGTGTCGCACACTGAACCGGGCGGCCAGCTTGGCGATGGTAGTGGTCTTGCCTACTCCTGTCGGGCCGACTAGCGCGACAACGCCTCCCTGCGTGAGAATGTCATCGTCAGTAACGCGAACAAGGTGCGCAAGCACGGCCAACGCATTCTGCCAGGTCATTTCCATACCTGATCTTTCCAGCAGGATGTCGATTACCTTGCGGCACAGCCGTGGACTCAACTCCAGTTTTAACAGGCGACTCAGTAATTCAGATTGCCCGGGGTTACGGCGCGCCTGGTCTTTCCAGATCAGGCTGGTCATTTGTGATTCCAGCGTGCCCCGAAGCGAACGGATTTCTTCCTGCATACTCTCCAGTGCCGGCAGCGAATGTTCACGCTTTTGCGTTTTGCTCTTGCCCGAAGCAGGGCTTGCAGGTGCGGTTTCCGGTTGTGAAATACGCGGACGGCGATAAGGGCTTGCGGACTCCTGCTGGCTTACAGGTCTTGCCGGTGCAGCCACCGCTGCCGGTACCTGTTTCACCGGCTGACGACCAGGTTCCTGGCGGTTACTTCCGGCAGTCATGGCCGGGTCTGCCAGCAACACCTCATCGAAGTCGATGGCGGCCACAATTTCAACACCGCCTTTTACATTGCGATTGGACAGGATAACGGCATCAGGGCCCTGGTCAGCCCGGACTTTCTGAATGGCTTCGCGAATGGTACTCGCAAAGTAACGTTTGATTCTCATGCCTGTTCCTCGATTCCAGCGCCTTCAAAGGCATTGGTTCACACACTGGATATTCATAACGCCGTTATACTCAAGCCTGCCCGCCAACACTGGCGACAACCTGGATACCTCGTGACTCCGGTACCTCGTTGTAGGCAAGCACCCATGCATCCGGCAAGGCGTGACGAATAAATCTCGCCAGTGGCATACGTAGCTGTGGCGACACCAGTAAAACTGCCGGCTGACCCAGGGATTCCTGCCTGTTGGCCTGATCAACTATGGACTTGAGCAGTTGGTCCGCCAGGCCGGGCTCCATCGCAAATCCGTCACCGTTTTGGCCTTGCATACCCTGTTGCAATAACTGTTCCAGCATTGGATCAAGGGTAATTACCGGCAAATCATCCCTGTGCCCGGCAATTTGCTGGACTATGGTCCGGCCAAGCGCCACACGTACGGCGGCCGTCAGAATTTCGGCATCCTGGGTACGCAGGCTGTGCTCTGCCAAAGTTTCGGTAATGGTGCGCATATCGCGCACGGGAATACGTTCGCGCAGCAATGCCTGAAGAACCTTGTGGATTAATCCCAACGGCAGGCGATCGCTGACAAGATCCTCAACCAGTTTTGGCGCCGATACCTTGAGCTTGTCCAGCAACTGCTGAACATCTTCATAAGACAGGATTTCGTATATGTGCTGCTGGATTAACTGGCTCAGATGGGTTGCCGCGACAGTGCTGGAATCAACAACCGTATATCCCAATGTCTGCGCATGTTCACGTTGAGCCGGATCAATCCAGACAGCATCAAGTCCAAAAGCGGGGTCCTTGCCGGGTATGCCTTCAAGCTGTCCGTATACCTGGCCCGGATTGATGGCCAGGTCACGATCCGGATACAGTTCGGCTTCCGCCACCATGGCGCCCATTATCGAGATTCGGTAACTGCTGGGCTGCAAGGTGAGGTTGTCCTTGATATGCACCGATGGCACCAGGAAGCCCAGCTCCTGTGACAACTTTTTGCGCACACCCTTGATACGCGCCATCAGCTGCCCACCCTGGTTCTTGTCCACCAGCGGAATAATGCGGTAACCCACTTCGAAACCGATTACATCCACGGTTTCGACATCGTCCCAGTTGAGATCGCGCTGTTCTACCGGCGGCGCCTGGGTTGTGTCTGCGACAACCGGTTCCTCTTTCACCTGTCTGCGCTGATGTATGTACCAGGCACCGATACCCGCTGCCGTGGCCAGCAAAAGGAAAGCCAGGTTGGGCATTCCCGGAATCAGGCCGATGCCGCCCATGACTGCCGACGTGACGGCCAGGGCACGTGGATCGGCAAACAATTGACTGAGAATCTGCTGGCCCATGTCCTGGCTTTGCGAAACACGCGTCACCATGATTGCCGAGGCTGTAGACAGTACCAGTGAGGGTACTTGCGCCACCAGGCCATCACCTATGGTCAACAAGGTGTAATACTGTACCGCTTCCGACAATGACAAGTCATGCTGTGCCATGCCGATGGCCAGGCCGCCAATGACATTAATAAACAGGATCAGGATCCCGGCAACAGCATCACCACGAACAAACTTTGATGCGCCATCCATGGAGCCGTAGAAATCCGCTTCCTGGGATATCTCCAGGCGACGCGCCCTGGCTTCGTCTGGATTAATGAGCCCGGCATTAAGATCCGCATCAATCGCCATTTGTTTGCCGGGCATGGCATCAAGGGTAAACCGTGCCGACACCTCAGACACGCGGCCCGCACCCTTGGTGACCACCACAAAGTTAATAATCACCAGCACGCCGAATACAACAAGGCCAACGGCATAATTGCCGCCAACGACGAATTCGCCAAATGCCTGGATCACCTTGCCGGCCGCGTCAGTACCGGTATGCCCTTCCAGCAACACGACCCGGGTTGACGCAATATTAAGAGCAAGACGCAACAATGTTGCCAGCAACAACACGGTCGGAAACGCAGCAAAATCCAGCGGGCGCTCGCTGTACACCGCCGCCAGCACAACAACAATGGCCAGCGCAATATTAAAGGTAAAGAACACATCGAGCATGATTGCCGGCAACGGCAGAACCATCATGGCCAGCAGCGTTACCAGCATGATCGGCGTGCCCAAATGACTGCCGGATAACACTCTTCCTGCGACTCCTTGCATGGCCATTATTTTCTGAGCTCCTCGGGAATCGGAAGATCCTTGATAAGGTTTGCCGCCTTTTTCGGAGATGCAACCTTGTTGCGTACCTGGTGTACATAGGCCAGAACCCTGGCCACCGCGAGATACAACCCTTCCGGTATCATCTGGTTAAGCTCGGTATGGAAGTAAATGGATCGTGCCAGTGGCGGTGCCGACACCATGACAACACCGTGCTCGGTGGCAACACGTCGAATACTTTCAGCCACGGCATCGACGCCCTTGGCTACAAGAACAGGGGCACCCATTTCGGTTTCGCTGTACTTGAGGGCAACCGCGTAATGCGTCGGGTTGGTAATAATGACATCTGCCTTGGGTACTTCCGCCATCATGCGGCGCTGGGCAACTTCCTGTTGCAGGCGTCGAATCTTTCCTTTCACTTCCGGATTTCCGTCTGTCTCCTTCATCTCGTCCTTGATTTCCTGGCGGGTCATACGCAGTTCCTTGTGGTGGTTCCACAACTGGAACGGTACGTCTACCGCAGCAATAACAAGCAAGGACGCACTCAGCAAAACGAACGAAGCACCGACAATAGTGAACGATGAAGCAAGAGCCGGTTCGAACGGCATGTTTGTCAGGCCGGCCAAGTGATCAGCAGACAACCAGATCGCCAGTACCGACCCGGCCAGAACCACAAAGAACTTCAATACCGCCTTGACCAACTCAACCAGGCCCTTTACCGAGAATACGCGGCCAAGCCCCTTGATCGGGTTGAGGCGCTCCCACTTGAGCGCCAGCGCTTGCATGGAAAATGACCAGCCGCTTACCAGCATGGTAGAGCCGATTGCAGCAGCAACCAGGGCCAGCAACAGGGGTGCAGCCACGGCCAGGGCATGCCAGGCTCCTTCGAGCAACGCGCTGGTCATGGCGTCTTCCGCAAGCAAGGCATTCCGGTCAAGCGATAACGTAGACTGGAACAGCTTTTCAAAAGAGACGCGCCAGTATTGTCCACCGGCAACAAAGATTGATGATGCCATCAGTAATACGATGGTCATGGTCAGTTCCCGCGAACGTGCTACCTGGCCCTTTTTGCGCGCGTCCTCAAGACGCTTGGGGGTAGGCTGTTCGGTGCGTTCCTGTGCCGGTGTATCTGCCATTAACCCGCTCCCAGCAGCCTGGCCACCAGTGGTTGCCAGCCGTCAACAACAAGCAAAGTCATCCTGGAAACCATGCCTTCCAGGGTTATGAGCATGAGCACGAACCCGCCGAGCATGGTCAACGGAAAACCGACCGCAAAAATATTCAGTTGCGGTGCCGCACGCGCCATCACACCAAAAGCCAGGTTGATGATCAGCAACGCGGTAACAATAGGCAATGCCAGAAGCACTGCCATTTCTAGCATGACTTTTCCAATATAGACGATGTCAGTTATGCCGATATTGGCCAGCGCAAGACTCCCGATTGGAACAATCCTGTAGCTTTCCAGAATCGCAGACAACACGCCCAGGTGCGCGTTGGTAGACATGAACAACAGCGTTGCCAGAACGATATAGAATTGACTGAGTACAGGCACATTAATGCCATTGGCCGGGTCAATCATTGAAGCAAAGCCCAGGCCCATCTGCATGGCAATAATCTGGGCACCGTGAATAATCGCCGAGAACACAACATTAATACCAAGACCGATCAACAGGCCGACCAGAATTTCCTGGACTATGATTCCTGCCCCAAGCCAGCTGCCGATCTCTCCATGCGCAGGAACCTCGATCATCGGCGCAATGACCGCGACCAGCACAAGCACAAGGGCAATACGAATTCGTGCCGGCAGCATACGGTTGCCATATAGCGGCAATACCATCAACGCTGACGAGATTCGCATCAATGGAAACATGAATCCATTGATCATTTCGTGAATCGTGGCATCTGTTACAACCATATCAGCCTATCAACCCGGGTATGTTTCCGAGCAAGCGCGTGAAGTAATCCACCAGCAGGCGCAACATCCAGGGCCCCGCCACCACCATTACACCAAAGGTCACAAGCAACTTGGGAATAAAACTCAAGGTCATTTCATTTATTTGTGTCGCTGCCTGGAACAGGCTGACCAGGAGACCTACGGCCAGTGCCGGCAACAACAATACACTCAGCAACAGAACCATTATCTCAATGGCATGTTGTCCGATCATTATGACTGTCTGTATTGTCATGTATCCCCCGTTCAGGCATTGAAACTGTTGGCCAGGGTTCCCATGACCAGCGTCCAGCCATCCACCATCACGAACAACATGATCTTGAACGGAAGGGATATCATCATTGGTGACAACATCATCATACCCATGGACATCAGCACGCTCGCTACAACAAGATCGATTATGAGAAACGGTATAAAGACAATGAAACCGATCTGGAATGCGGTTTTCAGCTCACTGGTAATAAAGGACGGAACAATTACCCTGAATGGCACCTTGTCCAATTCCACGTCTTCGGCAAGGCCGGCCATACCGGAGAACATTGCCAGGTCATTGTGCCGGGTCTGCGACAACATGAAGGCGCGCAATGGCTTTTCCGCCTGCTCCAGCGCCTTGTTGAAGCTGAGGCGATTTTCCGTGTACGGCTCGAGGGCGTTGTCATAAACGGAGCTGAACACCGGCGCCATGATAAACAGGGTCATGAAAAACGCCAGTCCAAGCAGAATCTGGTTTGTCGGTGTCTGCGCCGTGCCCAGGGCATGACGCAGTATCCCGAGAACAATAATGATGCGCATGAATGACGTCATCATGATCATGGCAGCCGGAACAAAGGTCAGTGCAGTCATTGCCAGCAGCACCTGGATGTTGATGCTGTATTCCTGGCCACCGCCCGTTGCCGGTTTCACGGTCAGGGCAGCGATGCCGTCCTTTGCCTCGACCGGCAACACAGGCAGTATCAACAGCATGCAGGCTGCAGCAAGCCTTATTTTTTCCATTTCAGCACTTCCAGCAAATCATTGAACCGCGTGCGGCCGGCAACTGCATCGGTGCCGGGATGATCACCGGGCTGCGTTGAAGACTCCAGTTCTGCAACAAGATTGATTGATCCCGGCGTCATGCCGAGCAACAACCTTCTGCCTTCAACCTCAACTACGACCAGTTTTTCACGCGACCCGAGGGCAAGACCGCCATCTATACGCAGGCCGGAGGATCCTCCGTAACTGACGCCCAGCAATCGGCGGCTCAGCCAGGCCAATACGAATATGGCCACAATAACCACCAGGACGCCGACCGCAAGACTGATTACACTGCCGGCAGTATCAATAGTGTCCGCCTTGTTCAGTGGCGTCTCTGCCAAAACCGAGACCGGCGCAATCGCCATCAGGCCAGCCTTGCTTCCTGTTTTTATCATGTTACTGCCTAGCGCAACTTGCGAATGCGTTCGGCCGCCGTAACAACATCAGTCAGGCGAATACCGAATTTTTCATTAACCACTACCACTTCACCGTGGGCGATCAGTGTTCCGTTAACCTTGACATCCATCGGCTCTCCGGCGAGTCGATCCAGCTCGACCACGGAACCCTGGTTCAGTTGCAACAGGTTGCGAATCGATATCAGCGTATGGCCAATTTCCATCGAAATGGTTACAGGGATGTCCAGTATGGATTCAATATCCACATCTTCAGCCTGCCCTGCCTCGTCCACGAGGTTTTCCATATCCGCCTTTTTGACTTCACCGGATTTCTTCCTGTTTTCTTTTGTTACATCGCCATTCAGCAATGCATCAACATCGTGTTGAGCCATGCCTTGATCACTCATCTCGGTAATCCTCGTTTACGATTTATTCTGCGCTGCTGCCTTGGCGCTGGCAGCTGCCTTGACCACGTCGTTTTCAATACGTTCGACGATTTTCAGTGCCGCGTAACCGCCACTGACACCGTATTTGCACTGGAACACGGGAACGCCCTCTATGGTCGCCGTTACCGTCTCCGGGATATCAATAGGAATTACATCACCCGGCTGAATCCCGCGCAGGTCGCGTAGCGAAATTTCGGTTTCCACCAGGTTCCCCCTGAGCTCAACCTTGGCAGCTTTCATTTCGTGGCGCAGCGCCGCTATCCAGCGGTCATCCACATCGGCCCGGTCGCTCTGGACACCCGCAACCAGCAGCTCCCGAATCGGCTCGAGCATCGAATACGGCATGGTCACATGAAGATCACCACCACCACCGTCCAGCTCTATATGGAAGTTCGCCATGACCACCACTTCACTCGGACTGACGATATTGGCGAATTGTGGATTGACTTCCGAGTTCAGGTATTCGAAATCCACTTCCAGTACCGGCATCCAGGCTTCCTTCAGATCGGCAAACGCCTGGTTCAGGATCATGCGAATCACCCGCATTTCAGTCGGCGTGAATTCTCGCCCCTCTATCTTCGCGTGAAACCGTCCATCTCCACCGAAGAAGTTGTCCACCAGTATGAACACCAGGCGAGGCTCAATGATAATCAGCCCGGTTCCGCGAAGCGGCTTGACGCGGATCAGGTTAAGATTTGTCGGAACATAAAGGCTGTGCACATATTCGGAGAACTTGATCATCTGCACTTCGCCGACCGAAATTTGCGGTGTACGGCGCAACATATTGAACAGGCTTATGCGGAAATACCGGGCGAACCGCTCATTGAGCATTTCCAGCGTTGGCATTCGACCACGAACAATGCGATCCTGGTTACCAAGATCATAGTTCTTGATCCCGCCCTGCTCGACAATAGCATCGGCTTCCGCCTGCAAATCCTTGTCATCGATGCCATGCAACAGCGCATCGATTTCATTTTGTGACAGTACTTCACTTGCTGCTGGCATGGCGATAACCTACTGCATCACAAAGCCGGTGAAATAGACGGATTCAACACCGTCTTCCCCGGTATGCTGTTTGACAATGGCGTTTATCGCCTCGTGAATTTTTACCCGCAGCGCTTCCTTTCCCTCCATGGATGAAAGTGACTCCAGCGTTTCGCTGCCTATGATCAACACCAGCGAATTGCGAATGGCGGGCATGTGCAGATTCACAGCGTCAGCAACCGGCTGCTTGAATGTTGATACCTGCATGGCCAACTGCAGGAAACGCATGCGTTTCCCGGGTGAAGAAAAATTGACAATAAACGGCGGGTCCAGGGGTACGTACATCGCAACAGGTGCCGGCGCGGCATCCTTGCCGCCTTCCTGGGTTTTTGCATCCTTGCTTTCGGCAGCGTCCTTGTCATCACCGCCGGCAAACATGAACCAAGCACCGACGCCGCCCAACAGCAGCACCAGTGCTACAACAACAATTATGATGATCTTTTTTTTGCTGTTAGGCGCAACCGCACCTTCTGCAGCTTCCTGGTCTTTGGGCATCCCGGCTTTCTCCATGATCAACAATCGTCTGCAGCAGATGTTGCAAGACGTATGCCACCATGAAGCAAGTTGTAAGCATCTGAATTGACAGGGGTTTGGTTATTGTAAACAGATGTTAAGCCGGATTTTTGACATCATGATCGTCTTTTGACCGCGAGTAAATCACAAGCGTCAAGCTTTCATCGGCATGTCAGGCAAACACATTGAGCAGCCCCGACGATGATATCACTGTGTGAACTGTGGATTCTGTTCCCTGGTCGTGGTCGCCAGGCTCATTGTCGGCTGTCATTGCCGTTTCAGTCATGGCTGAAAAACCGGAACGCGAACGACTGTCGCCACTGCCCACGGAACAGTGACCGAGACTCAGGCCATCGGATTCCAGTGCATCCTGCAAACGCAATAATGACCCTTCCACCAGCTCCTTGGCTGCCGGGCTGGCCGTATTGAAATGAATGCGTACGGCATCACCATCCATGCTGATGCTGACGTCAATCGCGCCCAGCTCGCGTGGACTCAATCGAATTTCGGCCTGCTGGATACGCTGGCTGATCATCCACTTGAGCCTGTGTTCCATACCGGATTCCCAGGCCGGTTCATTCATCGCCAGTTCGGCATCCATGATTGAAGGACCGGATGTGCTCGCCGGGGCATTGTCATTTCGGATGCCCGTCATTGAAGTCATGGAATAAGTACTGGCTGCAGCGGTAGCCGCCTCCTGGGCAACCATGGGCCTGGATTGCTCCATTAGTTTGTTAACTGTCGTTAACAATTCCTCGCTGTTGACGTCCGGCACATCCGCAACCAGGTCAGTCGTTACTGTTTTCATTTCCAGGCCTGGCGCCGTGTTGACGCCTATCAATCGCGCTGCCGTGTTGATGGGTAATGTTGCGCCGGTTGCAGGCTCAAGGCCCGCTACGCCCAGCCTGGCGATGTCGCGCGGTATCGCCGGCGACAGGTTTGCCGGTTGCTGCAAGGGCAGAACCGGCAACACCGGTTTTGCTGTTGATTCCGCCGATACCGGCAAATTTTGCAGGCTCGCCGGCAAGATTTGCAGCCCTTCGTTGCCGGGCTGAGGCGGCAATAACTGGTCCAGCACAGACTGGAAATCACCAGGCTCGACTGGTTGCAGGGTTTTTTCCACACCAGCGAGCATGGCCGGGAATATTGCTTCGATCGACACCATCATAAGTTTATTGTCCGCGTAAACAACATGCCTGGTATATCGCAACTTCCGTGCCAGCCTGACTGTCAACCAGTGATGTAAAACAGGAAATCGGTTGCGATCGCGCCGGGCTACGCCGATATTTTTTACGGGGATATGCTGAATTGCTTAACGGGTTGCCAGCTTGTACAACTGACGCGCTATACGACCAAGCGGCATGACGTCATCAACACCACCATGGGCAACGGCGGAACCAGGCATTCCCCAGACAACGCTGGTCTTCTCGTCCTGGGCTACTGTCACCGCGCCCGCCTCCTTCATTTCCTTCATGCCGCGGGCACCATCATCACCCATGCCAGTGAGGATTGCAGCGACCGAGTTCTGACCAACGTTTTGTGCCACCGAGCGGAACAATACGTCGACACTGGGCCGATGGCGATTCACCGGTGGGCCATCACTCAATCGGCAGATAAAACGTGCGCCATCACGCTCGACCAGCAAGTGGTGGCTACCCGGGGCAATATACACGGACCCAGGAACAATCTGCTGGCCATCCTCGGCTTCGTACACCTGCATTTTCGAGCAACGGTTCATGCGTTCGGCAAACGGCTTGCTGAATGCTTCCGGAATATGCTGGGCAATGACAATCCCGGGAGAGTCCGGTGGCATATCCATCAACACTTCCTTGATGGCTTCAGTGCCTCCGGTTGATGCGCCGATGGCAATTATCTTGTCGGTGGTACGAAAATGTCTTGGCGCACCGGTACGGGCCAGCACCGCATCAGCAGACAGCTTTGGCGCCACATCCAGGCCACCGTCAGGCGACCGCTTGATGCGCGATGGATCCAGCGCACGAATATTGGCCTTTGCTGCGGTCTTGATTTTTCCTGCGAGTTCTTCGGAGTAGTCAGTAATGGTGTGGGCAAAATCGGTTTTCGGCTTGGAAACAAAATCGATCGCGCCAAGCTCCAACGCCTGCAACGTAGTATCCGCGCCTTTCTCTGTCAAAGTCGAGACCATCACCACCGGCATTGGCCGAAGTCGCATCAGGTTGCCGAGAAACGTGAGGCCGTCCATGCGTGGCATTTCGACATCCAGCGTGATGACATCGGGATTGAGTTTCTTGATTTTCTCACGCGCCACGTAGGGGTCTGCGGCAACGCCCACCACCTCTATTGATGGGTCCTTTTCAAGAATCTCTGTCAGCATCTGGCGAACCAGGGCCGAATCGTCAACAATCAAAACCTTGATCTTACTGTTCGCAGACAACGCTTCCATCAGAATAGCTCGATTTCACCGCTTACCGGTTCAACATTAATATCACGGCTGTAACTGGCTTCACGCTCCAGAATCGTGGTGTTATGAAGTGAGCGAAGTTTCTTCACCAGCAGTTTCCCGGTGTCAGGCAGGTACAGCACCTTTCGTGGATAAATATCACCAAGATCTTCCGACACCACGCGGAATCCTTCCATTTTCACATACTCGCGTACGAACTCGATATTCTTGCTGCCAATGTCGGTCATGGCATTGAGAATCTTGCCACCGCCGACCAGTTTGACTTCAAGGTTTTCCCGGCTGCCGCCATTTTGCAGTATGGTGTTGACCAGTTGCTCCATGGCGAAGTTGCCATAGCGCGTGGAGCCATTTATCGAGTCGCCCCAGTTGCCATTTTCACCGCTTGGCAACATGAAATGGTTCATGCCGCCTATATTGAATATGGGATCACGGACGCAAGCCGACACACAGGAACCGAGCACGGTGACAATCTGCTCTCCCTCAGTACTGACATAAAACTGCCCTGGCGTTATCTTGGCGCCATAACAGCGACGCTCGCGGTCCCAGTACCGGTTGATGTGCGAAAACCCCCGCAACACCCTGGGTTGTTTTGGCCTGTCCTCGTGGCTGCCTGACAACATCAATCACACCTTGTTATACATGGTTTGCCCAATCAGCTTGAACCTGTCAGAGACCTTGAACAATGATTCCGAATGCCCTATGAAAAGTGTTCCGTGATTTGCCATCAGATCAGCATACCGATTGAACAAGACGCGCTGCGTATCCTTGTCGAAATATATCACCACGTTGCGGCAAAAGATTACATCAAACGGGCCCTTCATTGGCCAGTCGTGTAACAGGTTCAGCTGCTTGAATGTAATCATCTCGCGCAGCTCGCTTCCCATCATCACGCTGCCGGCGTGGTCACCCCGACCCTTTCGCATCCATTTTCCTGTACGGCCGCGATCGATACCTTCGACCCGGCTGATGTCATAGATACCGGAGCTGGCCTTGGCGACGACATTGGAATCCAGGTCGGTTGCCAGAATCCTTACATCCCAGCCCGCGTTCCTTGGGATCACCTCGTTAACCACCATGGCAATGGAGTACGGTTCCTCGCCGGTTGAGCAACCAGCTGACCAGATGCGAATACGTCGTGTCAGCGCGTTTATTTTCATCAGTTCCGGCAACACCGTCTTCTTCAGGTATTCGAAATGATGATTTTCCCGGAAGAACGAAGTGAGATTGGTCGTCAGTGAATTCACCAGCTCGATCATCTCCTGCTCATCACCACTCTTGATAATGTCGCAGTAGTCTGAAAAACGCCTGATCTTGTGCACCTTCAGGCGTCGAACCAGTCGGCCATAGACCATGTCCCGCTTATGTTCACCAAGGACGATACCGGTATTTTCCGTTACCAACTGACGAATATACTTGAAATCCCTGTCAGTAAATTCAAAATCTCGTTCATTCATGTGTTATTCACCAACGCCTTTGACGCTGCTTATTTTCCAACCCTGTCCGGACCGGCACATATAACCGGTCCGGACTTTCAGTACCGAGACGAGCGCCTAGAACTCTTCCCACTCGCTGTCAGAACTGGTGGATTTGCGTGAAGTTGCCGGCGCTGAACGTGATGAAGACGGTGAACGATTGACCGGTGGCGCAGACCTGCGCGACTGGGTGACCGGGGCCGAACCCTGGCCGAGATCAAAGTATTCCATCAGTTCACTCATGCCACGAGCCTGGTCATCCATAGACTTGCTGGCGGCGGCGGCCTGCTCGACAAGCGCGGCATTTTGCTGGGTCATTTCGTCCATCTGCATTACAGCCTTGTTGACCTGCTCAATACCGGATGACTGTTCCTGGCTGGCCGCAGCAATCTCGGAAATAATGTCGGACACCTTTTTGACGCCAGCCATGATTTCGTTGAGTGTTGAACCGGACTTGTCAACCAGGCTTGAACCTTCCTTCACCTTCTCGACAGAGTCACTGATCAGGTCCTTGATCTCCTTGGCGGCAGTAGCAGAGCGCTGCGCCAGGTTACGTACTTCCGCGGCAACTACCGCGAAACCACGACCCTGTTCACCGGCACGCGCTGCTTCGACAGCCGCATTCAATGCCAGCAGGTTGGTCTGGAACGCGATTTCATCTATAACGCCGATGATGTCAGCAATCTTGCGTGAACTGGCATTGATTTCGCTCATTGCCTTCACGGCCTTGCCGACCACATCACCACCCTGTTCGGCTGTCTGCCTCGCGGCATTGGCCAGCTGGTTTGCCTGGCGGGCATTGTCTGCATTTTGTTTGACCGTACTGGTAATCTCTTCCATGCTCGAAGCAGTTTCTTCCAGGGAGGAAGCCTGTTCTTCGGTACGCTGACTGAGATTGGTATTGCCTTCCGAAATTTCACCGGCACCGGTAGCAATGGCGCCTGACGCCTGGCGAATCTTGGTAACCATCTCAAACAGGTTTGATATGGACGTATTCACCGCGTCTGCCAGGGACTTGAACTCACCCTGGTACTCGCCGGTCATGGACTTGGTCAGGCCACCCTTGGCCAGTTCCTTCATAACGTCAATGGACTCACCCATTGGCCCGGCCATGGCATCCAGCATTTCATTGATGCCGTCACCCAGGCCTTTCAGGAAGCCTTCGTAGTTACTGGTATCAATGCGAGTGGACAAGTCACCGGTTACCGCGGCATCGATCATGCTTTCGATCTGGCGCTCGGCGTCTTTCTGCTCGGTAATATCCACCCATTCGACCATGTTACCCATCCATTCGCCTTTAGGTCCGACGATGGCGGTAGCATTGACCCGGAATTCCACGTCGGCCAGTCGCATTTCTGCGGATGCCGGCAACCGGTTCATATCGGCCAGCAACGACCGCTGGTGTGCCGGATTCCTGTGGAACTTGTCAATGCATTGGCCGATCAGGTTCTTGCTGTCAAAGCCCGGGAATACGGAACGCAACGCGCTTTCGCGCTTGGCCATCATGGCCTGCACCGCCGGGTTGACATAAGTGATCGTCAGGTCGGTATCACACATCATGATGTTGGTCTGAGCACCCTGGATGGCCGATTGCAGGCGCGCCACCTCAATCTCTTTTTTGCGGGTTTCGGTAACATCGTCCCATTCCAGGGTGTTGCCGATATACTTTCCGCTGAGATCCAGAATGGCCGATGCACGAATATGGAAGGTCAGCGGGCCTACCTGAATATCGGTTTCATAAGGCAGGTTGCGCGGATCATCCAGCAGGCGACGCTGATGGGCCGGGTTCTTGTGAAACATGTCAATACAGGAGCCAATGGCCTTGTCCACGGAAAACGCTGGATACAGACTGCGCAGGATATCTTCGTAGCGACGTAACAGCTTGATCGTTTCCTCGTTGGCATAGGTAATGACCAGGTCACGATCAATCATCATCATCGCGGTCTGGGCACCATCCACCGCTTTCTGCAGTCTGAATGCCTGTTCCTCGTTCTTGCGCTGCTCGGTCACATCATTCCACTGGACAACGTAACCCATGCGCACACCCTTGGAATTCACCAGTACACGCGTTTCGTGCTCGAACACAAAGTGTCCTGGCGTGATCTTGCCCTGGCGCTTGTCACCCGGTCGCAGAGACTGCAGCAGATTCTTGATCGCCGCCGGATCCTTGTGATACCGGTGAATACTGCCGCCGACGACTTCGCTGACACGAAACCCGGGAAGATACTTGGCCAATTCGCCCTCAATAGACGTAAGAATGTCACGCGCCTTCTTGTTGACGAAAATAATATTCTCGTCCGCGTCCGCCATCATGATGTTGATGGGCGCGAATTCAAGTATGTTCATCAGTATATTTAAATCATCGACTATGCCCTCGGGCTCTGCCGAGAAAGCTGCCGTCATCGTTTCAGGTGATGCCGCCATTTTATTACTCTCCTCATTCGTGTATCCGTCTAACATGACCTTGGCCACGGTTTCCAGTGCCTGTTTCCAGGCGCCATAGAGCTCGTTGGTCCAAAGATCGCCGGCAATCTCTGCCATGACATCAAGCAATACGCCCGCCACAACACCATAGTGCGCCTCTACGGCCCCATAATGCTGATGGCGCTTTCCCATTTCAGTCAGCGCCTTGGCCAGAACATCAGGCTTGCGCAGATTGTTCACCACCAGAACCAGCGCGCTGAGCAGCTTCTTCTGCTGCTTGGCCTGGGTCGTATTGGCGAACATGGGCACTACTTCAGGATGTCGTTTGAACAACTCCTCGTAGAATCGTGCAACCAGTTTCTCGCCCTTCGGGGCCAATGCATTGAAACTGGTTTCCAGAAGATCAATCTTCAAACCCAGCGGGTTCGATGCCTCGTCCGGATCAGATCCGCTGTCCGTTGACGACTTCACCGGCGAGGGTGTGTCGTTCCCGCCTGGCTCATCATTTCCTTTCATCCAGCCAAGTGGATCATGCCCGATCTTGGCTGCCTGCTTCTTAGCCATGGATAGTTCTCCCTAAAACGATATCTTCAGCCAATGAACGATAATCATCGGCACCATTTCCATTAGCCTTGTACTCGAAAATCGTTTGCGTAAAGCTTGGACTCTCTGCCAACGCAACTGTTTCACGAATCGATGTATTCAGCACCTTTCCCGGGAAATAGGACACGAGCTTCTCGCGCACATCCCGGGCCAATCGTCTGCGCTCCTGGAAGCGCGTTACAACAACCCATTTCTTTAGTTCGGCCCCCAGCGCACTTTCGATATGACCGAACAGCTCCATCAGCCGGGACAATCCATGCAGCCCAAAATAATCTCCGGAAACCGGAATCAGCACTTCGTCCGCAGCGAACAATGCATTCATGCCGAGCAATCCTGCTGAAGGAGGGCAATCGATAACCACGTAGTCGTAGTCATCGGGTAACTGGTCGATGGCATTTTTCAGTAGCCAGCCACGCTTGCTGCCACCCTCGGTTATGTGTTCGGCATCACTCAGGCGAGGGCCTGCAGGCGCAACCCAAAGCCGGTCGCGCACCTCCAGCCTGACATCGGTCAACAATGAACCTGACAGCAATACATCGTCGACGCCGGTAATCGGATCGACAACACCAAAACCGAGGCCGAACTGTCCCTGCGGATCCATGTCAATGCCAAATACACGGTTACCGGCCAGGGCCAGGGCATGAGCCAGGTTAATAGACGTAGTGGTCTTGCCAACACCGCCTTTCTGGTTCATTACCGCAATAATTCGCATAACCCGTTCCCTGTGTTCCCTGATCAGGCAGCAGCAGGCTGCCCGGGGTTTTCCAGTTCCTTGCCACTGCAAAGAAAATCAATATCAAGAATAATGACCATCTTTTCGTCAAGCGTGGCCATACCCTTCAGGTAGCCAGTCTTGATAGAGCCGCCGAATTCCGGGGTCGGGCTGATCGATTCGGGTGAGATGTCATATACGTCGGATACACCATCAACAACAATGCCCATGGTGCGCGTCTTTTCACCATCCATAACCCGAACAACAACAATTACTGTTGTCGTGCCATAGGGAATCGGGTCAAGACCAAAACGCAGGCGCAGGTCAATGATCGGCACGATCGTGCCACGCAAGTTCAGCACACCCTTGATGTAATCCGGCGTGTTGGGAATATGGGTAACGGTATCCCAGCCCTTGATCTCCTGCACACGCAGGATATCGACACCATATTCCTCGTTGGCCAACATAAAGGTCAGGTACTGGTCAGTATCGGAATCAATACCACCGGCACTGTCCCGGTCATTCATGTCATTCATACTTCCCGCACTAAATTCGCTCATTGCTTAGCCTCTTTCACGCCAATTCTGTTAACGCCCCCGACCGTCGCTCCGGCGCCGGCAGACAGCATCACCGTACTTGCAACATTCAGAAGATCCCGCCAGGCGGACTCGATATTCGAAGTCCAGTTCTTGCCGGCCATGTTCGCCATGACCGAAATCAACGTATCTGTAACAACGCCATAATGTCTTGCTTCCGCACCATAATGCTTGTGCCTGACGCCCATGTTATTCAGTTCTGCTACAAGTACCTCGGTGTTATCCAGGTTCTTCACCACGAACCCGATGGCGCCAGCGAGTTTGTTCTTTTGTTCGTCCATATCCGTATTGACGAACAGCGCTGCCACATCCTGTTTTGCCAGGAGCTTTTCATAAAAACGGTCAACCAGTTCATCGGCGCGGTCAGCCAGCAAGGCAAAGCTGTCCCGTATCGTCCTGGCATCAATACCCAGTGAATTGCCCCTGCCCATACTGACACCGGTATTGCTGTCAAACCGGAGTTTCGGCATCGACTTGTTTCGTGCCGCCAGGTCTTCAAGAGGATTTCCTTTTTTGTGCCGGTTCAGGGCGATAAGGCCGGGTACATCAACAATCATCGATACCGTGCCGTCGCCAAGAATTGTTGCCCCGGACAGGCCTTCCACCTTGCGGAAGTTTGTCTCCAGGCTCTTGATAACAACCTGTTGTTGCCCGAGAAGATCATCGACAAACAAACCTACACGAACACCATCACCTTCAACGACGACAAGCAGTCCCTCATCTATATTGGTAACCGGGTTCTCGACACCGAACAACCAGTACAGTCTGAGTATCGGCAGATATTCATCACGCAAACGGAATACTTCGCCACGGCCGGCAACCATGCTGACCATGTCGGACTTGGCCTGGATAGATTCAACAATGGAGACCAGCGGGATAATATAGGTTTCGTTTCCAACAGATACTGTCTGACCATCCAGTATGGCCAGCGTCAGTGGCAGGCGAATGGTAATGGTCGAGCCATGCCCTTCCTTCGACGCAATTTCCACCTGTCCGCCAAGGGCACGAATATTCTTGCGCACCACGTCCATGCCAACGCCACGACCGGAAAGATCACTGACCTGGTCAGCTGTGGAGAAGCCGGGATGGAAAATCAGGTTGTGAATATCCTGCTCGGACAGGGACTCGTCGCCACTGATGACGCCTTTTTCCCTGGCCTTGCTGAGTATCTTCTCAGTATTAAGCCCGGCACCGTCATCCTTGATTTCGATTACAATGTTGCCACCCTGATGATAGGCATTAAGGTGCAGTGTGCCGGTCTCCGGTTTGCCCTTGGCCACGCGATCTGCAGGCCTTTCAATACCGTGATCAATTGCATTTCGAACCAGGTGCACCAGCGGATCACCGATTTTCTCCATAACCGTCTTGTCAAGCTCGGTCTGTTCGCCGGTCATCTTCAGATCAATCTTCTTGGCCAGCTTGCCGGAAATATCGCGCACCATGCGCGGGAACCTGTTGAATGCGAAGCTGATCGGCAACATGCGTATACGCATAACACTTTCCTGCAGTTGCCGTGTATTGTTTTCCAGTTCAGCCAATCCGTCACGCATGGCCTGCAGGTGTTTCATTTCAAACTTTTCACCTAGCTGGCTCAGCATCGACTGCGTGATCACCAGTTCGCCGACCATATTGATCAACTCATCCACCTTGTCGATGCTTACGCGGATAGAACTGGCCTCGGTATTGACATTGCGTTTGGCCGCCTCTGCCTTGTCTGCCGCAGCCGCCCTGGACGGATCGTCCTGGACCGCAGGCTTTATTGTTTTCGGCAACTCATCGTGCTTTTTCTCTGTCTTCTCCGCAACGAGCTTCAGACCGGGCGCGAGTAACTGGTTCCAGGCCTGCGTCCACTGCGGCTTCCATTGTTTTCCTGAAAGTTCAGCGCAGGATTTCAGCAGTTCTTTCAAAGACTGCTCAGCTGTCAGCCGGTCAATACCGCTTTTATCAAGTGCTGATGCCAGACGCTTTAGCTGTTCAGCCACCGCGTCGGCATTGCCATTCTTGGCAACCAGGTTCTCGACCGCGTCAAGAACCAGTCCCTGGACATGGGCAATGCCGCCCTTATTGCCAAGAACAGTTTTCAATAACTCCGGAAACCCGGAAGCCGCCTGTTTGAATATTCCCGCGAAACCGGGCATCAGCACCATGAATGATTCTTCTACATCTGAACCGGATTCTCTGGCTGCCGCGACGCTTTCCTTTTCCCTGCTGACTACGGCGTTCCCGCTCCACTTGTCGGTTCCCGACATCGGCTCTATCAACAGTTTGCATTGATCCTCCACCCAGGCAAATACCTCGCGCACGGTATCCATGTCCGCCCCGGTCTTGACCTTGATGTGCCAGCCAAGATAGCAATCTTCGGCCACAAGCTGGTCAAGAGTCGGCAGCTGATCCACGTTAACACGCGTTTCCACTTCACCAATGTCTTCCAGCTCACGCAGAATGCGCAGCGGATCATTTCCGGTTCGCAGCATTTCCGGTTCCGGAACAAAGTGAATATTCCAGCCGACGATGCCGTTCCCGGCCGCTTGATCCGAAGCGGTCTGGCCAGGATCAGTAGGACCCCTGCCTTCACCATGCAGCTGATCAAGCAAAGCGTCAAACTCCTCGTCAGTAATATCCTCATTGGCGACACTGGTAACAGGCCCCTTGCCCTTGCCATGCAGTGTATCCAGAAGGTTTTCGAATTCATCTTCAGTAATAAGATCATCATTACCGGCCGATGCTGTCGTTGACACGCCACCTTTCAGAACCGAGTCGAGTTGCGCCTGCACGGTGGAGACGTTGTCTTCATCAATATCGCCGCCGTGCTGCATGACCGAAAGCATCTCGCGAATACAGTCTACTGACCTGAGGAACAGGTCGATATCATCCCGGCTGATCTGCCGATCTCCGGAGCGAACCTTATCCAGCAGGGTTTCCATAATATGGGTAAAATCTGCAACCCGGGAGAACCCGAATGTCGCCGCGCCACCCTTTATTGAGTGAGCACCACGAAATATTGTATTAATATCTTCCTCGTAGTCGCCGCTGGTATCGAGATTCAGGAGAGCGTTCTCCATATCATCGAGACCTTCGGCACTTTCCTCGAAAAACGTATCATGAAATTGTGACAAGTCCATCGTCGTGGTTTTCCTAGCTGACTACCTTGTTAATGACCGCTATAAGCTTTTCCGGGTCAAACGGTTTTACTATCCATCCTGTTGCGCCCGCTTCCTTGCCTGCCATTTTCTTTTCATGATCTGATTCAGTGGTAAGCATCAAGATCGGAACAAACTTGTATTCCGGTAGCTGCCTGAGTCGCTTGATCAGGGTAATACCATCCATCTTTGGCATGTTGAGATCTGTCAGGACAAGGTTGTATTTTCCTTTCTTGGCAGTCTCAAGCGCATCTTCCCCGTCCACCGCCTGGGACACTTCGTGACCTGCCGACGTCAGAGCCGAGAGCACCATTTCCCTCATGGATGCAGAATCATCAGCAGTTAATATGTTGGCCATATTTGTCTCCTAAGCTGTACAAACCATTCACGCCCCGATGCCAAGAAGCTCACCGGCGCCAAACAGCCTGATCGTATGTTCCAGTTCGCCTGTCAGGCCACTCCAGGTAACTTCTTTCTTTCCTGCCACCATACTGCAGAAACTGATCAGCATTTGTATGGAAGTGGTATCCATCCGGTCCACGCCGGACATATCCATCTCCACCTGTTTTTCTCCACTGTTCAACGCTTCAATCAGTTTCTTCTGCAACTCGGAAGCAGATTCAATATCAGTCATGCCTTCAATACGTACTTTCATTACCGGATCACCAAGTCCCGCCAGACCGGAATCCCGGTCATTTGACACAATATTATCCCTGGCACCCGTGCCCGTTAGGTCTGGTGCCCGCTTCCTATTTATCGTCATAGATGAGATCAACTTAAACAGGTTTGCCATGGATATGTAACCTTATGTTTCAGAATTGCGCCAAACCAGTGACACCGGCTTCAATGTAAACGGATAATCTGCAAATGCCGTGCCTGCAATTCATCTATGCAATCACGGTTTATGGTAATTGTTAACGGCCGTTAACAATCAGCGCGGCAATTTCATCGGTTATCTTCTGATCGGCCCGGTTTTGCAGATATTTTTCCCGTGACTTCCGGTTATCAATGATGGTGCGTACACTCTTTTCCCTGCGCAACCGTTCTATCCATGCCGTTTTCAATCGCTCGGTCGTTTCGGAAGAAACGGATACCTTGTGTTCCTGCCCGGTAATAGCGGATTGAATTGTTCCGAGGAACAGGTTCAGGTTCCTGAAAGATTGTATGTTGCTGGTGCCATTATCCCGACGCCTGGCTGCATATTCATGGTAGTAATCCTGCAAACGCTGCAGCTGTTGCTTCTGCAGTTCATGGTTTTCCAGACCGGCCCGGTACGCCATCTCTGCTGCGCGTGTTTCGTTTTCGAGAACGGTCAAAACCCGATCCAGCGATTCTGCGCTCATGATGCAGCTCCATTAATCGCTTCTTCGGGATTGTTGGCACCGACCTGCGTACCGTCAAACAACTTCGCCAGCTGGGTAACAGACTGGCCCACGGCCGATGCCTGTCCCGGCTTTTGAGAAATGTAGGATCGAAGTCTCGGGTACAACGCAACCGCGCGATCAAGTTCGGCATCCGCACCTTCCTTGTAGGCACCGATATTTATCAGATCAGAACTTCGGTTATACAGGGAATAGTATTTCCTGAACCGTGATATAGATTCCCTGTGGATTTCCGTGGTCACATCATGGATCACTCGGCTAACGGAAGATTCAATATCAATCGCCGGGTACAGTCCGCCATCTGCCAGCGTACGCGACAACATAATGTGGCCATCAAGTATTGCCCGCGCAGAGTCGGCTACCGGGTCGTTGGTATCATCACCTTCAACCAGTATTGTATAAAATGCCGTAATTGAACCGGACTCGGATTCCGAGTTGCCGGTACGTTCAATCAACTCCGGAATACGGGAAAACACCGAAGGCGGGTAACCTTTTGTTGCCGGCGGCTCGCCTACGGCCAACCCGATTTCACGCTGCGCCTGGGCATACCGGGTCAGGGAATCCATCAACAACAATACGTGCTTGCCCTGATCACGAAAATACTCGGCAATGCGGGTAGCTGCCAATGCGCCATGCAGACGCATCAACGGCGCCGCGTCGGCAGGTGATGCTATCACCACTGACCTGGACATTCCCTGCTTGCCCAGGTTCTTTTCGATAAACTCCTTTACTTCGCGACCACGTTCACCAATCAGACCGACAACTATCACTTCGGCTTCAGTGAATCGCGTCATCATGCCCAGCAGCATGCTCTTGCCAACACCGCTGCCGGCAAACAAGCCTATTCGCTGCCCCCTTCCGACCGGCAGCAAGCCGTTGATTGCCCTCACACCGACATCAAGCGGCCTGTCAATAGGATGTCGTGAAAGGGGATTTATGGGACGACCACGCAGTTCCACCATGTGTGCATCTGACAGCGGTCCGAGTCCGTCAATGGGTGCACCACTGCCATCCAGCACACGACCCAGTAATTGCGGGCCGACATTGAGAACACCGTGATCGGGCATTGGCGTGACACGCGCATGTAACTGGAACCCGTGAGCATGGCCAATTGGCATGAGGTACAAGGTATTGCGATTGAAGCCGACCACCTCGGCATCAACAGCCTTGCCGTCACTGCCCTCGATTCGACAGCGTGTACCCAACGGCGCATAGCAACCGCTGGCTTCAATGGTCAGCCCTACCATTCGTGTAAGCCTGCCGCTTACCAACGGCCTGGGTTTGCGCAGGCATGCGCCCATGTCAGACAGGGCCTGGCTCCACCCGGTATTGCATTGCTCAACCAGGCTCGTGTTCATCGCGGACCTCTTCATACATGTTGGCGATGGTGTGCTCGATCACCGACGCGAGCCGCTGCTGCGCGGTATTCTCCACCTCGGACAGCTCGGTCTCCAGCCGGCAATCGCCACGTCCCAGCGCACTGTCCGGCAAAAACACCACGCGGGAGAACCCATCCACAGCCAGATCCGAGCGGGCATAATCCAGGTCATCCGGGCACACGTATACAACCAGCTTGCCACTTTTCTCAGGCAAACAGGCTATGGCCTCATCAACCACCGTTGACAACTGGTCAGGCGCAAGAGTGATTTCACGTCCAATCACTTCACGGGCAATCTTTACTGCCAGGTCTACCAGCTGCTGCCTGACCTCATCACCTACAATCTCGGCCTGCGGAGCCAACAATGCACTGATACCCTCAACCAGCTGCTTTCCGCTTGCCAGTCCTTGCTGCAAACCCTCTGACCTGCCCTGATCAAAACCTTCCTGCCACGCATCTTTCTGGATTTTCTCCAGCGCCTGCGCTGTTACCGCCGCTGACGGGGATTCCAGCAACTCCTCCACGTCATGGGACGATACAATATGCGTATCCTCGATATCACGCATATCGGGTATAACCCACGATTCATAGCGGTCAAGATCAGCGGATTTGATCAGCTTAGACAAACTCTTCGCCCCCCTTGCCGCCCAGTGTCAACTCGCCCGAATCGGACATGCGACGGGCGGTACTCAGTATTTCTTTCTGTGCTGTTTCCACTTCGCTTAGGCGTACGGGCCCCTTCACCTCAAGATCATCACGTAACATTTCAGCTGCACGTTTTGACATATTCTTGAGGAACTTCTCCTTTATGTTTTCCGATGATCCCTTGAGCGCTATAACCAGCGTATCCGTTTGCAATTCACGCAACAGCGTCTGAACTCCGCGATCATCCACAGTCGCCAGGTCTTCAAATACGAACATCAGCTCTTCGATTTTATCGGCCAGAGCTTCATCGGTTTCCTTGACCTTCTCGATGATTGCCGATTCGATAGACGACTCAATAAAGTTGAGAATATTGGCAGCCGTCTTGATACCGCCAACACTGGATGATCCAACGCTGCTGTTGCCGGTAAACTGTTTTTCCAGTATGTCATTCAATTCATTCAGCGCACTGGGTTGTATGCCTTCCAGGGTTGCGATGCGCATAATGACGTCATAGGCGATGTCGTCCGGCATCAGCGACAACACCTCGGCCGCCTGCTCGCTTTCAAGGTAGGCCAGGACGATGGCGATAATCTGCGGGTGCTCCAGGCGTATGAGTTCGGCCACGGCACGCGGATCCATCCACTTTAGTGTTTCCAGGCCCTTGGTATTGGCACCGTGGAGAATCCTGTCAAGAACGCCACCGGCCTTCTCTTCACCCAGGGCATTGACCAGCATGCTGCGAATGTAATCCTGGTTTCCGATGCCCATCGCCGTTTCATTTTGCGCGGTTTCAACAAAGTCGCGTAACACCCTCTTGGCTTTCTCCTTGGTAACATTGCTAACGTTTGCCATTGCATGACCAATACGCTGCACTTCCTTGGGCTGCATATGCTTGAGCACTGCCGCGGCATCAGTCTCACCGATACTCATCAGCAGAATTGCGGCACGCTCTATGCCGGACACCTGTTCCCTCGAGGTTTCTTCAGCCATCGCTTGAAATCCATGTTTTGACTACCTGGGCAACACGCTTGGGATCTTCCGCAACGAGCGCCTTGGCAGCATCAAGTTCATTGTCATAATTGAATTGTGACGGAGCCAGTTCTTCGAGACTCAGCATTCTAGGCTTTCCGTTTTCATCAACTGCCTGCGCGCCGGCTGCTGATCCATTCGGCAACAATGGCATTTGCCCGGAGGCATCCGGCGTAACAGTCTTGAGTTCAGCGGCAGTCAGGTTACGCATGGCTGGTCGCAGCACCATAAGAATCAAAAGCAATACGCCGATAGCACCCAGAACTTGTTTTGCAATGTCATGAACCCAGGGCTGTTGCCAGATCGGCTCTTCAATCGCCTCGACGGCCTCTTCCGTAGTCAGGTAAAACGATGAGTTGACGACCTGGACAGCGTCTCCACGTTCGGCATTAAAGCCGACAGCCTGCTTTACCAGCTCGGTAATCCTTGCCAGTTCCTCTTCGCTTCGCGGTTCGGAAACAGGCTTGCCATCTGCGTCCGGCTTGATGCGATCATCGACAACAACGGCAACTGACACACGCTTGACCGCCCCGGGCACCGTACGGGTATGACTGATGACGCGATCCAGCTCATAGTTACGCGTGGCCTTGCGGGTACGAATATCATTCTTGTCAGCAGTTTCCGGCCGGGTTTCACCCCCGGCTCCAGGCCCGGCGACCACTTCCGGGGCTGATCCGGCGCCCGGCGGAGTATTGGCTAATGCCCCCGGCACCCCGGCCAGGCGGTTTTCAAGGCTGGTTTCCTCATGAACCTGTTCGCTGCGTATTGCTGTCGGGTCAGGTTCGTAGTCTTCACGGGTCTGCTCGGTAATGGTTTGTTCGAAACTCAGCGCCACCTTGGCCTTGATCTTGCCTTCGCCAATAATCGGTACCAGCAAGTCCTCGATCCGGCGCACGTAGCTGTCTTCCATTCGCTGTGCGAATTCGAGATGATCCGCTGCCATTTCTGCATCGTTATCGGATTCACTGGTCAACAAGCGGCCTTTCTGGTCAACCACGGTGACGTTTTCCGGGCTCAGGCTGGGAATACTCGAAGCCACCAGGTGAACGATGCCATCAACCTGTCCCTTGTTCAGCCTTCTTCCAGGGTAAAGATTGACGAAGACAGAAGCCGTAGTTTTCTGCTTGCTGTTAACAAACATGGTTTGTCGTGGCATGGCCAGGTGTACCCGGGCACTGTCGACGTTACGAATAGTCTTAATGGTGCGTGCAAGCTCTCCTGCCAGGGCGCGATTATAGCGGGCCGTTTCCATGAACTGGCTGACACCGAAGCCGTTACCCTTTTCCATTAACTCAAAACCGTCATCTCGCGACTGCGGCAGCCCCTGGCTGGCGAGCCTGAGCTTGGCTTTGTGCAGCTCATCATCTGGAACCATGACGGCACCACTGCGGTATTCAACCTGGTAGGGAATCTGCGCCTGGTCCAGCGCTTCGACCACCTGCATCAGGTCGCGCTCGGCAAGATTTCCGTACAACAGCTGGAAGCTGGGCTTTTGCGACCACAGCGCAACTGCGACACCCAGTGCAATGCTGGCTGCCAGCCCGATCATCAGCCCGACCTGTTTCACCACCGGCAACCGGTTTATGCCGCGAATACTGGCAGGCGCCTGCATGGTGCGTCCTTTTTGTGGCACCACCTGTGCCGGTGTCAATTCCACTGCTTCAGCCATTTGTCGTTATCCGTAATGATCAACCCTGTAATTTGATCCTGACTGATGATCAAACCTGCATATTCATGATTTCCTGGTAGGCGTTTACCAGCTTGTTGCGCACCTGCAGCATGGTCTGGAATGAAACACTGGCCTTTTGCGATGCAATCATGACCTGTTCGATGCTCATGCCAGGATCACCTTTCTCAAATGCCTTGGTTGCATCACCCGCGGCCTGCTGCATCTCGTTTACCTTGTCAATTGAATCCTTGAGCAACTTGCCGAAGTCGACGTTATTCGCTGCCCTGGTTTCATCAAGCGCAGGTGCTGCCTGGTTTTTTGCAAGCGCAGCGTTGATCCGCAACTGGGCGAGTAACTGGTTGGCGTTGATTTCGTTCATATGTCCCTCTTATGCCTGGATTCTTGCGGACCCCGGTACCGCGATACCGGCTTCGCGCATACGTGCGAGCTTGTAACGCAAGGTTCGCTGGCTGATGCCCAGTCGTTCCGCAGCTGACTTCCTGTTGCCATGAACAGATTCGAGCGCTTGCAAGATCGTGGTTTGCTCCTGCTCGCGCAACCCGGCCGGCAGGTCGACACTATCCACTGCCTTTGCTGATGCAATTTCGGTTACCGGCAAATCCCCGGATTCAAAATGAAGATCATCCGCAGTAATCGTGCCACCTTGCTGCAGAATCAGTGCGCGTTGAATCACGTTTTCCAGTTCGCGCACATTACCCGCCCAGGAATGCGTCAACAGCCGCTGCTGTGCTGCCTCGTCGATACCTGGTATCGTCATCATCGACCGCTCTGCGTGCCTGGCCAGCAGTGAACGTGCAACCGGGAGAATATCCGCCCGTCGTTCACGCAGCGGCGGCATTGATACGGGGAATACGTTCAGCCGATAGTAAAGGTCTTCACGAAACATGCCGGACCGGACAAACTGTTTCATGTTGCGATTGGATGTGGCCAGTACGCGTACATCAAGGGAAATGGTCTGCTTTCCGCCAAGGCGTTCCAGTTCCCGCTCCTGCAATACGCGCAGCAGCTTCGCCTGGAGTGCCAACGGCATTTCCGAGATTTCGTCCAGCAACAAGGTGCCGCCCTGGGCCTGCTCAAACTTGCCTTGCTGGGTTTGTACAGCGCCGGTAAAGGCGCCTTTCTCATGCCCGAACAGGATTGATTCCAGCATGTTCTCCGGTATCGCCGCGCAGTTAACGGCAACAAACGGCTTGTCGGCACGGGGCGAATGATTGTGAATATAGCGCGCCAACACTTCCTTGCCAGTACCGCTCTCGCCGGTAATCAATATAGTGGTATCTGTTACCGCCGCCCTGGAAACCAGCGCCAACAACTGCCTGGTGGCATCATCCTCGCAAATAAAGCGATGCTCTGCGGAATCCTGCGCTGGCCCTGATGACAGGGTCATGTTGACCTGGTCAATCAACATGTCCACTTCAAATGGCTTGGCCAGAAAATTGACCGCACCTGCCTGCATTGCCGAAACTGCCTGGGGAATATCGCCATAGGCAGTCATCATCAATACCGGGATATCGGGATAACGCCGGCTCATATGATGCAGCAGGGTAAAACCATCCATGGGATCCATTTGCACATCGGTGATGACCAGGTCCGGGCGGCTGCATGACAATACTTCCAGGGCACTTTCACCATCATGGGCAAGACTGACACAGTAGGCCTCGGCTTCCAGGGTATCGCAAATGGCTTCACGCAAGGACTGGTCATCCTCAACAACCAGTATGATCTTTGTATCAGCCGCCATAACACACCTCTTCACCATCGGTGTTGCGTTTGGTGCCGGGCATAGTCGGCAATTCAATTCTGAAACAGCTTCCTTGACCGGGACTGGATGTGGCCGAAATCGTGCCGTGGTGCGAATCCACAACCCGCTTGACCACGGACAATCCGAGCCCGACACCATTTGCCCGCCGGGTGAAAAACGGCTCGAATATCCTGTCCTTGATTGCCTGTTCGATACCGGGACCGTTATCTTCAAACGTCAGTACGGCGTTGCCTTCCGGTGTGATTGAGGATTGCATGCGTACTTCGCCGCCATGACCACAAATCTGGATGGCATTTACCGCAATGTTCTGAAACGCGCCAAGCAAGGCCTGCCGATCCGCTGTCACCAGGATTTTTTGTTCCTTCCGGTATTGGAAATCGATTGTGCAGCCATGCTGATCGGCAATGGGTCGAAGCCCTTCAAGCAGTTCGTTCATTATTTCAGCCATATC
The DNA here is from genome assembly GCA_029880545.1 of Gammaproteobacteria bacterium. Lineage (NCBI taxonomy): Bacteria > Pseudomonadati > Pseudomonadota > Gammaproteobacteria > Gammaproteobacteria bacterium. Next base: position 78,081 of record JAOUOD010000005.1, on the reverse strand, counting down.
CACTGTCGAGGTAACCGGATGGCTGTAACGGACAAAGCCAAGCATGTCTGCCACCATGGTTTCGATTTGTTTCATAGACTGGTAGACGCGTTCAACGGGGGCAGCAACTTCTCCTGGAGCCGACTTCCTGATCCGGGAAACATACAACAGCGCCGAAGACAGTGGCGTACGAATCTGGTGGGCCAGTCTTGCAGCCATTTCGCCCATGGAGGCAAGACGCTTGTTGAGCTCGGTCTTCTGGCGCATGGCGCGTAATTCAGTTACATCATTGACCAGGATGATCTGACCTGGCGTAGTACCCAGGTCACTGGTCTCCACGGTAACCCAGGAGTCGTTACGCAGTTTCAGCTCCTGGTCGTCATCCATGTCCAGTTCGAAACATCGATGAAGCACCCGGTACCAGGGCTCACCTTCAAGCGGCTCACCCAGCAACTGCCTGGCTGCCGGATTGGTACTGCTGATGATGCCATTGCCATCCAGCACAACAACACCGCCGGGCAACGCGGCCAGCAATGTTTGCAGCCGGTCTGCCAGCGCCACCCGGGCAACCGCTTCCCTTTGCTGCAGTGCACGCGCCTGCTCAAGCTCGCCGGTAAGATGGTCAATCCGCGTTTCCAGCACACGGTAGGCCGACTCCAGGTCACGCGAGGCATTGTTGAATATCTCGAATGCCTGGCCCAGCTGTTCCGGTGTAAGTTTGTCTGCCGCGTCCATTGTTTAGGTCCTGGCCCTGTCAGTTTTTTGAACCTTGCGATTCAGTTGCGCAATACGCTTACAGCAAGTTCTGTGCCGACAATTTATTGACTAGGCCTGTACCACTGCATCTGAATACACCATGCCGTCAAAGGTTTTCCTGTGACGATCGTTCTTCACACCATACTTGCGCAATTTCTCCACCAGCGTGGTACGGCGCATCTTCAGCAATGAAGCGGCATGGGCAACAACGCCATCAGCCTCTTCCAGCGCCTGCATGATGTACGCCTGCTCCAGCTCGCTCAGGTGTTCCTTCAGATCAATACCGTTCTTCGGCAAGCGCGCCGGTGCACCGACATCCCGGTCGGGACTTTCTGCAACAACCGCCGGCTCCTCTGTAACCGTGTCGATCTCAAAGCCCGCGCGGTAGCGCTCAGGAAGATCCGCCAGGCCAATCTCATTGCCGGAATTCATGATAGACAGGCGTTCAACCAGGTTGGCCAGCTCTCGAACATTGCCGGGCCAGGAATGCTGGCTGAATGCCTGTATTGCTGATGCAGAGAAAGCCAGCTTGCGATTCCGGTTATAGGGAAGCCGGCTGGTCAGTGCCTTGACCAGGGCCGGGAGATCCTCAAGACGATCACGTAACGCCGGCATTTCGACCGGTAACACGTTAAGCCGGTAGTACAAATCTTCACGGAACCGGCCCTGGGCGATATCTTCTTCCAGGTTGCGGTGCGTGGCAGCAATAATACGTACGTTGGCCTTGATGCTGCGCGTACCGCCAACGCGGTCAAACACTCTTTCCTGCAGGACGCGCAACAGCTTCACTTGCATGGGCAAGCTCATATCCCCGATCTCATCAAGGAAAAGCGTGCCACCTTCGGCCAATTCAAACCGTCCACGACGCGTGGTAATGGCTCCGGTAAATGCACCCTTCTCGTGACCGAACAATTCACTCTCCAGGAGATCTTCCGGAATGGCGCCGCAGTTGACCGGAATAAAAGGCATATCACGACGCGAAGAACACTTGTGCAGGTTGCGCGCCACCACTTCCTTGCCTGTACCGGACTCACCCAGCACAAGCACGTTGGCATCAGTATCCGCAATCTGGCAAATCACATCGCGGATCCGGCGAATCGACGGGCTTTCTCCGACCAGCGTCTTGGCGACATCCTGGGCCGCATAATGATTTCCGGTCCCGCGTCCCGGCGCCCGAACCAGGCAATCAGCGAACAAGGATTCAACTTCACTGGAGCGCAGGGGGTAATCAACAAAATAGACAGGATGACCGGAACTTGTCAGTTCAACTTCATAGGTGCGGTCGGTAAGGATAAGGGCGACACTGTCATTGCACTCCATAAGCGCCTGGGCCAGGTTACGCTCCTCCTCGGCATCACCAAAATGACTGATCAGCACAACCAGGCTGTCTGCGGACTCTCGCAACCTGGTAAACAATGCGTCTCTGGCGCTGATTGCCGAGCAACGATGCTCGAGGTATCGAACGACGGATTCTATTGAACGCACCGCGTTGTCATTACGACTGACTACCACAATTTCTTTACCGCTCATAACACCTGCACCCCTGTATTGTTAGTTGCTTCTTTATCCGTACAACGCACCCCGGAACCAGTCATATCTCCTGGGCCCCGCTTTATTACCGGATCATGTTTAATGAATCCTGTAAAAGCCCGGTAATCCTGCGGATGATGACAACTCGTTGACTATGTCGGTTATGATAGAGGAGAAAGTGTTACACGTGCGTCAATTCTGACGCGTATTTGTTAACAAAGGTGAAGGCAGGAAGAATTATTTGCGGGAACGTATTTTTGACACCGAAACAGGCCCACTGATACATACAGTCTATGAAAATACATGTGATTTTTACCTTGTTTCAAGTAGCAATAAACTGCAAGGCGCACCGTTACCATGGACGATAACAGCGTAACGGAAGTTTTTAAACGATAATAAAAAGCGGGAAAGAGAGGGTTCTCTATGGGAAACAACTACAGGCTGTATACCCTGTTCATATTCTTCTTTGCAGCGACTGGTTTCGCCTGCAGCAATATCTCCTGCTGCTCATCAAGACAAACGGATTCCGCCGTTTCCATTTTCCGGATAATACCCTGCAACAGCAATCTTGTTGATTCAGTATACTCATCTCCATCCTGGTAATGCAGTACCGATACAACGGCCGAACAGATATCCCTGGCCTGGTAAGTCAGTTGCGAAAGACGAGACCAGTCTCTTCCGGTTATGGCCTCGTCCATAGTTCCGGACAGTTCATCCAGATCGCACAACAATGTTTCGATATCCTGGTGCATCAGCCTATTACCGGCATGTTGGCCGCCGCGGTCTTCTGCGCCGTGCGCTTGCTGAGTGATACTGCCTGCTCACCAATCTGGTCCCAGGCAAACTTGATTTCTCCCAGGAGCCTGGCTACTTCATCCAGCCTGGACGCATCATCATTCATGTTTGCCTCAACCAGTGTCCGGCCCATATATTCATAAAGATCATCCAGGTTTCTTGCAATATCGCCACCGGCAGGAAGATCAAGGCTCATTCTCAGGCCGTCAATGATGGCAATGGCGCGACCAATTGCCGATCCCTTCTGGCTGGTCTCGCCCCTGGACATATGTCCCTTGGCCATGGATATACGATCCAGCGCTCCCTCCATGAGCATTTGTACGAGACGGTGTGGTGACTCATACGAAACACTGTTGGAATCAGTATTGCGGTACTGTTTCAGTGCTGCTGCTGCATTAGGGTAACTCACAAAATCACCTCTTGAACATTTGGTATTTACTGTCAACTTCACGTTTGACTGGCGCGTTGTACAAGCTGCCAATCTAATCCTTTATCGTCGAAACAGGTCCAAACTTTAAACTACGATCTTTGTTTTGCACCTGGCAACGATGCCAACTGTTGCGCAATAAAGTCACTGGTACTGCGTAACTGGCTCACCAGGAGATCAAGCGCACTGAACTGGGCCATGTAACGACGCTCCAGAACCTCAAGCCTCTGTGAAAGGGTTTCGCGCTGCTTCTCTATGTCTTTCAGGCTTTCGCTTATCCCTTCTGTACGACTGCTTATCAGCCCGTCTCCATCAACAAAATCATCAATAACGGAATCCAGCTGTGCCGCCAGACCGAGCGCATAGGTAACCGTGCCACGATCTCCGGTTGTATCACCACCGACCCTTACCCGGACACCATCGGCCACGCCGCTGCCTGACAACTGTTGACCGCTTCCTGTTGCCGGGTAATTGCCCAGAGCACCGGCAACATCCACGCCGTCGGTTCCGCTGGAAACACCTAGACCAAGACCTGACGTGGTATTGGAAACGATTTCCAGTTTTGATTCAGATCCATATTTAGAAGATACAATTTCCAGGTGATCGGTGTTATAGCTTACCGATACACCTGTTCCAGACGATGCAAGTGTACTGTCGCCATTGATCTTGCTTTGTATTGCCGCAGCCAGTGCATCACCGCTGGCATAGGTCATGGCTTCCAGCGTTATCGTGCCGCTGGTCTTGCCGTCCACCTTGATAACAAAGGTATTGGCAGGAGACGAGACCGTCAGACTGCCATTTGCCGCAGCGATGTAGCTTGCCCGTGTTGCCAGGGTGCTTACCGAAACGTTATAGGTTCCCGGTTCACGCACCTTGCCGGCATCAACAATTTCAATATTGTCATCAGAGGCCACACCGGATGCAGCAAACAGGCGCGCCACGTTGGCATAGTCGGTGTCAAGCGCGCTCTGTAGCTTGCTGCTGTCGACACTTAACTTGCCGTTGTTGTCGCTCTTGATACCGACGGAATAGAGACTGGCATAATTACCGCTGGCACCGGCAATGGTATTACTGACCAGGTTGCGAATTCGGGATCGCACGCCCCTGATAGTCGAGTCACCGATAAGAATGCCTGACTCCCGACTGTCCGGGTTATAGGCAGTAAGTTCATCCAGCGCACTCATCAACGCATTATAGCCTTCGACAAACTTGTCCACCTCGGTCTTGAGCTGGCCGGTATTGCCGCTTACGGTGACCGTTTCCGGGCTGGCACCGGTCTTGTCCTTAAGCGTCAGGGCCAGGCCGGTAATGGTATTGTTCAGGGTATTGGTTTCGCTGGTAATGGACAGACCATTGATTTTCAGCTGTGCATCCAGCGCCGCCTGGGTTTCAACCAGGTTCTTGCCGCTCCCTGCAGCCGCGTCCGGATCGTAGGCAATTGCTGACAGGCCACTGGTATCGGTATTAAAAGTATCGGTATCAGAGATGCTGATCTTCAGGCTGTTCCTGGCACCACTGTGGTCGGACGTCATCACCAGTCGAAAACCACTGCCATCATTGATAATCGATGCCTTGACGCCGGTATTGGCTTCGTTGATAGCATCACGGATTCCGGCCAGGGTGTTACTGCCGGAGTCGATGGTGATTGTCGAGCTGGCACGCTCGCCATTTAGCTCAAAGCCTGTACCCTTGGCCTCGCCAAAGCTGATCGTAATAGTACCGGTTCCGACAACATCCGATTCAGATGCATAAGCACCGGTAGCAACTGCATGTTTTTGCGCCAGCTGGCTGACTTCGATGCTGTAACTGCCCTCGGCCGCAGATGATCCGGCGCTGGCAGCGATAATATCGGTATCGGAAGACCTGGCTGTGCGCGGTGGTTCAGTGGCCAGGCCGGCGAGACCTGACAATGAAGACTGAAACGCGGACAACGCTCCCTTGAGACTGCCGTAGGCACTCAACCTGGCCTGCAGACCTGCCTCGCGCCTGCCCAGACGCAGGCTGGCTGGCTCAGCTTCCGCTGCGACCAACTGCGAAACGAGGCTGTTGATATCCAGGCCGGAACCCAGTCCGGCAGAACTGATTTGTGCCATTTTCTTTCACCCGATTACTTGTGTGCACGCGAAATTGCTGCTGTTACGCAACAAAGCAAAAACGGGGCCAATCAGGCCTCGTCTTTCAGCAGAACACCCTGGAGCCGTTCCAGGTTATGGGCAATCGCCTGGGAGATGGCAACAAATTCTTCCGACGGAATCTGTCGAATCAGGTCACCTGAATCGCTGTCTATAACGCGTACAATGGTTTTTCCTGAATCGTCATCAACGCTGAACTGGAGACCGCGTCGAACCAGCTGGACTTGCTCCTTGATCTGGTCAACGGCTTCCTCGACTTGTTGCCGACTGACTTCTTCCAGCGAAGCCTCTTCCGGCAAGCTCTTGCCTTGTTCCGGCAAATGTTGCCGCCCACGTGGCACATCAGCGCCATGGGCGGAGTAGTTTCCGTTTAGCGGAATTACTGCCGATGCACTCAGTGCTTCAATTGACATAGCATCTACCTCAATATCAAACAGGGAAATGCGCCCGGAACACAACCGTCCCGGGCGCATCAATTCGACATCCAATGTCGAGAATTAACTTACTGCAGCAATGACAGTGCGTTCTGCGGCAGGACATTTGCCTGGGCGAGAACAGATACACCAGCCTGTTGCAGGATCTGTGCACGAGTCAGCTCGGCAGTTTCCGTTGCGAAGTCGGCGTCACGGATACGAGACCGTGCAGCAGACAGGTTTTCAGATGTCGTCTGCAGGTTGCCGATTGTAGTTTCGAAACGTGACTGCACCGCACCGTATTTTGCACGCTGTCCGTTTACTGCTGCCAGGGCGGAATCCACCATGGCCAGGGTACGGGTAGCGGAATCAAAAGTGGTAACGTCCATATCACTGACCTTCTGCAACTGCGCCGCATCACCGGCAACGGTCAACAGGAAGCCGGTACCGGTACCGACAGCGCCGGCGTTGGTATCAACGACGTTGAAAGACTTTTCGGAATCGAAAGTCAGTTCGCCGGTAATCCAGGCATCATTGGTACCGAACACGCCTACACCGTTGGCGGCGGTAGCGGTAACGGTATTGCCGCCATTAACATCAGTAATGTCAACATCGTTGCCGGTTACCGAGTCATTGACGATGCGGACATCGTTGCCTGCTGAGTTCTGCAGAACGATATCTGTTCCGTTGTCAGCCAGCTTGGCGGTCACGCCTGTCTTTGATGAAACGTCATTGAAGGCGTTGATAGCGGCAGCCAGGCCGTCAGCATTGATGCTGGAGCCGGTGGTAAACGAAATGGTTTGTGCCTGACTGGTTGAGTTGTCAGATGCAACCAGCATGGTGTAGGTTGTATCAGCAGCAAAACCTGTCATGTTTACTTCGGTACGGGCTGAAGCGGTAACACCGGTGTTCTCGGTCTGCGCGTTAACCAGGGCAGCTACGTCCTTGGCACTGGTGCTGCCACCATAACCCACGTCTACACTGCCTGCAGCGCCATTAACAGTCAGGGTGCCGGCGCCAACACGTGATGCACCAAGAGTGCCCCATGCGCTGGAAATGGTTGAACCCACGGTACTGCCTACAGTCAACTCGCCATTACCGCCAGTGGTGGTAGCCGCAGACGCGCCGATACGGTAGTTACCGTAAGCGGTGGTACGGAAGTTGGCAGAGGTTACGTTGATCGTCTGGTGTGCATTGGCACCTACCTGGAATACGGCAGAAGTGAAAGAGCCATCCAGCAATTTGCGACCGTTGAATTCGGTCTGCTGGGCAACACGATCCAGTTCCTGTACCAGGTTGGACACTTCGTTGTTCAGCGCCTGGCGGTCACTGGCAGAGTTCGAGGCATTGGCAGACTGTACTGACAATTCACGAATACGCTGCAGGATATCACCGGCAGATTGCAGTGCACCTTCAGCAGTCTGTGCCAGCGAAATGCCGTCATTGGCATTTCGTGCAGCCTGGTTCAGACCACGGATCTGTGCTGTCATGCGCTCGGAGATGGCCAGACCGGCGGCATCATCCTTCGCGCTGTTGATACGCAGGCCTGAAGACAGGCGCTGCAGTGCTACACCCAGATCGCCTTGTGAGCGATTCAGGTTACGCTGCGCATTCAGCGAAGCGATATTGGTATTGATAATCTGAGGCATTTTTCTCTCCTCTGGGCCATGACTGTCAATTCAGCCAATGGCCGGTTAAATTCACGTATGTATTACTCATGAATGCCGTGTGATGGCATAAGGGCGAACCCTCGATACAGTTATCGGGGTGCCAGGAAAAATCTTTAGAAATACAGAAAGGAAATTAATTGCCGGTCAGTCAGGCCTGCGACCAGCGGCTAGCCATGCCAGACGGGGAAGGGTCAGTTGGTGATCTTGCTCAGGCGAGCCTGCCGAGAAATTCAATACCGATTCCGCAGTCACTGTAGTGTCGCACCACCGCCTTCATTGCCACCGGCTGAGCCTGGTTCAGAAACTCCGGCAAGGTTACGCTTAACTCTGTCCCAGGCCTCGGCATGTTCCTGCCGCCGGACAACAGGAACACCCCGCCTTCGGAGATGTTGCCGGTTTTCAGCTTCATGGGAGTCCTGCCCGGCATCGTTACCAGTACTTCAATTGATATCTCGCTGCGCTCGTACTTTCGACACTCTCTAAAATCGGGACTGGTCATTAATACACCCTGTGATTTTTCGTAATTTCTTTATTAAAGTAATAAAATTTATTATGAAGAATCATTGCTCGCGATTCCAGCCGCTTTTGTCAAATATTGAAAACTGGAATGGTCAATCAAGTCTGGCTAGAATGGCCAAAACAGGAGAAAAGACGTGCAAAAAGCGTTTAAGCTATTGATCACAGGCATAATAATCGGACTGATTATAGGGTTTCCGCTCGGGATTAACTTTGGTCGCGGCGAACCGCTACTGAGCAACCCTTTCAAGGATCGCAGTGTGGCCAACCGGATGACAGACACTGTCAAACGCAAGACCGGTGAGCTGGTAGAAGGCGCCCGCGACAAACTGCACGACGTCACCCGAAAGGAACAATAGGCCGCGCCTAGGTCCCGGAACCTGCGACCGAACAACGGCTACGCTCGGTTTCCGCTTCGACCAGGATGCGCCGGCCACCATAAAAGACCAGCACCGCGATAGCTAGGCCAACGACCAGGTCCGGCCAGCGACTGTCCAGCCAGGCGACCAGGAATCCACTGGCAATAACAGCTACGTTGGCCATAACGTCGTTGGCTGAAAATATCCAGCTGGCACGCATGTGAACCTCACCCTTGCGGTGCCTGGCAATCAGCAGCAGGCAGGCGACATTGGCCGCCAGCGCCAGCAGGCCGATCGCAATCATCAGCGGGGATTCCGGCTCACTGCCAACCAATACACGCCGCCCCACTTCCAGCAACACCGTCAGCGCCAATATCATCTGGAACAAACCACTCAGGCGGGCAGCAGTGATCTTCAGGTTGGCCGAACGCGCCACCGCATACAGTGCAATACCGTAGACCGCGGCATCGGCAAACATGTCCAGGGAATCGGCCACCAACCCGGCGGACTGGGCAATCCAGCCGGCTGCCAGTTCGACGACAAACATGACGGCATTGATCAGCAAAAGGATGATGAGATCACGACGCTGACCGGCCGAACCCTGATCCGACCCGGCAACCATTTCTTCGTGCCCACAACCACAACCCGCCATTATCACCCCGCGTCGCTGCAAAAAGCCGATAATAGCAGAACCGGAGCCGTTTTCAGACGCTCAGCTTGACGCCCTTGTTCCAGGGCATAAAGATCAGCACCCTGGCAATAATACAACGATCAAATAATGTCACCATGACGGTTCCGACCAACAGCGCCCAGTAAAAGATGCGTGTTGAATCAAATAACGCAATCACGGTAAAAAGCCCGTAAACAAAACGCACCTGGGTCGGAAACGCCATAAACCCCTTTTTGAACCAAAACACTGCGAACTGGAAAGCGCTGACAGCAATTACCGCGTAAAATCCCTCGACAAAACCTGATAGTCCGACAATCATGGCAACCAGGGTCAGCGCCCAGTACCACCACTCCGCTGATTTGACTTGGATTTTGATTTTCATGACTGCCCCGCTTTCATTTTATGATTTAAAATGATAACTACACGGCTTCTGCGGAAACCTTGATTCCCGACAACAATCGCCGCCAAACCCCGAAAGGATTGCCTGGTAATGATTAAATCCAATCCCATTGACCAGTTTTCCGACTGGTTCGAGATGGCTGGCAAAGCCAGTATCGACAAACCCAACGCGATGATGCTGACCACGGTGGACGAACGCCGCCAGCCGCACAGCCGCATTGTATTGTTGAGCAGTTTTGATGACCGCGGCTTTGTCTTTCACACCAACTATGAAAGCGCTAAGGGCGCGCACATCGCCGGCAATGCCCGGGTAGCATTGTCATTCTGGTGGGACGAGCTGGGTTACCAGGTTCATATCCGGGGCAAGGCCGAACAAACGCCGCCGGAAGCATCTGACGCCTATTTTGCCAGGCGCCCCCGGGGCAGCCAGCTGGGTGCCTGGGCATCGGAGCAGAGCCGGGAAATCCCGGACCGCGCTTCACTTGAACAACGGCTACAGCACTTTACCGACCAATTTCGGGATCAGGATGTGCCCCGACCACCCCATTGGGGTGGTTACCGCGTAATACCGGAAGAAATAGAATTCTGGATAAACGGTGCGGACCGGCTGCATGACCGCTTCCTGTTCAATCGGGACACCGAAGGAAACTGGCAGTCCCGGCGACTTGCCCCTTAACACCGGGACCCGATGACCAGTTCATCGGGCAGCCATACTGACTGCCATCCTGGACGTGAACAACAAAGGAAAACCTGATGCCAATTGAAAGCCGAAACTTCCCCGTGCTGGGCTGGCGAGAATGGATTGCCCTGCCCGACCTTGGTATTGATCTCATCGAATGCAAGGTCGACACCGGGGCGCGCACCTCGGCACTGCACGCTTTTTACGTCGAACCGTTTGAAAAAGACGGTGTCAAACATGTGCGCTTTGGCCTGCACCCGGAGCGCAACAATACGCGCACCGAACTGCATTGCGAAGCCGCAGTCATTGATCGACGCATGGTCTCCGATTCCGGTGGCCACAAGGAAGAACGTTACGTTATTCGCACCCATATCGTTATTGGTGACCTGACCTGGCCTATTGAGACCACGTTGACCAATCGTGACAGCATGCGCTTTCGCATGCTGCTGGGTCGTACAGCCATAGTTGACAACTTTGTTGTTGACCCGGGCGCCGACCATCTCGCCGGCAAGCCGGATGCCAGTCCGACACTGTTATCGATACTCAGCCGCCGACACGACGAAGAGGAATAACCATGAAGATCGCCATTCTCTCGCGCAATCGTCGACTGTATTCAACACGCCGCCTGGTTGAGGCTGCCGAAGCTCGCGGACACAAGGCCAAGGTTATTGATCCGCTCAAATGCTACATCGATGTCACTTCGGACCGGCCATCATTGAGCTACCACGGGGAGAAACTGACCGACTTTGATGCGGTGATTCCACGCATCGGCGCATCCATCACCCGTTACGGACTGGCGGTATTGCGCCAGTTTGAAATGATGGGCGTCTATCCGATAAATGAATCCGTCTCCATCGGCCGCGCGCGCGACAAGTTGCGCAGCCTGCAGCTGTTGGCGCGAAAAGGTGTTGGATTGCCTATTACCGGCTTTGCCCACTCGGTAGATGATACCAATGCACTTATTGACCTGGTCGGCGGTGCGCCGCTGGTTGTGAAGATTACGGAAGGCACGCAGGGTCGCGGCGTGGTACTGGCTGAAACCCAGAAGGCAGCTGAAAGCCTGATTGATGCCTTCCATGAACTGGATGCCAACTTCCTGGTCCAGGAGTTTATCAAGGAAGCCAGGGGTTCCGATATTCGTTGTTTTGTCGTCGGCGACAAGGTTGTTGCTGCTATGGAACGTACTGCCAAGGAAGGCGAGTTTCGTTCCAACCTGCATCGCGGCGGCACCGCTATCCTGACCAAGTTGAGCAAGGAAGAACGTGCGGCCGCCATTCGCGCCACGCGAATTATCGGCCTCAACATGGCCGGCGTGGATATACTCAGGTCATCTCGCGGACCGTTGATTATGGAAGTCAATTCCTCACCCGGGCTCGAAGGTATCGAGAAATCTACCGGCAAGGATGTTGCCAACATGATTGTTGCCTTCATTGAGAAAAATGCGAGGCCTCATCGTACCAAGACCCGGGGCAAAGGCTGAAGACCGTGACACCGGCGCGCGGCTCAGATCACGGCAGATTTTAGCGCGCGCACAACAACAAATCCCCCTGGCCTGTTTCCCGGACTTGCAGAAAAATCAGTGTCGCCGCGCTCATTACTGGCCAGGGTTTGACACCACCGATCAATCTTGAGCCCGGGTCGCGTCAGCAAGTTCTCCAGTCCGGATACGGTCATAAACCGGGCATCACGATAAAACACGCTGTCGTGCTGTCGCACCTGGTATTGCCTGCCAAGTTGGCTGTCCGCATTGATCATACCGATAATCAACGCGCCGCCAGGTCGCAACACGCGAACAGCTTCAGCCAAAGCTGCTTCGACAGAACGAACAAAACACAGGCTGGTTACAAATAGCAGGCAGTCAAACGATGCATCACGGAATGGCAAAGATTCAGCCAAAGCCTGCGCAACATGCAGGTTTCGCTGACTCGCCACGGCCAGCATGGCCGCTGACGCATCAACGCCGATACCGATACCCAGCTCTGCAGCAAACCGCCCGGTGCCGACACCTACTTCAAGCGCTGACCCTGACCCGTGTAACAGGGAGCGCAGCGCATTCAGCTCAGCTTGGTAACTCTCCGCATTGGAGTCGAACCAGGCATCGTACCGGGTTACATGCCCACCAAATGCATCAGTCCGACTCACGGCTTGTTATCAACAAACCATGGCTGTTGTTCATGCCGCAGCCAGGGTTCAACATCATGATCCATATCCAGTATCCATGGTCGATAGACGGGTGATTCCTTGTTGTCCTGGTTCAGCTTGCGCTGCAACACGCTTTCATGAACAACCGGCTTACCCAGACGTGCTGCATCCCATTGCCTTTGTTTCTTTCGATATACCGAAGCAATGCCTTCGCGGGAGTCATGCATGTGACCGTCAGCCGCCTCCTTGATCAGGACCTTGTGACCATTATAGATTTTCAGCCCCTTGTCCACAGCATGCCGGGTCATCCATACCAGGGGAATGCCAGCCAGGCCCTGCTTTTTGTAACCGCCACCCACATCTGTATGCACGCCACAAAACCAGACCTGCTTTATCACCTGGTAATCCAGCACCTGATTTTCCCACGGAATCGGATGAAAGGTTTTGCGCTCATCATCAATGGCCAACGCGTGACAGGCGGTCTCGACGCTTTCGCTCAAACGGAAATCATGAAACTTGTGACGGAACCCGGGCAGCCCGTCGAGAAATGCGCTGGCTGTCTTCGATGGCAAGCCAAGTGCGGCTACCGTATCATAACAACCGAGAAAGCGGATTCTTGTCCACATGGTGCGATGCCGACTGACAAAGTCATCGGCCGCCTGCTTGCGTTTTTCGGCATCGCCGATCCGATATATAGCGTATGCCTTCTTGATCAGCTCCGGCCTGGACTTCGGCAGGATACCGAAGTAATGAATAAAGCTCGACAGGCTGCGCACCGTTGCCGCGCCACGACTGAATCCAAACAGGAAAATATTATCCCCGGCTTCGTAATGATCAAATATGAATCGATAACATTCCTGGATATTTCGTGACATTCCGGCGCCGCCGATCATGCCACTGAGCTTGTTCCAGCCGGTTCCCAGACCGGCATCATAAAAAGCCACCTGCTCCGCTGTACGATCCTCGATCATGTTGAAAAGTTTGTAGATATTGGTATTGAAACCGTTTCCCCCTTCTTGCCCCGTACCATCGGAAAACACCACGATATTCTTTGCCATCTTCCTACCTCCCTGTTGTCAGTACCTGTTTCAATCGAACATGAATCTACTGCTCGATATCGTATATCGTTTCCGCCGGCTTGCTGACGCCGCGTCGCTCACGTCCACGTGACAGCAGGATACCAACACCGAATATTGCAACAGTAGCAATAACCGTTGTCATGAAACTGTGCAGACTGTTGGCCCAGGCGGCATCGACCTTGCTGCTGAACGTGGCCCATACGATAACCGCGAATCCTGCCACCATCGCCGCCAATGCCTGGGCGCCGGCGGCCCGACGTGAAAATGCACCAAGCAGGAACAGGCCAAGCATGCCACCGGAAAAAATACCGGCCAGGTGCCACCATACGTCAAGCGCACTCTTGATGGATATCATCAGCAATGCCGTGGCCGTACCAAGAACACCCAGGCCTACGGTAGCCAGGCGCAGGAAACGCATGGCCTGTTTGTCACTGGCACCAGGATTGACCAGGCGCCTGTATACATCCGTCATCAGGATCGTGGATGAAGAATTGATTGAAGTATCCACCGAACTCATGGCAGCAGCGGCCAGAGCGGCAATCAGCAATCCGGTTATGCCGGCGGGCAACTGGGTCACAATAAAGTGCGGGAACACACGGTCACCGGAGCCGGCTGCCTGCAACGCTTCTGGCAACAGTTCCGGGCTCAACTGGTAGTAGGCCCATAGCAGGCTGCCTATCAACAGGAACATCAGGCCTACGGGTATATATACCAGGACGCCAATCCAGACCGAGCAACGCGCATCTTCCAGCGAGCGAGCCGTCTGGTAGCGCTGAATATAGGACTGGTCAACACCAAAGTTCTGCAGGTTGATGACAATGCCATAGAGCAGCACCACCCATACGGTCGCCTCGGTAAATACCGGCGCGAACGAGCCCAGCGAGAACTTGTCTGCTTCGGCAGCCTTGCTGAATAACGCCGCAGCGCCAGGATCGCCCAGCAGCAGGACCGCGACACAGGCCATTGCACCCAAGGTCAGCACAATACTCTGTATCACATCCGTCCAGATGACCGCCTCGATACCACCGACCACGGTATAAAAGGTAATGAGGATTCCTGAAACAACAATAATGGTTTTGATATCCCAGCCTGTAAGACTTTCCAGCGCCAGCGCAATCAGGAACATGATGGTACCCATGCGCGCGAGTTGCGTGAGCAGGTAAAATGTCATGGCATACATGCGCGCCCATAATCCGAACCGGCGCTCAAGATAGGCATAGGCGGATACATCCCCGGATGCGCGATAAAGTGGCACAAACCATTTTCCGGCTGCCCAGGCCGCCAACGGCAGCGACAGCGAGAACACAAATGCCAGCCAGTTGCTGGCGTAGGCTTTTCCCGGCAGCGCCAGGAATGAGATGGAAGACAGATAGGTTCCAAATATGGACAGCCCGACCGCCCAGCCAGGAAGACGGCTTCCGGCCGCGGTAAAACCTTCCGGTGTATCAGCACGCCGGTAAAACCAGGCACCGAACGCGGTAACGGCTAGGATATAAATGATCAATACAGCGATATCAAGACCCTGCATCCCGTACTCCTCCTCTTGTTATGTGTCTTCCCGGTTTCGGGAATGATTATTCAGTGCGGATTTTATAGGGTCTGGAGAAAAATGTAAGCCGCCAATGCCTGTCAAACCCGGCGTTGGCGACAAAAATCACAATACCCAGTGCGCGACGAAACCGCCATCAGCGGTCCTGGCATGACCATTCAAACAGGAAGTCGCGTCTGAACTCATCCAGCTGACAGCCTCGGCAATGTCTTCCGGCTCGGCGACCTGGTCTACGGGTTAAATTGCGACACCCCCACGGCACCGGGATTCCGGCCCGGGTAGCGGCGCGATCAATTCCTGATCCGGCATCGGCAGCTATCGCGACGCTGCTTTCCATTACAGTACTCGCACGCTTCTTGTCTTCTTCTGTCAGTTCAACAAAAACAGAATACCTGCATTTATTGCCGAACTGCGAATGGTTCCACCCTTGTCGACACCGCTAAACCAGCCATCGGCATTGAGGTGTACGCGCAACAACTCGTACTCCAGGAATAACCGGGTGCTGGCACCGGATTTTCTGTTGATACCGAAACGCACCTGATAATCATCAAGAGACGGACTGGAGTCCGTGCCTTCAATATTATACGTGTCTCCGTTCACCCCCAGGCTGTATCGCACATAGGTGTCACCCGCACCCAGGCTTGCATAGCCCTGCCAATCCGCCCATTTCCTGGACAGCGACAACTCAACCATCACCGGCTGCATATAGAGATCAACACGATTGGCACTGGAGCTGTATATTGATGTCGAGAATCCCCAGCCGAAACCCAGGCCATTGTCCATGCGCCGGGTTGCCACGATACGATAACCAATACCCTGGGAGTCAATTTCATGATCAGCGGTTTCGTAACCGAGCCCGGTATGTTTCACCGAGATCGCCAGTGAAGCATGGGATAAATGTACCGCGCTATATGACTCGATCCGGCCTTTTTCGTCAACAGGCACACCTTCAGCATTTGCCGTCAGGTGCCAAAGCCAGGTTGAAAGTATTATAATTGTTATCCAATTCTTTGCTTGATCAGAATCCCGATTAGCGGCGGTTTCCTTGACCAGTATCAAGGCCAAAAACCGGCATAAATGCATCGTCGTATTCTCCGCCTTTCGTCCGCGGTCGAGGTCAGCATTGCTCCCAGGGTAATCCGTCAAAGCGCCAGCCGGACAAGGTGCTGCGATGATGATTGTCGTCCAGTTCACCCTCGAAGCCGTGGCGCACACTGTAGACACGATGAAAGCCATCTTCGATCAGGCGTGCGCCGGCTTCCAGCGAACGTTTACCACTACGGCATATCAGCACGATAGGTACATCGTTGACCGTAGCCGAATCATGGGACAAACCTCCCAGCACCAGTTGGCGTAGCTCGCGTATGAAGTTGGGGTTGATTTTCCAGTCCGGCTCGTCAATCCAGGGGATATGCACACAACCGGCCGGGTGGCCGATAAACAGGTATTCCATGTGTGAGCGGATATCCACGAGAATGCCCGCTGGCTCATTATGCAGCAGCGCCTGGGCTTCTTCGGGATCAAGCTCCTTGACCGCAATATCGGTTGCCATAATGTTTCTCCGCCAATGCTCTGTGAGGTTTGAAAATACAGATGGCCCGAGACTTCGCAGGCTTGCGCCCGGCGCGAGGCCGGGCAGCTGCTTAATTATGAACTCATTACGGCGCGGTTAACAAGGCGTACAGCTTGTCTTTCAGCATAACCCGTCTTTTTTTCAGATCTTCCGTGTATGCGTCTGACCGCGTTTCGATTTGTTCCTCGATTTTATATACCTCCTTGTCAACGCGATCATACTCCTCGTACATGGATGCAAAATCCGGGTTAGCTGCCTTTAATTCATGAATCTTGTCTCTTAATTCGGGGAAGTCATTCAACAGGCTGTGATGCTCACCAAACATGATTTTCTCCATTGGAAAATTTTATACTGCAGGTTTGCCGGGTTCACTTCCTTGATGCCTGTCAACTGCGGAAGCACAACAGAAACAAAAAAGCCCTGCCCGGGTGTCCGGACAGGGCTACAGACCGCCCAAGTTGCTGATCAGATCGGTTGTTCAGCCTGGGGATGATCTCGCTGGCCTGGCGCAATCAGCTTGTTCAGGGCATTTATATAGGCTTTGGCCGATGCCACGACGATATCGGTATCAGCGCCATGACCATTCACAATGTGGCCTGATTTTTCCAGGCGCACGGTCACTTCACCCTGGGAGTCTGTGCCGGTAGTAATATTGTTAACCGAGTACAACTGCAACTCGGCACCACTGCTGAATGCGCTTTCTATGGCCTTGAACGATGCATCTACCGGGCCACTGCCCTCAGCCATTACTTTTGCTTCCGTGCCATCAATGGTCAGTGACAGTTCGGCACTCGGCACCTCCCCGGTTTCCGAACACACCTTGAGATACACCAGCTTGAAACGCTCGTTTTCCTGCTCGGACCCCTCCTCGGTCATCAGGGCTTGCAGGTCTTCGTCGAAGATCTCGTGTTTCTTGTCGGCGAGATCCTTGAATCGACTGAACGCCGAGTTCAACTCGTCATCAGATTTGAACTCAAAACCGAGTTCGGCCATGTGCGTCTTGAACGCATTGCGCCCGGAATGCTTGCCCAGCACCATGCGGTTGGCCGACCAGCCAACATCTTCAGCACGCATGATCTCGTAGGTTTCGCGCTTCTTGATTACGCCGTCCTGGTGAATACCGGATTCGTGGGCAAAGGCATTGGCACCAACAATGGCCTTGTTGGGCTGAACCGGGAACCCGGTGATGTTGGATACCAGGCGGCTGGCCGGCACGATCTGGGTGGTGTCAATTCGGGTATCGCAATCGAATACATCCTGGCGCGTGCGCACAGCCATGACAATCTCTTCCAGTGAAGCGTTGCCGGCTCGCTCACCCAGGCCGTTTATGGTGCACTCTACCTGGCGCGCACCGTTGACCACCGCTGCCAGCGAGTTGGCGACAGCAAGACCAAGATCATTATGGCAATGCACCGAGAACACCGCCTTGTCGGAATTGGGAATACGCTCGCGCAGGGTCTTGATCAGGTCGCCAAACTGGCTCGGGATGTTATAACCCACGGTATCGGGAATATTGAGCGTCCGCGCACCGGCATCAATAACCGCTTCCAGCACCCGACACAAAAAATCCGGGTCCGAGCGACCGGCGTCTTCGGGTGAAAATTCCACGTCATCGGTATAGTTGCGTGCGCGCTTGACAGCCCACACGGCCCGCTCCAGCACCTGGTCCGGCGTCATGCGCAGCTTGTCCTGCATGTGGATCGGTGACGTGGCAATGAAGGTATGAATACGACCGGAATTGGCCGGCTTGATGGCTTCGGCGGCACGATCGATATCCTTCTCGGCAGCCCGGGCCAGGCCGGCAACGGTACTGTCCTTGATGATCTCGGCAACCGCCTTCACCGACTCAAAATCGCCCGGACTGGCAATAGGGAACCCGGCCTCAATCACGTCGACGCGCATTTTCTCCAGAACCTTGGCGATACGGACTTTTTCGTCACGGGTCATGGATGCGCCGGGGCTCTGCTCGCCATCGCGCAAGGTGGTATCAAAAATAATCAGTCGGTCACTCATTATTGGCCTCGCAAACTTTGTTCAGCACCGGGCAATTCGCCCGGATTGTATCCGAAACATCCGACGGAATCCGTCAGGGTCGGGAAATTTTTTCAGATCTTGGAGTGCGTTTGGCCTCGCCAGGCAGGGTTATTATGCGCTGACGCGCAGCAGTCGCAGGGACAGCAGCAGGTGACCCGGCTGATGACAGGGGGAAAAGAAACTAATGCCGATGTACCTGATGGAAATCATCGTATGACTATAACCCCTGTTTTTAGGGTTGGGAAGCAAAAATTCCCCTGGTCGCATCAGCTGGTCAGAATCAGGCGGATTCCAACAATCACCAGGAACAGCGCAAAAATGCGCTTCAGGGTTTTTTCGGGGATTTTGTGCGCAAGGCGCGCGCCGATGGGCGCGAACAGGGTGCTGGCAACGACTATACCGAGGAATGCGGGTACGTTCACAAAACCAAGGCTCCAGGACGGGCGCATCGGCGCGTTCCATCCGTTCAGGATATAGCCAGTTGCTCCGGCCACGGCAATTGGGATACCAATGGCAGCCGATGTCGCAACAGCATTGCGCACGGACATATTGCACCAGGTCAGGAACGGCACGCTCATGGAGCCGCCGCCTATTCCCATCATCGACGACACAGTGCCAATAACGGTTCCCGAACCAAGCATGCCCACGGCACCGGGCAGCTTGCGATGCGGCCTGGTGGCAAAGCCACGAGCGAACTGGAATGCAACAATGAACATAAAACCGATAAACAATGTACGCAACAATCCGCCGTCTATTATCCTGGCGATAACTGATCCCAGCAAGCCGCCAATAATGATGCCGGGCGTAATCACACGGAACACTTGCCATTGCACTGCGCCGTGCTTATGGTGTGCCCGGGTTGAAGACAACGATGTAATAACAATGGTCGCCAGGGATGTGCCGATCGACGTATGCATGAGCACCGATATATCGACGCCCTGCTGCTGAAACACCATGGCCAGCACCGGTACGATAATAATGCCGCCACCAATACCGAGCAGGCCTGCCGTGGTACCGGCAAGCGCGCCCATGGAAAACAGGATCAGCAGCTCCACTATTATCGTTTCATTGGGCCGCGGCTAGACAGCCGGACCCATGAGGAAGTCAGGCAACCATGTAGCAATACCCGGGAAGATAACCAGGAGAATAATACCCAGTACCATGCATAACATGAACGGTAACGCGCCTTTGAGTATCGTAGGCAATTTAACATCAGGAGCGATACTGTTAATCACGTAGAGATTCAGTCCTACTGGTGGCGTTATTAACCCGATTTCCATATTGAGTGTAAGCATCACACCAAACCAGATGGCGTCAAAACCGGCCTGCTCGATAATCGGTACCAGTGTCGGCGCAGTCATCAGGATTACTGCAACTGGTGGCAGGAATAACCCGGCTACCAGGAGAAACAGGTTGACGAACAACAGTAACACCCACTTGTTTACTTCCATGGCAGCGATCCATTCTGCCAATGCCTGCGTGATATACAAAGTGGACATCATGTAACTGAACAGCGCCGCCATGGCGATAATCATCATGATCATGACGGATTCACGGGTGGCGCTGCGCAGCACTTCCCACAATTCGCCCGGGTTGATCATCCTGTAGATGAGTATTACCAGCGCGATACAGACAAATGCGCCCACTCCTGCCGCTTCTGAAGGAGTAGCGACGCCGCCGTACAACGCCCACAATATCATCACGATAATAACCAGGAACGGCAGAATGCGGGGCATGATCTCCAGTTTCTGCTTCCAACTATAAACCGCGTCACCTATACGAAAGTGGAAACCGTTTTTCTTGGCGTAATACAGCGACCATGCCATGAACAGCGACGTCAGCATCAGACCCGGAAGAATGCCGGCAATAAACAGGCGACCAATCGATGTTTCAGTGGTTATGCCGTAGACGATCATGGTAATGCTTGGCGGAATCAGGATGCCCAGGGTACCGCCGGCAGCAATAGCGCCGGTGGCCAAGCCATCCGGGTAACCACGCTTTTTCATTTCCGGGATACCCATCTTGCCGATGGCGGCACAGGTTGCCGGTGATGAGCCACTCAAGGCAGCAAAGATCGAGCAAGCGCCAAGGTTGGAAATAATCAAACCGCCGGGCACACGATAAAGCCAGCGCTCGAGCGCTTCGTACAAATCACCACCGGCGCGTGATGATGCAATGGCTGCGCCCATAAGAATAAACATGGGGATGGACAGCAATGCAAATTCGTCAAGGCCGCCAAAAACAGTATCGGCCACTACCTGCAGACCGGAAAAGCCCTGAACAGCTATCAAAAATACAATGGCTACCATGCCAAGAGAGAATGCCACCGGCGCCCCGGCAAGCAGGACGAGGATCAGGGTGGTTGCAACCAGTATGCCCAGTATTAACGGACTCATTCTTCCATCTCCGCAGCATCAGCATCATTAATGCCAAATGGCATTTCGAGACCGGTAAACAGGCTCAGGATATCGGCCAGGTACTGCAAGGAAATAATTGCAAATCCCAGGGGTAACGCGGCATAGGGAATCCACAGGCGGACTTCCCAGACAGATTCAGACAGCCAGTTTCCTTCCCAGGCTTCAAGCCAGAATTCAAAGCCGAGCCAGGTCATCAGCAAACAAAAGAGCCATGAAGAAACAGAAGCAAACAGGGCAAGATAAAAACGCGACCTGCGCTTGAGATATATCGGCACCAGGTCCACGTTAACGTGGCCCTTGGTCAGCAACACATACGGGCTGCCAATCAGTGTCGCGGCAATTAACAGGTAGGTGACCAGCTCGGTCTGCCAAATCACCGATTCCTGCAACACGTATCGGACCACCACCATCTGGCAGACGACCAGCACTGATAGCAGGATCATCAACGCGGCACTTATGCCGCAAAGCCTGGAGATAATCGCTACCAGATCAATAAATTTCTTAATCATTGGAATCACACAAAAAAAGGCTGCCAGGTTACGCTGGCAGCCTTGGCTGTCATTTATTCCACTGACAACGCCATATCGAGCAGCTCACGACCACCCTCTACGCTATCGGCAAATGCCTTGTAAGAAGACGTATCAGCAATTTTCTTCCACTTGGCCGCCTGTTCGGCAGTCATGGTAACCACTTTTACGCCAGCCTTCTTGTATGCCTCAACCAGCTGGACGTCCACTTTCTTTGCGCCATTGTAGGCAAACTCTTCAGCTTTCCTGGCAGAAGCCATGATGACATCCTGCTGTTTCTTGTTGAGCTTGTCGAAGGTGGACTTGGCCATCAGGATCGGTTCATACATAACCCACAGGGCGTTGTCACCCGGTGCGGTCAGGCATTTGACCTGTTCGTAGATGCGGTAAGACACCAGGCTTGCGGAACTGGTAATGGCACCATCCAGCACGCCGGTCTGCAGCGCTGAATAGATTTCAGAGCTCGGCATGTCGGTAATTGACGAACCCGCAGCCGCCATCATCTGGTTGAATGACTTGCCGGCAGCACGGAATGTCTGACCCTTGGCACTGTCTGGTTCCAGGATACATTCTTTCTTGGAAACAAAACCGCCAGCCAGCCAGGTATCAGCCAGCACCACAACACCGGCGTCATTCATGATCTTCTTGATACGGTTCATGAACTCGGACTTGTTCAAACGACGCGCATGGTCATGATTTTTGACAAGGCCCGGCATCAGGGTCAGATTGAATTCAGGATGGCGACCCGCCGCATATGCCAGCGGAAAAGCTGTCATATCAAGCTGGCCCTTGGTCATGGCGCCCCACTGCTCTTTGGGCTTGAACAGTGATTTGCCCGGGTACACCTGTATCTTGATACCCAGATTGGCGGCATTCACATCACGCGCAATCATTTGTACCATTTCGTCGCGAATATCGCCCTTGCCACCTGGCCATTGATGCGAGGCGCGCAAGGTCACGTCGCCCGCAGATGCCAGGGTGCTGGCGCCCATCAGTGCGGCTACCGCGGCAGCGCCAAACAGGGTTTTAAATTGCTTCATGTAACACTCCTCCTATTTTCTTAAAGGTACTACTGCGTTTTCAGGTTAATAAATCAGGCAGAACTACGCTGTCTCGCGCCCGGATTCCGGTCTGCCTGCTGTTCCAGGATGCGCCATTGCGCCATCAAGTGAGTCTGCATCAGGCGATCCGCCCCGGCCGCATCCCGCTGTCGGAATGCACCCAGAATTTCTCGATGTTCCTGCAAGGATGCCGACAGGCGCCCAGGTATGGTCAACTGGCTGTGACGCGCCAATTTCAACACCTGTCGCAACTCGGATCCTACTCGCTGCAACCAGCGATTATCCGACAAAGCCTGTACTTTCATATGAAACGCAGAATTGGCTTCATAATACGCGGTGATATCTCCCGACTGCGCCCGCCGCTCAAGCTCTTCGTGCATTTGCTCCAGCTCAGCAAGGTCCTGGTCGGTAAGATTCTCCGCGGCCTGCCTGGCTGCCAGGCCTTCAAGCACCGACATCACCGGAAACAACTCTGCCAACTCGGCCATTTCCACGTTCCGCACAAAACAGCCGCGATTGGGCTTGAGTTCGACCAAGCCCTCACGGCTGAGTACTTTCAGGGCTTCGCGCAACGGCGTGCGGCTGATTTCATATAATTCGCATAATGCGCGCTCATCAATGGCTTCGCCGGGGATGAGCTGGCCGTCGTAGATACGTTGCCTGACCAGATCGGCAACCTGCTCGTATAGCGCCTGTTTCTTGATCACTCCTGTCACCTGTCTCTGTTTTTGTTGTTGCCCGGTTCTTTTATTATTGACTATTGTACGACCAATCGTCACGCCATATTCCCCGGAGCAGAGACAGGCAAAAATCGACTATAATATAATTTGTAATTTATAATTATTTTTCAGTCTACTTGCACCGGAATCCTTAATCAACCATGAATTCTATGTCACCGTACACCAACATTTACGCCCTGTTTGAATCCCGTTTCCCGGAAGATCAGGTGACGTTTATCGAAACTCCGGATAATCAATACTTTAGCTACGGTGACTTGCGCGTCACATCTGCCCGGATTGCCAACATACTGGAACAGTCCGGCGTGAAACGCGGTGACCGGGTCGCGGTCCAGGTGGAAAAATCACCACAGGCCCTGTTTTTATACCTGGCCTGCCTGCGCGCCGGCTTTATCTACCTGCCGCTCAACACCGGCTACACCGAATCCGAGCTTGCGTATTTCATGTCCAATGCCGAGCCGGCGGCAGTAGTGTGTGATCCGGCCAATACGGGGCGCTTTGTCACCCTGACCGCCAGTCTCGGCAGCCGTATCTTCGATCTCGATAAAACCGGGAGCGGATCACTGATCGATGCAGCAAACACTCAGCCCGCCGAACACACCGTGACAACATGCGAACCCGACGATGTCGCCGTTATCCTGTACACCTCGGGCACAACCGGGCGACCCAAGGGTGCAATGATCAGCCACAACAACCTGGCCGCCAACGGGCTTGCCCTGCACCAGGCCTGGGGCTGGACCAAAGACGACGTGTTACTGCATGCCTTGCCCATCTTTCATATTCACGGCCTGTTTGTCGCCTGTCACTGCGTACTGCTCAATGGCAGCAAAATGCTGTTCGCGCCCAGGTTTGATACCGATACCGTAGTCCGGCTACTCCCCCGCTCAACTGTGCTCATGGGTGTGCCAACCTTTTATACACGACTGCTTGCTGACGCTCGCTTTACCCGCGACGTCTGCAGCAACATGCGCCTGTTTGTTTCCGGGTCAGCGCCACTGCTGGAACAAACCTTTGTGGATTTTCGCGAGCGTACCGGCCATACGATTCTTGAGCGCTATGGCATGACCGAGACCGGCATGAATACTTCCAATCCCCTGGAAGGAGATCGCATCGCCGGCACGGTTGGCCCGGCACTTCCGGGAGTCGAAGCCCGCGTTGTCGACGACAGCGACCAGGCCGTACCGGTCAACACGGTTGGCAATCTGCAGGTCCGGGGCGAAAATGTATTCAGGGGTTACTGGCGCATGCCGGACAAGACCGCCGAGGAATTTACCGAAGACGGTTTTTTCCGAACCGGCGACATGGCCAGAATAAATGAACAAGGTTATGTATCCATTGTTGGTCGCAGCAAGGATATGATTATCACCGGTGGTTACAACGTCTACCCCAAGGAACTGGAAAGCCTGATCGACGACATGGATAACGTTCAGGAATCCGCGGTTATCGGACTGCCTCATACGGATTTCGGTGAAGCCGTTACCGCCGTCATTGTACTGAAAGACAACGGTCGCCAACCGGAAGAAGCCGGCATGATCAGGCAACTCAAGCAACAGCTGGCCGGTTACAAGATTCCGAAGAAAATTATTATTGTCGACAAGCTGCCACGCAACACCATGGGCAAGGTACAGAAAAACCTGTTACGGGATGAATACAGCGAACTGTACCGGTAGCACCGCATACTCCGGGGCCAATCCGGTTCCCGGTGGCAGGCATGAGCCGTACGCAAGCCCTTACCTGCCGGTAGTGAATGCTTTAAGATGAACGCATGAGCTCGAACAAACGCCAGGCCAATCCCGGGACACCGCGCATCGGTCTTGCGCTGGGCGGTGGTGGCGCACGCGGCTGGGCCCACATCGGTGTCTTGCGCAAGCTCGAACAATGCGGCATTCACCCGGACATTATTTGCGGAACATCCATCGGCGCGCTGGTTGGTGCCGCTTATGCCTCCGATCAACTGGATACGCTGGAGAACTGGATCAGGCAGCTCAAGTGGCGCGAAGTCGTATCGCTGCTGGACTTCAGTTTCAGCGGTGGCGTCATCGCCGGCGAGAAACTGTTTGAGTTTCTCGGCAAGCACCTGCGGGATTGTGACATTGATGATCTTTCGCGCCCCTACGCGGCCGTCGCAACGCAGCTGGGTAATGGCCAGGAGATCTGGCTACGTAGCGGTTCCATCATGAAAGCGACGCGGGCTTCCGTTGCCCTGCCCGGAATTTTCACGCCCGTCACCTATCGTGGTGGCTGGCTGGTGGATGGCGGCCTGGTTAACCCGGTGCCGGTTTCCGTATGTCGCGCACTCGGTGCCGATATTGTCATTGCCGTGGCACTAACCACACCCAGGACCGCCCTGCGCTACGAACCCCTGCCTCAGGATGAACCTGACAAGCCGGAACCCAAGGGATTTATCGATCGAGTCAGGCAACTGTTTGCCGAAACTGGCAATGGCGACATCGACTCACCATCCCTGGTTGACGTGGTAATTGACAGTATCGATATCATGCAACAACGCATCATGCGCAGCCGCATGGCCGGTGACCCGCCGGAAATCCTGATTCGGCCGCAAACCTCGGCTATTGGCTTTCTCGAATTTTACCGGGGCAACGAAGCCATTGATGCCGGTATTGCCGCGGCAGCCAAGGCGCAAAACGAACTGCAACAGGCTTTCGCTTCCAGCCTGTGTGAGCCGCCTGATTGATGTAATGCGGAAAAATACCGGCACAGAAAACATTGACCTGCATTGCAGTGTCAACACGCCGGCTGCTGGCGAGGGACGGGTCAGCCAGGCGAGTTCAGGGCGACGCAGTCGCCAGCCTCAAAATACACTGCCAAAAACTAGTCGGAATCCGTGGTAGTCGCCGGCTTGTTACCTGGCTTGCGGCCATGACGGACAAGCTGGTAAAGCGCCCTCACAGGGCCCGATAATGCATACAACATAAAGACGCCAAACAGCGCCCGTGGCGGATCAAGAAACACCAGCACAAAAGCAGCCGGTACCAGCAAGACGGCCATGAACGATACCTTGCCCTTGACGTTCAGATCCTTGAAACTGCGGTAACGTATGTTGCTTACCATGAGCAAGCCCGCGCCAAGGGTCACTGCCAGCGCCAGGAAACTGATTTCCCTGCCCGGCACGCCATAGCTGTGCAATACCCAGATAAAGCCCATGACCACGGCTGCAGCTGACGGGCTGGGTAAACCATAAAAATTCTGTTTATCGGCGGTATCCAGCTGGGTATTGAAACGCGCAAGACGCAGCGCGGCACTGCAAGCATAAATAAACGCAACCAGCCAGCCTATCTTGCCAAGACCCGACAGCGCCCACTCATACATGATGAGTGCCGGTGCCATGCCAAACGAGACCATGTCGGCGAGGCTGTCATACTCGGCACCAAAATCACTCTGGGTATTGGTCCAGCGGGCAACACGGCCGTCCAGCCCGTCCATGACCATGGCAATATAGATAGCCAGTGGCGCAGCGCCAAAGTTGCCGTTCATGGCCTGCACCATGGCATAAAAGCCGGCAAACAGGGCTGCTGTGGTAAACAGGTTGGGCAGAATGTAAATGCCCCTGCGCCGTTGATCCTGGTTCATAATAAGCAAAACCTTTTTCTTTGCCTTGTCCTGCATTTGCGCTTCGGGTCGCTGGGCCATGTTGCCTCCTCGGGTCCGGCAGCGCTCAACACCTGCGCCGCCTGGTATACCATTATTGTTGTCAACTTGATGCTGCTTGACAACAGGATCAATGCACCAGCATGGCCAGGATATCGGTACCGCTCTTCACCTTGTCACCCAGCGAAACCTTGACCTGCGCAGTCAACGGCAAATACAGGTCAACACGGGAGCCGAAACGGATAAAGCCGTAACGCTCGCCCTGGCCGACCCGGTCACCCGGTTGTTTGTAGCAAAGAATACGGCGGGCAATGAGCCCGGCTACCTGGACAACGGTAATATCATCACCTTCATCCGTCTGTATCCACAAGGCATTCCGCTCATTCTGCTCGGACGCCTTGTCCAGCGCCGCGTTGAAGAATTGTCCCTTGTGATACCAGCGCTCCGCCACCTTGCCCTCGATCGGGCTGCGGTTGGCATGAACATTAAACACATTCATGAATACGCTGATGCGCTTGGCCGGACGATCAAGATAAGGATCCTGTACTTCATCCACCTTGATGACCTTGCCATCTGCCGGGCAGATAATCCCAAGCGGTTCGGCAGGAACCTTGCGATGCGGGTCGCGGAAAAACTGCAGCATGAACAGCACCGCGACCCACAACGGGGCGGCTGCAACAGTGCCAAAGTAATACTGCACACCACCCGCAGCAAGCAAACTGAGTACGATGTGTACCCAACCCTCGCGCGCCAGGATAGGGTGGCGCGCAGTGGGATTGATAGCCATTAGCTGTACTCCGCTTTCGTTTCTAGTTCTTGCTCTTGTCGACCAGAGCGTTGGCCGTGATCCACGGCATCATGCCACGCAGCTTGGCACCGACCTGCTCGATCGGGTGCGCAGCATTGTTGCGGCGGTGTGCGGTCATTTCCGGGTAGTTACTCTGCCCTTCCAGGATGAAACGCTTGGCGTATTCACCGTTCTGGATGTTCTGCAGCGCTTCCTTCATGGCCCAGCGACTCTCGTCGTTGATAACCTTCGGCCCGGTAACATATTCACCGTACTCGGCATTGTTGGAAATGGAGTAATTCATGTTGGCGATACCGCCTTCATACATGAGGTCAACGATCAGCTTCAGTTCGTGCAGGCATTCGAAGTAGGCCATTTCCGGCGCGTAACCGGCTTCAACCAGGGTTTCAAAACCGGCCTTGACCAGCTCAACCGCACCACCACACAGTACAGCCTGTTCACCAAACAGGTCAGTTTCGGTTTCGTCCTTGAAGGTAGTTTCGATAATACCGGTACGACCGCCACCAATGGCAGAAGCATAAGACTTGGCAATTTCCAGGGCCTTGCCAGACGCATCCTGGAAGACGGCAATCAGGTCAGGAATACCGCCACCCTTGGTGAACTCGTTACGCACGGTATGGCCCGGTGCCTTGGGGGCAATCATGACCACGTCGAGATCGGCGCGTGGCACAACCTGGTTGTAATGTATGGAGAAACCGTGCGCAAAGGCCAGTACCGCGCCCTTCTTCAGGTTGGGCTCAATGTCATTCTTGTAAAGCTGTGACTGGAATTCATCAGGTGTCAGGACCATGACCAGGTCAGCCTGCTTCACCGCATCAATATTGTTCATCACCTTGAGGCCGGCTTTTTCCGCCTTGGCAGCTGAAGCAGAACCTTCGCGCAGGGCAACGGTTACATCAACGCCGGAATCCTTGAGGTTGTTGGCATGGGCATGGCCCTGTGAGCCATAACCAACAATTGTTACTTTCATGCCCTTGATAATAGAAAGGTCACAGTCTTTATCGTAATAAACATTCAACATGATCTTGGTCCTTAAACTGAAAATGTATAATTCGTTTGTCTACAGCCGCAGGCTCTTTTCGCCTCGACTGATACCGGATACGCCGGAGCGCACAGTTTCGATAATGTCAGTTGCCGGCAACGCCTGGATAAAGGAATCCAGCTTGCGGCTGTCACCGGTCATTTCGATGGTGTAGGTCTTGTCGGTCACGTCGATAATGCGGCCACGGAAGATATCCACCAGGCGCTTGACCTCTTCACGCATGTCACCGACAGCTCGCACCTTGATAAGCATCATTTCACGCTCGATATGCGCGCCTTCAGTCAGATCAATCAGCTTGACCACATCAATCAGCTTGTTGAGCTGCTTGGTGATCTGCTCGATAACACGCTCGGAACCGCGGGTAACCAGGGTCATGCGAGACAGGCTCGGGTCCTCCGTCGGTGCAACGGTCAGCGATTCAATGTTGTAACCACGGGCGGAAAACAGCCCGGCTACACGCGACAGGGCACCGGCCTCGTTTTCCAGCAACACGGAAATAATATGTCGCATCAGGCCAACTCCCGATCCGGGTCTACCGCGTCGGTGCAGGGGCCAAGATGCATTTCATTATGCGGCCGGCCTGCTGCCATCATCGGGTAAACGTTTTCTTCCTGGTCGGTGACAAAATCCATGAATACAAACCTGTTCTTCATCGCCAGACCTTCTTTCATTACTGCCTCGACATCTTCCGGCTTTTCCGCGCGCAATCCGACATGGCCATAGCTTTCCGCCAGCTTGACGAAATCGGGCAATGAATCCATGTATGAATGTGAATAGCGGCGATCATAGAAGAACTCCTGCCACTGGCGCACCATGCCGAGGTAACGGTTGTTGAGACACAGAACCTTGATCGGTAAATCATACTGGGCACAGGTGGACAGCTCCTGGATATTCATCTGGATACTGCCTTCACCGGTAATACAGGCCACTTGCGCGCCGGGATGGGCAAACTGCACGCCCATGGCTGCCGGTAAACCAAACCCCATGGTGCCAAGACCACCGGAGTTGATCCAGCGACGCGGTTCGTCAAAACCATAATATTGCGCTGCCCACATCTGGTGCTGTCCCACATCGGAAGTAACATATGCATCACCGCCAGTCAGCTTGTGCAACGTCTCGACAACAAACTGCGGCTTGATCAGCCCGGACTTGCGGTCATAGGCCATGCAATTGAGACCACGCCACTCGTTGATCTGGTCCCACCATTTTTCCAGGGCCGCCTTGTCCACATCCTGCTTCGAGGACTTGACCAGTTGCAACATGTCAGCAAGCACACTCTTGACGTTGCCGACAATGGGGATCTCCACTTCAATAGTCTTGGAGATGGATGCCGGATCGACGTCAATATGAATGATGCGGGCGTCGGGACAGAACTTGGCAGTGTCCCCGGTAACACGATCATCAAAACGGGCGCCAACAGCCAGCAACACATCACATCCGTGCATGGCCATGTTCGATTCGTAGGTGCCATGCATGCCGAGCATGCCCAGCGATTGCGGATCAGATGCCGGGAAAGCACCCAGGCCCATCAACGTTTGTGTAATCGGGTAGCCCAGCTTGCGCACCAGTTCTCTCAGTTCAGTCGAGGCTTCACCCAGGACCGTGCCACCACCGGAATAAATCATCGGTTTCCTGGCTGACAGCAACAGATCCACCGCGCGCCTGATCTGGCCGGCGTGACCCGAGGTCACCGGCTGGTAGGAACGCATATCGATCTTCTTCGGATATTCGTACTCGGCCTTGTTGATCGTCACATCCTTGGGTATATCCACGACCACCGGACCCGGTCGCCCGGTGGTGGCAATATGAAATGCTTTCTTGATGGTGCAGGCCAGGTCCCGGACATCCTTGACCAGGAAATTGTGTTTCACACAGGGGCGGGTAATTCCAATGGAATCCACTTCCTGGAACGCATCATCACCAATCAGGTGCGAGAATACCTGGCCGGTAAACACCACCAGTGGAATCGAGTCCATGTAGGCCGTGGCAATACCGGTCACCGCGTTGGTGGCGCCGGGGCCGGATGTCACCAGGGCAACACCACACCGTCCATTGGAGCGTGCATAGCCATCAGCCGCGTGTACCGCTGCCTGCTCATGACGCGTGAGAATATGCTTCACCTTGTCCTGCTGGTACAAGGAGTCATAAATGTACAAGGTCGCTCCGCCCGGGTAACCAAAGACGTAGTCGACGCCTTCGTCCACCAGGCTCTGAACGAATATATCGGCACCAGTTAATTCAGCCACACTATCCCCTGAGGAGTTCATTCGGAAATATGCCCGTTAGCGGGCATGGACATGTAAACAACGCGGAAGGCATGCCTCCGCCAGCACCCGGCCTTGGTCGACCGGGGGTACCGATTGTGGGCGAAAGCTTTCGTAGAATCAACACTTGGCGGCCCGACCCCATGGCCACCCGGCCTGTAATTAAAGGGGTCTGGGCGGAGACCTAGCCGCGGCGCCAGCGGGTAGCGCCGGCTCCATCTTCAAGTTCGATACCGGCCGCCTGCAACGCATCGCGAATCCGGTCGGCTTCGGCCCAATCACGGGCGGCCCGGGCGGCATTGCGGGCCTCGATCATGGTGTCAATTTCCTGATCGCTCAGGCTATCGACAGCCGACGACACCGACCCCTTCAGAAAGACGTCGGCTTCGCGCTGCAACAAGCCCAGCAACCCGGCCAGCCCTCGCATTTCCCCGGCCAGCGCCCGGGCAGCATCGACATCCTGGGCGCGCAATCTGTTAATGGAGCGTGCCAGGTCAAATAACACCGGCAGCGCTTCGGCAGTGTTGAAATCGTCGTCCAGCGCTGCAACAAAACGGGTCGCGTATTCATTGCCTTCGGGCACAGCAGACTCTGCTGCCGGGAAATCGCGCAACGCCGTATACAGCGTGGTCAGCGCACTGCGGGCGCCGTCCAGGTGCTGGTCAGAATAATTCAGCGGGCTGCGGTAGTGGCTGCTTAATATAAAGTATCGCACCACTTCCGGGTCATAGCGTTCGAGAATTTCCCGAATCGTGAAAAAGTTGCCCAGCGACTTGGACATTTTTTCATCGTCGACACGGACAAAACCGTTATGCATCCAGACGTTGACGAATTTCTCGCCGGTGGCGCCCTCGCTCTGGGCGATTTCGTTTTCGTGATGCGGGAACTGGAGGTCAAGACCGCCGCCGTGAATATCAAAGTGATTGCCCAGGCAGCAGGTGGACATTGCCGAACACTCGATATGCCAGCCCGGGCGGCCCTGTCCCCAGGGCGAATCCCAGCTGGGCTCACCCGGCTTGGCCGCCTTCCACAAGACAAAATCCAGCGGGTCACGCTTGGCCTCGCCTACTTCGACGCGAGCGCCGGCGCGCAGGTCCTCGGTGTTCTTGCCGGACAGCTTGCCGTAACCGTCAAATGCGGCGACATCATAATATACGTCGCCGTTATCGGCCGCATATGCAAAACCCTTGTCTACCAGTGACCGGATCATGTCCAGGATTTCACCGATATGATGCGTTGCCCGCGGCTCCTGGCCGGGATCCAGCATGCCCAATGCCCGGGTATCCTCGTGCATGGCATCGATAAACCGCCCGGTAAGGTGATTGAAATCCTCACTATTGTCATTGGCACGCTTGATGATCTTGTCATCAATATCGGTAATATTGCGAATATAAGTCACATGATCGGCGCCAAAAACGTGGCGTAAATACCGGTAGACCACGTCGAATACCACCAGCATCCGCGCATGACCCAGGTGACAATAGTCATAAACGGTCATACCACACACATACATACGCACATTGGCAGGATCAATGGGCCGAAATGGTTCTTTCTTTCTGGTCAGGTTGTTATGTATGTGCAGCATGCGGTCTCACTTCGTTGATCAATTATCGGCAGAAACCGGCCACGGTCAGCAATCTCCGGGCATTTCTCGCCAAGCCGGGCCAATGGTACCGGAGCCGCGCACAAAAACCCAAGCCCCGTAAAGTCACGGCAATACCGGGATAAACTTGCACCGGGATGCGCAGTTTCGCTACCATGGCCTCGATTTCGTCGGCATTGAATGCCTGGAACAGGACCGGCACAGGCCAGGGACGGGTATCGGGCCCAGCTCAGGCCGAACCGGCCTTTCGATACTGTTGCCGGAAACCCATTTTCAAAGGACTACACGGCTTATGATGATTCACATGAAAACCAGCTACGGCACCATTGTTCTTGAGCTGGATGCAGAAAAAGCACCGGTCACGGTCGAGAACTTCCTGCGCTATGCCCGCGAAGGCTTTTATGATGGCACCATCTTCCACCGGGTCATTGACGGCTTTGTTATCCAAGGTGGCGGATTCGGTCCCGACATGGTGCAAAAACCCACTCATAACCCGATTCAGAATGAAGCCATGAACGGTCTGCGCAATGCCCGTGGCACTGTTGCCATGGCACGTACCAGCGATCCCAACTCGGCTACCAGCCAGTTTTTTATCAATGTTGTCGACAATGATTTTCTCAATTACACCGCGCCGACAGCGGAAGGCTCTGGTTATTGCGTGTTCGGCAAGGTGGTCGACGGCCTCAACACCCTGGAACAGATCCGCGGCGTACCGACAGCATCACGCTTCGGTTTCAAGGATGTGCCAATCAAGGATGTCGTGCTAGAGAAAGTTGAAGTCGTCAATCTCTGACGATTCTTCGGCATGGCAACGGTATTTGTTTCCGACCTGCACCTGTGCGGCCAGCGCCCGGGGATCAATGCGTTATTCCTGCATTTCCTGGAGACCGAGGCTCGCCGGGCGGAAGCCCTGTACATACTGGGTGACCTGTTCGAATACTGGATCGGTGACGAGGCCATGGCCCATCCGGATCATGCTCCCATTGTCTCCGCGTTGAAGGCGCTCACCGATACCGGGATTCCGCTCTATATTATGGTAGGCAACCGCGACTTCCTGATGGGCGAGGATTTCGAGAACGCCACCGGCGGCCGACTCCTGGAAGATCCAGCTGTTATTGACCTCCACGGCAACCGCGCATTGCTGATGCATGGTGACACCCTGTGCACCGACGATCACGATTACCAGAAACTACGGCAAATGCTGCGCAATCCCGACTGGCGCCGGGAGTTCCTGGCCAAATCGGTTGAAGAGCGCATCGCCATGGCACAGCATATTCGGGAACAAAGCAAGGATGCCGTCGCCGGGAAACAGGCGGACATCATGGATGTCAACGCCGAGGCCGTTTCTGCTGCCATGCGCGAACACGGCGTCAAAACCCTGATTCATGGTCACACGCATCGTCCGGCCAGCCACACGGTGAATATTGACGGAGCCTCCGGACAGCGTCACGTGCTGCCAGACTGGTACCAGGCCGGGGGTGCACTGTGGTGCGATCAGGACGGATGCCGGATAAAACCCGTCAAATCCGGCAATTTCAACGGCTAAGTATTTCGGATATTGTCTGTTTTTTTGGTACACTTCGCCGACTTTTTTCCCGGAAACGTGAATAACGAGTCAGAAACCGGGCGTCCACCAGGCCGCCGTTGTCAGAGAGCATCATGAGCAATCAATCAAGCTACAGCTACGAAGAGTTAATCCAATGCGGTCACGGCCAACTGTTTGGCCCGGGCAACGCCCAACTGCCGCTTCCGAACATGCTGATGTTCGACCGCATCTCCCATATCAGTGATGAAGGCGGCGTTCACGGCAAGGGCCAGATTATTGCCGAACTGGATATCAAGCCTGACCTGTGGTTCTTCGGCTGCCACTTCGAAGGCGACCCGGTCATGCCCGGCTGCCTGGGACTGGACGCCATGTGGCAACTGGTTGGCTTTTTTCTCGGATGGAAAGGTGGTCCCGGTCGCGGTCGCGCCCTGGGCGCCGGCGAGGTAAAATTTACCGGTCAGGTACTGCCGACACACAAGAAGGTTACCTACCGGATCGATATCAAACGCGTGGTAATGCGCAAACTGGTCATGGGTATTGCGGATGCAACCATGGAAGTGGACGGAAAAGAGATATATGCTGCCAAGGACTTGCGAGTAGGTCTGTTCACCTCAACCGATAACTTTTAACAAAAGCGAGTATCCTTTGAGACGAGTAGTTGTAACCGGAATGGGAATTGTTTCCAGTATTGGCAACAATAAACAGGAAGTCCTGGAGTCACTGCGCGAAGGCCGTTCCGGTATCGAAACCGCGCCCGATTATGTTGAGCTGGGATTCCGCTCCCAGATCCACGGCTCACTGAAGATTGACCTGGCTGAGCATATCGACCGCAAGATTCTGCGATTCATGGGCGACGGCGCCGCCTACAACTACCTGGCCATGCAGCAGGCCATTGACGATTCCGGTCTGTCGGAAGACCAGGTATCCAATGTACGCAGTGGCCTGGTCATGGGCTCCGGCGGTCCATCTACCCAAAACATTGTCGCTGCCGCCGACATCCTGCGCGAAAAAGGCGTCAAGCGCGTCGGTCCGTACATGGTTACCCGCGGCATGTCCAGCACCAACTCCGCATGCCTGGCCACACCCTTCAAGATCAAGGGTGTGAACTACTCCATCACCTCTGCCTGCTCTACCAGCGCCCACTGCATTGGCAATGGCGCCGAGCTGATTCAAATGGGCAAACAGGATATTGTCTTCGCCGGTGGTGGTGAAGAATTGCACTGGACATTAAGTGTACTGTTCGATGGCATGGGTGCCATGTCATCAAAATATAACGAGGCGCCACACACTGCTTCCCGCGCCTATGATGTTGATCGTGACGGTTTTGTCATTTCCGGTGGTGCCGGTGTACTGGTACTTGAAGAACTGGAACACGCCAGGGCCCGAGGTGCAAAGATTTATGCCGAGCTCGTCGGCTACGGTGCCACCTCGGACGGTTATGACATGGTTCAGCCTTCCGGTGAAGGCGCGATACGCTGCATGCAACAGGCCTTGGCAACGGTTAACGGCCCGATCGATTACCTTAACGCCCACGGCACCAGTACTCCCGTAGGCGATACCAAGGAACTGGAAGCCATCAAGGAAGTTTTTGGTGACAACATTCCCGTAATCAACTCCACCAAGTCACTCACCGGTCATGCCCTCGGTGCCGCCGGTGTCAACGAAGCCATCTACACGCTGATCATGATGGAAAACGACTTCATTTGTGAGTCGGTCAACATTGAGAACCTGGATCCCGCTGCCGAAGGCATGCCGATCGCCCGTCAGCGTATGGACAATGTTGGCATGAAGCGAGCAATTTCCAACAGCTTCGGCTTTGGCGGCACCAATGCCAGCCTGGTATTCGAAAAATTCGAAAACTGAGTCGGCGAACCCCATAAAATAGCCAAAACGGGCCTCGCGTAGCGAGGCCCTGTTGTTTTTATTGCCTCGGACAATTAAGACCATCGTCTTATCCCGAATCTTCTGTCTTCCCGCGGTAGAAGGGTTCCGGTTTTGTCCGACACCTCATCCGCACAATGCCTGCTACGCTTCAGACGAGCATCAGACTACTTTCAGCCAATTCGGGCAACAACAACGGAAACTGCAACGGAATTAAAACCTGGCGCCAAGTCATTTGTTCTGCACTCCGCTCCCCGGGTATTTGCAATCGCCACACTAATTTCATTGTTGTAGCCAACAGTCCGGAATGGTACCGATACATCTCCTCATCGCAATCAATCTGTCGATAACAATTATTCACACAATACAACACAATTTTTCATCGATTATTTTGTTCACGATCTATAATTTTTCGATATATCAATCACTGAAATGCAACATCGTAAGTTACCAGGATTAAAAGAATGTGGGAGATTGCACTGGAATGCTTCAGAACCCTTGCCATTGCCGCAACACTGTATTTTGCCATCCGCTTTGGCAACAATCTCGGATTCAATTCGCAGCGAGGGTGGAAGCTTGTCCTGACCGGATGGTCTTTTATTTTGCTGGGCAGCATACTGGATATCACCGACAACTTTCCTTCATTAAACCCGCTGATTGTCGTTGGCAATACCAGCGTGGAAGCATTTCTTGAAATCTTTATTGGCATATTTCTCGGCTACGGGCTATTTTTCATTGGAGTCATCATCTGGCTTCCCGCTATCGGTACCCGTACCGAAACACTGAAACATGAATTTGTTTCAACGGTGAGCCACGAATTACGCACACCGCTGACGGCCATTTATGGCGCCATCAAGCTGGTCTACAACGAAGTTCCCGGGTCAATGTCACCACAGGCCAAGGAGACACTGAAGATCGCGCTCAACAACAGCGTGCGCCTGAACCACCTGGTAAACGATATTCTGGATATTGAAAAGCTGGACAACGGAAAGATGGTCTTCAATATGAAGCCCGAAAACGTCCTCGACATGGTCAAGGAAGCCATGCAGGCGAATCAGCATTACGGCGAGACCTACAGCGTCAGCTTCCACCTTGATCCCGCCAGCATTGAAGCCAGGGTCCGTGTAGACGCACAGCGCTTCAACCAGATCATGAATAATCTCCTGTCCAACGCGGCAAAATTTTCTCGTAAAGACAGCCATGTTGACATCCTGGTCAGCAGGCAAGGTGATGTTATCCGTATAGCGATTTCGGATAGCGGTGAAGGCATCAAGATGGAATCCTACCCTTTAATTTTCCAGCGATTCTCCCAGCTGAATCGGGATGATCGCTACCGCCTTGGCGGTAGCGGACTCGGGCTGGCCATTACAAAGCAGTTCGTGGAGAAAATGGGCGGTGACATTGGCTTTGATTCCGTGGTCGGTTCCGGTACCACTTTTTATGTGGACTTTCCGGAAGTCATAGCCTGAACAATCTGGTTTCCGCACAAGTAACGCAGCTAAACTTTGGCGAGAATTACCCGATATCCGATTAGTACATTCTCTTAAATGTGAATCCAAACATATTCGTGACAACCTTGACCAGATGACTGCGCCGATCCAAACAAAAGAAATACAGGCTGCCTTTGTTAAACTTCGTCAGACCGAAACCCTGTGTCAATTGCCTGATTTTGCACTCAGAAAAATTGCCAGTACAGCAACATGGAAAAGCTTGCGTAACCGGCAGTTCCTGGACGCGGGAGACCTGGCCTGTAATATTGCCTATCTTTCCAACGGCATACTGAAACTGGAACAAGGCGGCAAGGTCATGGGCGAAATAAGCGCTGAGTCCGAGCGCGCCAGGCAACCCCTGTTTCGCATCAACACAAAAGGTCTTTCGGCCGTTTGTGTCAGCAAGCGCGCAGATATTCTCCTTGTCGACAAGGAAATCTGTGAAAAATGCCTGGAGGATGCGCCACGCCAGGCCGAGCAACATGCGGATGGTGAGTTGTCCGAAGAAGAGGAGTTGTTGTTTGCCGAAATAATGGCCACATTCAATTCAAATTCGGTCGACTTGCCAAGCCTTCCGGACATCGCGAACCGCATCAACACCGCGATCAATGATGACCGTATGGGCCCACGAGAAGTTGCAGACATGGTACGCCTTGATCCGGTCATTTCGGCAAGACTGATCAACATGGCCAACAGCCCAATCTACCCGTCCCGTTTCAAGGTCACGTCGCTGAACGATGCAATTTCCAGGGTGGGCCTGGAAGCAGTTCGGTCGCTTGTCATGATCGTTATCATGAAAAACCTGTTTGGATCGGATAATCCGGAAATCCACCGGCGCATGAAAAACATGTATACCCGGAGTGTTGAATTGGCTGCTCTCAGTCAAATCGTTGCCGAATATCAACCGATACTGGACAACGATCGGGCAATGCTGGCAGGACTGTTAAGCAACCTCGGAATAATGGCCATTCTCGTAATCGCTGACAAACATCCTGATATCACCAAGCAAAGAAAAATCCTGGACCACTCGATTTCCGGGTTGCACGGAACGATCGGCGGCATGCTTCTGGAACGGTGGGGTTTTGAATCGGACTTTGTTACTGCCGCCAAGGAATCCGAAGACTACAGTCGTGATCGACTCAGCGTGCCTGATTACTGCGATGCTGTAATCAGCGCCAGGATCATCAGTCGGGTAATCAGCGGCAAGTCCTATAACGGGCCACCGCTGGACAGCGTTCCGGCGCTGAAGAAATTTGGTATCACCAATTCAGGACCAAAGGGATTCTTGCGTATTATTACCAGTTCCCGTGCACGCATCCAGGGCGCCATGGCGCAGCTTCACGGAGGAAACTGACGCGTCGGTCGCGTGGATATTTACCTCAGGAAATTAAACAACGACAGGCCCTGAATTTTGATGAAGGACTGTTGCGCCGCCTGCAAACCCAGAAGTTGCAGGTTCAATCGACTGGAGGCCTCGGCATAGTCCAGGTCCTGGATTTCAGACATGGCCTGCTTGCTGTGCAGGACAAAACTCTCGTTAATATCACGCTGGTTATCAATGGCATTCAGACGCGCGCCGATACGGGTTTCAACATTCAGCACATTGCCCACTGCCTGGTCTATGTCCACCAGGAATCGATTCACTGCGTTGCCGAGGTGTGCGCCATCAGTACTGCTGTCACCATAACTTTCAAGCGCGATAGCAAGATTCTGAACCGTGGTGAACAGGTCCTGGTTCATGCTTGGCGAGACCGCAAAACTGTCGCCATCTGCCGGGGTACCCTTGAAACTTACCTGAGCTCCGCCAAACACGAGGTCGGCATCTTCCTGGTACAGCGTTCCGGCGGGAATCACCACGCCACTGACTGATCCAACCACTTCGTAAGTAACGGGATCCGTCGGCGTTGGCTGGGTAAAACTGATGGTAAAGGTTTCAGGTGAAAATGCGCCAATTACCTGGCCAGGTGAAATAATGCCGGTACCGGTATTGGCCGGGTTTTCCATGGTCGTGAACGTGCCGTTGCCATTGCGAATGGCTCGAAATACCTCGGTACCGGAATCACCAATGGCAATCTGCCGGTCCGGTGCGATCTGCAGAAAGCGCTGGCCGTCGTCACCGGCATAGGGAAAGTTGCCCGCAGAATCGCGACTGAATGGTCGTGTCAGGCCCTGGTAGCCGGAAAACAGGTATTCACCGTTGGCATCACGGGTATTGGCTGTCTCCAGCATTTGCGCCAGCAACTGCTTGACTTCATCGGCGATGGCGCGACGTGACTCAACGTTGTTGACCGCGTTATTGCCCTGTACCGCCAGTTCACGCGTACGATGAATGGCATTCATGATACTTTGCAGCGCTGTTTCTTCCAGCTTCAAACGGGAATCTGCAGCATTGGCATTGACATTGTATTGCTCGGTAGCGGCTACAGCCTTTTCCAGCTCGAGAATGCGGGCCGCGCCGGTCGGATCGTCAGCCGGTGTCAGCAAACGCTTGCCGGTTGCCAGTTGCAGTTGCGTCTGGCTGACCCTGGCCTGCTGGTCAAGCATGGCATTTATTCCAAAGTCCTGTGCCAGTCTTGTTGATATTCTCATGAGTTACTCCGCGATATGGGTTCAGCGACCGAGGGCGCCAAGCAGCGTATCAAATAGATCGGACGCTACGTTCATAACTTGAGCTGCCGCCTCGTAAGCCTGCTGGAAACGCACCAGGTTGGCGGCCTCCTCGTCCAGGTTTACGCCGGATACGGATTCACGCTCCATCTGCAATTGCTGAACCAATGTATGTTGCGCCTCGGCGGCGATATCCGCCTGCCGGGTTTTGATGCCTACGTCTGCCACCATCTGGCCATAAGCCTGCTGGAAAGTGGCGTTACCCGGGAAAATATTTGAATCCTGCAGCTGTGCCAGCAACAGCATGTTGCGGTTATCAGAAACGCCGTTGTAGTTGGGCTCAACCATAAACGTATCACCTGTTTGCGGCGCGCCACTGAGCTCGGCGGTCCAGCCGTTAACAGTAACCGTGGCACCGGTAGCCGGGTCATAGACATTGCCTGCCGAGGGCAATCCGGCACCGACGCCGGTAATGTCGTAGGTGGTTGGCGAAGTGAACGTGATGGTTACCGGTTGCAACAGGTCAGCATTGGGTGGCGCCGGCGGCACCACGACACCGGCACTGATTTCGCCATTACCAATGTTGGCAAACCCGGCCGAGGTCCGAATCGGCGCCGCGGCCGCTATGGTGGCCGGATCAACAAGTGCCATCTCAAGATTACGCGAAGCCGAGTAAGTTGGCTTGACCAGGAAGCGGTCACCTACATTAAAGCCGCCGCCACTGTAGTTCAGTTCCACGCCGTCAGCGACTATGGGCGTACCACCGGTAAAACTTGCGGCCGTTGCCGTGGCAACAACGACATTGTCGATAAGGCGGGTCAGGCTGAAGTTGGCACCATCAAAATCCAGCCGGTAATCACTGGTGGTCAACTGGCTGACATCGATCACGTTCGCATCAATCTGTGCCAGCGGCAAGCCAGTATTGCGACTGGACGCCATCACTTCCGGGCTGCTTGTATAGATATCATTAAAGAACAGACCACCGAGATTGCCGTTCAGGTCCATGCCCAACTGGTGCTGGTCATTGATCCGGTCAGCAAGCCCCATGGCAACACGGCCCAGCGCATTACGCGCCGGATCGAGCACCTGTGAACGAAATTGCAACGTACCACCCAGGGTGCCGCCGCTTAGCTGGCTGGAAATTTCAATAAAGCCGTTACCGGTGTCGTAGGCCACTTCCAGGCGTGAGCTGTCGTACTGGCTGGACACCGTGCTCAGCTCGCGGGCATTGAACCCGGTAACCAGGGTCTGGCCGTTACCGATAAAAACATTCAGCGCGCCGTCATCCTGCAACAGTGTTCTAGCCGATACGCGTTCGGAAAGCTGCTTGACCAGGTTGTCGCGCTTGTCCAGCAAGTCATTGGGCATCTCGCCACTTCCCTGGCTGCTGGCATAGACAATGTCACGGTTGATCTTTGCCAGGCTTTGCGCCAGCCCATTGATCTCGTTAACTGTTGCAGTGATATCGGTATTTACGCCGATGCGGATATCGTCAAGCCGCTGGTCAAGAAAATGAAACCGTTGCACCAGTGAACCGGCTTCACTGACCAGCACCTGTCGCGGCGGCAGGCTGGCCGGATCATCCGCCACATCGGATAATGACCCGAAGAAGCTTTCCAGCATCGGTGTCAGTCCTGCCTGCGGATCAGCCAGCAGGTTATCCACGCGCGCGGCAAAACTGTAGAAACTGTCCAGTTGACCGGAAGAGGATATGCCACCACGCAACTGCACTTCTATGTAGGCATTGTGCAGCCGTTCAACACTTTGCACCTGCACGCCCGTGCCCATGAAACCGGCACCAAAATACTGCGGAGGTCGCGTACCCAGTTCAACACGCTGGCGACTGTAGCCGTCAGTATTGGCATTGACAATATTGTGACTGATGGTACTCAGCGTGCGCTGGAATGCCAGCAGTCCGGTTCGACCTATGCCCAGGGTATCAACACCTGCCATACATTTCTCCAATCATGATCTTGCCCCCTGCCATGCCTGGTTCATGCCATCAGGCCCGCAGCGCGGACGTGGCCTTGAGCATTTCCGGGCCGGTGGCGATACGCACGATCTTGTCCGCGTACCGCGGGTCCGTGGCATAACCGGCCTGCTGCAGGCCTTCAACAAAACGTACCGAATCACCACCGTGATCCAGTGCATCGCGATAACGTGGCTGTGTCTTCAGAAACTGCACGTAATCATTAAAACTGTGTCGCCAGGATTCATAGGTACGAAAGCTCGCACGCTGGCGCGTCATCACGCCCGACTGCTCCTCAAACTCCAGGGTGCTGGCACTGGCGCGGCCACCGTCCCAGCCTGATCCGGCCTTGATACCAAACAGGTTGTAACTGCTGTCCAGGCCGCCACCATCAATGACTGACCGGCCCCAACCGGTTTCCAGTGCCGATTGCGCGATAAGTATTTCCGGATCGACATTGAGTTCACGCGCCGCCTGTTGCGCATGGGGCCATAACACCCGGACAAAGGCTTCCGGACTGCCATCAATCTTGTCAACATTGCCATGAATCGATGGCGACAATTTTTCCACGCGCGGCACCGACATGTCCGGCACGTCAATGACCAGGCCGGCCGCGGGTTTGCCATCAACTGCCGGTGCCGGTTGCAGACGCTGCAGCGCCGCCGGCATGCTGGCCACCGGCGGAAGTTGTGACGGCGCTTGTTCGGTGGTTGACGTCTGCTGATCAAGACCAAACTGGCGACTCAATTGCTGCACCAGTATTTTCGCCAGGCCCAGGCCCTGCTGTTGCGACAGGTTAATGCCCATCTGTTGATCCATCATGTCGCGATAGAATTTTGATTCATTGCTGTCAAACATACTGTCGCCAAGATTGGCACTGCGCATGCTCTTGAGCATTTGTTGCAACAACAATGATTCAAACTGCCTGGCCACGCCTTCCAGTGCCGCGCGCTGATCCTTTCGTGACAATGATTTCAGGCGCTCCAGCCCGGCGGACTCGGTATAGACATCGGCGCCATAAACATCAGTAGCGGCCAATGCAGTCAACGATGATGCCGGGTTCATAGCCATCAGATCACCACCAGTTGCGCCCGCAATGCACCGGCCTGTTTCAGCGCTTCCAGGATGGCAACAATGTCGCCCGGCGCGGCTCCCACCTGGTTAACGGCACGCACCAGGTCATCCAGCGAGACGCCGGGATCAAACTTGAACATGCGCCGACCCTCTTCCTCGATCTCCACCTTGGAGACCGGGGCAACGACGGTTTCACCCTTGGACAATGGTCTCGGTTGGCTGATTTCAGGACGCTCGGTTATGGTAACCGTAAGACTGCCATGGGATACGGCAGCAGCAGTCAGCCTGACGTTACGCCCGATAATGACTGTACCGGTGCGCGAGTTGATAATTACCCTGGCCGGCGCTTCGTCCGGATCCACGGTCAGGTTTTCCAGCACCGACATGAATGCCACGCGCGTAGCCCGGTCAGCCGGTGCACTCACCTGGATCGACCCGGCATCCATGGCACTGGCGGTGCCACGACCGAGGTTATCGTTAATGACATTACTGATTCGGGACAGCGTGGTGAAATCCGGTTGATGCAGGTTAAGTATCATGGATTCACCCAGCGCGAAGGCATTGGGCACGATACGCTCAATGGTGGCGCCGTTGGGAATACGGCCAACTGACGGAACATTCACGGTAATACGTGAGCCATCCTTGCCCTCGGCACCAAAACCGCCAACAACAAGATTGCCCTGGGCCACGGCATAAACCTGGCCATCGGCACC
This sequence comes from Gammaproteobacteria bacterium, assembly GCA_029880545.1. Taxonomy (NCBI): domain Bacteria; kingdom Pseudomonadati; phylum Pseudomonadota; class Gammaproteobacteria; species Gammaproteobacteria bacterium. The sequence continues at coordinate 34,031 of JAOUOD010000005.1, read as the reverse complement.
TTTAAGTGGCGTCATAATCAGGCTGCCGCCACGCAGGCTCTTGGCATTGCCAAAAGAAGATACGGTGATATCAATGGTTTGCCCGGGTTTGCCAAACGGTGGCAACTCGGCGTGCACCACAACCGCGGCAACATTTTTCAGTTGCGGGTTGATATTGGCCGGAATACTGACGCCAAACTGCGCCAGCATGCTCTTGATGCTTTGCACTGTAAAAGGCGTTTGACTGGTCTGATCACCAGTGCCATCAAGGCCAACAACAATGCCATAACCAACAAGCTGGTTGCTGCGCACGCCCGCAATAGACACCAGGTCCTTGATTCGTTCCGCCTGCACCACCGGCGCAGCCAGCGATAAGACACAAACAACAACTGCGAGCACCGCCCGCCTTGCTGCCTGATTGAATGTAACCATGACTGTTTGCATTGTCGCCTCGACATTATCTAAAACCCGTCCCTGGGCATCGATCCCTCTCGCTACATAAACAAAACCCTGTGCATCATCAGGCTCTGGTCAGAATGGCCAGAACTTCATGAAGAACCGGCTCAGCCAGCCCTGGCTGCCGGCATCAGCAACGGCGCCACGACCACCGTAGGTAATCTCCGCGTGGGCCACCTTGGTGGAGGCAACCGAGTTGTCGGCCGAGATATCAATAGGCCTGACTATGCCGCGAATGCGAACGTATTCTTCACCCTGGTCCAGTACGATCATCTTTTCACCGCGAACTACCAGGTTGCCGTTGGGCAACACCTCGGCAACCGATACGGTAACGCTGCCATTCAAGCGCGCGCTTTGGCTGGTACTGCCGGAACCGTCAAAAGTCTGGCCACCGGAGATGCCGATCTCCATGTTGTTGTTGGTGGTGTTTTCCAGCGCAAAGTTACGGCGCACATCAAACTGTACCGGTGAACCCAGCAAGGTGGGATTACTCAGACCGATATCGGTTTCCTTGCTGGTGGATGTACTGTTCTCCTTGCTGGCATTGGTGCTTTCAACCAGGACAATGGTAAGCGTGTCGCCAACGCGACGTGCTTTCAGATCTTCAAACCAGCGCACGCCGTTGGCAGCCTGGTAAATGGAACCGCTGGCAGCAACCGGCTCGGCCTGGACTTGTGGTTGCGGTGGCACCGGCCGGTATTCCGGGTCCGGCAAACTGGCACAGGCTGACATCATCAGGGCCAACAGCAGCAATACAAACAAGCGAACAGGTTTAACTGGCATGGCGATCATCCGTTTCGTTACAGGTTGTTGCTTACATAGGCCAACATCTGGTCAGCCGTCTGGATTGCCTTGGAATTCATTTCGTAGGCACGCTGTGTTTCAATCATGCTCACCAGTTCTTCAACAACATTGACGTTGGAACTTTCCAGCGAACCTTGTTGCACCATGCCAAGGCCGTTGAGCCCGGGAGTACCGGCCTGCGCGGCGCCACTGGCGGCGGTTTCAAGGAACAGGTTCTGGCCAACGGGTTGCAGGCCCGCGGTGTTAACAAAGTCTGCCAGCTGGATATTGCCAACGTTTGTCGGCGCGGCGCTGCCCGGCACAACAGCCGTGACTGTTCCGTCATTACCAATGGTGACACTCAGCGCGTCCGTCGGGATGGTGATACCGGGCTCAAGGCTGTAACCGCTTGACGTCACCATCTGCCCTTGTGCATCCACCTGGAATGAACCGTCCCTGGTATACGCCGTCGATCCATCAGGCATTAATACCTGGAAGAAGCCGCGACCATTGATTGCAATATCGAGCGAGTTGCCGGTCTGCAATGAACTGCCCTGGGTATGAAGCTTTTGCGTGGCAACCGTGCGCACACCGGTACCCAGCATCAAGCCGGACGGCAAGGTGGAATCCTGCGACGATTGCGCGCCGGCCTGGCGTACATTCTGGTAAAACAGGTCTTCAAAAATGGCGCGGCCGCGTTTGAAGCCGGTAGTGCTGACATTGGCCAGGTTATTGGAAACAACGGACATGCGAGTCTGTTGTGCATCCAGTCCGGTCTTGGCAATCCATAATGCGGGATTCATTGTCTTCTCCTGAACTCTATCTTGCTCGACTGCGCTGAAGGATTAACCGAGGCGCAATAATTTTGACGATGCTTCATCGATGTTCTGCGCGGTACTCATCATCTTGACCTGCATCTCGAACTGGCGCGAGGTCGAAATCATGTTAACCAGTGCATCCACGGCGTTGACGTTGCTGCTTTCCAGTGAACCGGTATTGACCGTCAATTGTCCGTCAGGCACCACCTCTACACCTTGCTCTGCACGAATCAGGCCATCTTCACCCTTGAAAAGTTGTTCTTTTGGCGGGTTTACCAGGCGGATGCGATCCACCACTGCCAGGGTAGTAACAGATTCACCAAGAGGTTGAACGGAAATCGTGCCATCCACACCGATTTCAATTTTTTCCGCCGGCGGAATGGCAATAGGCCCGGCATTACCCAGCACCGGCAAACCGGTACCGGTTTCCAGCAAACCCAGGTTATTGACACGAAGGTCACCGGCGCGTGTATAGGCTTCGGAACCGTCGGCGGCCTGCACGGCAATCCAGCCTTCGCCATTCACGGCGATATCCAGGTCGCGACCGGTGCTCTGGACCACACCCGTTGCAAAGTCGGTGGCCGGACGCTCGGTCATGGCGTACACACGCGAATCATGACCTTCACCGAATACCGGCATGCTGCGATACGCCTGGAAGTCGGCACGAAAACCGGTAGTGCTGACATTGGCCAGGTTATTGGTATGACTGGCCAGCGCCAGTTCGGTCTGGCGCGCGGCGGTCATGGCTACAAATAACATGCGATCCATTGTCTTTACCTCAACCTATTAGCGGATGTTGATAATGGTCTGGGTGATGGTGTCGGCGGTCGAGATCACCTGCGCATTGGCCTGGAAGTTACGTTGCGCGGTAATCATGTTGACCAGTTGCTCGGTCAGGTCGACGTTGGAACCCTCCAGTGCACCCGCCTGGATCATGCCCAGGCTGGCAGTAGCCGGTGCACCCACCAGCGCCGAACCGGAGTCATAGGTTTCCGCCCACTGGGTATCGCCCAGCTGTTGCAAACCCTGCGGGTTGGCGAAGTTGGCCAGTGCCACCTGGCCCAGCAGGCGCGTCTGACCATTGGAGTAGCGTGTCATCACCATACCGGTTTCACCAATGTCCAGGCCGGTCAGGCGACCACTGGTGTAACCATCCTGGCTCAGTGCGTTGACGCTGAAACCGCTGCCGTACTGCGTGGTTGGCGTGGCGGACGTGTAATCAATGGTCAATGACATTAATGACGCACCGGTATTGGGATCATAAGGCGGATAGGCAATAGTGCCGCCTGCCGGCGTCAGCAGGTTGCCATTGGTATCAAACGTCAGCGTATCGCCCGTATAAGGTGGTGCGACGTTGCCATATATCTCGTTGCCATCGACAAACATATAGGTTTCCCAGGTATTGTCCGCCGTCTTGCGGTAATACATGGTGGCGAGGTGCGAGTTGCCCAGCGAGTCAAATACGGTCAACGATGTGGAATCGTTGTAACTGGTCGGATCGGTCGGATCAAACACGGTGGCAGCCGGAATAATGGCATCCGATGCATCCAGGTTCAGGCCGGCCTCGATCAGGGTAGTGGCATTGGGATTGATATCGGCCGTGTTCAGCCGAAGATCGCCCAGCGCGCCCGTTATATTGCCACTGGGATCAGCAACATAGCCAGTCAAACGGGCGCCTGTTGAATTGACAATGTAGCCATCGCGATTCACCTGGAATGCGCCAGCCCGCGAATAAATCGTGGCGCCGTTATCATTAAGGCGAAAGAAGCCCTGGCCGCTGATAGCAAGATCAAGCTGATTGTCAGTAAACTCCACCACGCCCTGGGTGAACTGTTGGGCAATATCGGCGATACGCACGCCCGTGCCCACCGAGTCACTGGCGGCGCCAAGATTGGATACGGCAAACACATCGGCAAACTCGGTGCGTGACTTCTTGAAACCAATGGTGCCGGCGTTGGCAACGTTATTGCCAATTACACGAAGCTCGGTACCTGCTGCAACTAACCCGCTTAATGCTGTACGAAAAGGCATATTCCTGTCTCCTTGAGAAATTCTGCTACATAACCTGTCTGACTACGCTCAAGTCGGTCGGACCGGCATGAGCAAGATTCAATGTCAGGCCACCCTGCCTGCCCAGGGTGACACTGGTCACTACGTCTGCTACCTGCACCTGGATCGCTTCACTGGTGCTGCCACGAGTAGCAGTCACGGCGATGGTGTATTTTCCTTCAGGCAACGGGTTGCTGGCCGAATCCTTGCCGTCCCAGGAGAAGTACACATCGCCGGCTGGCAATGGGTCGTTGTAATTAATGGTGTGAACGAGTTGGCCATTGGTATCAAAGATATCGACTTTCAGGCGGTCAACACTGCTGTCCAGCTTCATGCCGCCGTGCAAGCCACTCTGGCCAAGATGACCGATAGTGCGGCCGTTGATATCGGTATCACCATCAATCAACACGGTGCGACCGACCAGCGCAGTGGCCTGCAACGCCTGCGCCGAGCGCATGGACGTGGCCATGCTTTCGAAAGAAGCCTGCAGGTCCTGGATACCGGATACAGTACTGAACTGCGCCATCTGGCCAAGGAACTCGCCATTTTCCATAGGCTTCATCGGATCCTGGTTGCGCAGCTGTGCAATCATCAATTTCAGAAACTGGTCCTGGCCCAGCTTCTGTTTTTGCTCCTGCGTATTGTTCTGCTGTTGCAGACCAAGGTTACGCAGAATGTTGTTATCGACCTTGTTCATGATCTGTCCATCCATTGCTGCCGGGTTACTGGCCCAGCGTCAGGGTCCTGAGAATAAGATTCTTGGCGGTATCCATCACCTCGACATTGCTCTGAAAACTGCGCGACGCCGAAATCATGTTGGCCATTTCTTCCACCATGTTCACGTTGGGATAAAATACATAGCCATCCTTGTCAGACTTGGGATGATGCGGTGCATATTCGCGACGCGACGGTGCCTGGCTTTCAACAATATCGGTCACGCGCACACCGGCGGATTCACCCATGCCACCCGCCTGTTGCAGCATGGTTTCAAATACTGGCTGCCGTGCCTTGTACAACTGGTCGGTACTGCTGCTGGCGCTGTTGGCATTGGCCATATTGCTGGACACCGTGTTCAGGCGAATCGACTGGGCCGACATGCCGGATCCGGAAACATTAAATACGTTAAACAATGACATGATTATTCTCCTCGTACCGCGCTCAACAGCGTCTTGATGCGGCCACTCAAAAACTGCAAAGTCGCCTGGTAACGCACGGCGTTTTCCATGAACTCGGCATGCTCGGTTTCTGTTTCCACGGTGTTACCGTCAATAGAAGGCTGTGATGGCACGCGGAAACGAAGATCGTCATTGAAAATGTCGCTGACCGGTGCATCGATATGGCCTGAACTGGTCGTGCGCAGGCGAAAGTAATCGGAACCCGCGCCCGCCTCGGCCTTGCGCATCACCTCACGGAAATCGATATCGCGCGCCTTGTAGTTGGGCGTATCGGCATTGGCGATATTGGCAGCCAGCACCTGCGCCCTGCGCGCATGCACCAGCAATGACTGCTCGTGAAGGCCAAACATGGTATCGAATGAAAAAGGCATAACCGACTCCTGTACTGTTGCCCTGTTCATTGCAACCACCGTGCCAGCAACGCAAGTGCCTGTTTTTCACCTGGTTTGAACGGATTATGGCCGAATTGGCGGGCGGCGAAGGTGGCAAACGGCAACACCGGGCTTGCCGGGGCGGCAAGGATTGCCGCTGCGTGTTTCCGTTTTCCGGGCGCCGATTTACCGGCCCCCGCGGCTATGCCAAACACTACCGTTGTACTGAATCCATTGAAATCGCAAGAAGACCAGGACCAATACCAGCGTCCGCACCTGGTCACAATGTTTTCACTATTTTGAATACCGGACGCCCGTCTTCAGCGTGGGCACCGGCGTTGTGTGATCAAGATTCCACTCTCGACAGAATGTCCGGCCCCGATATCCACACTCAATGTAGACCAGAAATATCGATTAATTCATAATGCTCCGGGATGCAAAATAATAACAAGAAATTTCACTACAGGAGGAGCCGGCCATGTCAGGCACTAACCCGGATATGTCTGACGCCATTGAGATCGGGGACGGAATATACTGGATAGGGTTTTTTGACAAAGAATCCCAGCTTAACAGCAACCCGTTTCTGATTATTGATGGCGACGAAACAGTATTGATTGATCCCGGATCGATTCCGGATTTTCCGGTGATCATGCGAAAAATCATCGACATTGTGAATCCTGAAAGTATCAGCACCATAATCGCCGCCCACCAGGACCCTGATGTCTGTGGCAACTTGCCGGTTATCGAAGACGTCATTCATCGCGCCGATCTCAAAATCGTCGCACACTCCACAACACATCGACTCATTTATCACTACGGCATCAAGTCCGAGCTCTACGCCGTAGACGAACACGACTACAGCCTGACCCTGGAAAGTGGCCGGCGGCTGGATTTTGTCTACACGCCCTACCTTCACTCCCCCGGCGCCATTATCACCCATGACATCCAGAGCAAGAGCCTGTTTACCAGCGACATCTTTGGCTCCCTGTCCAGGTCTGCCAACCTGTTTGCCGGGAAGGAATTTCCCGAGTCCATGGCCCGTTGGCACCAGGCCATCATGCCCAGCAGCCAGCTGTTAAACGGCGCCATGGATATTATTGAAAAAATGGATGTCAGCCGGATTCTGCCGCAACACGGTTCACTGATTCCGGGAGACAGAATAGCGGAAGCCATTGCCTACCTAAAAGCCCTGCCGTGCGGCTACGACCTGATCCCGGGAGGCAAAAATGATCAATAACGCCGATCCGAACCAGAAATTCACCCAAATGAGTCGTGCGCTCATCGAACGGGCCATGGAAATGCGCTGCCTGTCCTATACGTCACACGCAAAGAGCCTGTTGCTGATGGAAACCATCATGGGCCTGGACTCAGCGAGGCTTCGCCTTAAAGCTTCTAACCGGCAGCTCCAGGAGATTGACAAGATCAAGACGCTGTTCATTGCCAGCATGGCCCATGAATTCAGCAATCCACTCACCTCGATAATCGGCTATAGCGACATGATGATAAAGGGACTTGTCGGGGATCTGACCGAAGAGCAGCAACAGATGCTCACCAATATTGTCAACTCCGCAGACCTGCTTAAAGAACTTGTAACCGATGCCATGGACATCGCCCGGATTGATTCCAACGCTATCGAGCCTCACATTGAGACCTTTATGCTGGATGAGGCTGTCACCCATGCATTGGCGATCGTTCAGCAGCGCGCCGAACAAAAAGGCATTACCTTGCAAATCAACAGCAACAGCGGCTTCCGGATTCGATCCGACCGTCGACGATTGATTCAATGCCTGGTAAACCTGCTGTCCAATGGCATCAAGTACACGGAACGCGGGTCAGTCAGTCTGATCTTGAGCAAACAGGATAATCGAATTTCCATCCAGGTCCGTGACACCGGTATCGGTATAACGGAAGACGGCCTGGCTCACCTGTTTGAAGCCTTTCAACGCGGCGAAAACGCCAGGGCCAGCCGGGAACGCGGCTCCGGCATTGGCCTGTACTTGACCGAACGAATTGTACGCACCGTACTAAAGGGTAACATCGGCGTACACAGCGTCGTAGACCGGGGTTCCACGTTCACTATATCGCTACCGCTGTCTATAGACTGAGCGGCCTTCAATCAGCCACCAACCCGGTAACCGCGTTTGGTGATAGCTTGATCTCAGGCGGATAATGTAGGCGACGGCACAGGCAGGATGTTCAGCTACCATCGGTAACCTGAACTTGAAACCCTAGCTGCGTCTCAATGCAGCAAGCCACGCACCTGCCGCCAGGTACAACACGCCGCTGACACCATGCTGAACCCGTTGCGCGAATGACGCGCGAGCAAGGCCACCAAGCCTTCCGGCCAGCAAGGCATACAGGCTATCCAGCACTGTAGCCAGCACCAGGAAAGTCACAGACAACAGCATAATTTGGCCAAGGTATGCCTCGTCAGAGGAAACAAACTGCGGCAGGAACGCACTGAAAAACAGGATAGTCTTGGGATTGGTCAGGGATACAGCAAAGCCCCGGGCAAACGTACCCCGGCCCGTTTCCGGCACGTATTCTGTATCAGCTGATTTGAACAAGCGCACAAGATGGCTCGCACCCAGGTAGACCAGGTACACCACACCCAGCCAGCGCAACCAGCTAAAACCTTCGCTAACTGACCGGACAACCCAGCTGGTGCCCAGCGCTGCAACCAGTAATTGCACGACCATGGCCGACGATGTGCCTGCCACGGTCTGCAACCCCCGGCCGGCACCATGGGCGACAGAGGTAGAGACAATCACCAGCACGTTCGGCCCGGGTATGATGATTAACACCACCGAGGCAATAATGAATGAGATGTAGAGATTTGGTTCCACCGGGTCTTTCTATGATATAGAGCAGGGAAGAACTATATCGAAAACCGGAACCAAATGCCCGCGATACCATTCTCCCCTGCTTTTTCCCAGCGCCCGGAGCACCATCCCGGGCGCCTGAAATACAACAAAACGACTGCCTACTTGTCCACGCGGGTCAGCGTGCCCATCCAGGCGTCGGGCGGCGCAGCCAGCAACGGTTTCAGCTTGGCCACCGCGGATTGATACAAACCGCCTTCCTCCTCGTAAATCGCCTTCGCATCTGCCTCGGTCTCCCAGACACTCAGCGACGCCAGGCGATTGTTCGGCGCATCAACAATCAGGAAGTTTTGTATAAAGCCGCGGTAATTGGCGGCGGTGGGCATCACCTGCTCACGCAGCAACGTCGCCGCCTCCTCGATCTTCCCCGGTTGAATCTGAACACGAACATTCATTCCATGCATGCGCATCTCCTTTACTGGTTGGTTTTGTGGTTAAGACAAATTCAATAGCATCCAATCTCGTCGAGCCTGCAGCAATAGCGATCAGCGAATCTCTTCATCCACCTTATCCCGTTCATCTCTCGATTAGTAAGTTTAGATACCGCATTTTACACCTGAAACAAGCGCTCTAAGCGTAAAATCAGGCCTGTATATAATTGTTTCAATCATAGCATCAACAGCTCGCGTAGGTCCGACCCGGTATCAATCATTTATCAACAGCTTGCGTAGGTCCGACCCGGTATCAATCATTTTTAGTAACAAACTCATACATTAAATCAGAGTACCTGACCCACCCGAGTGAAACCTTGTTGGTTTTATCAAACTCTCTCTGCTTGTTGAAGGCGCCCCAGTTGTTGGGGTGGTAAGTGTGAAGCCAAAAAATATGCTTTCCATTTAGTTTAATTATGGATGCAAACTCATCTATTGTATGAGTTGTACTCTCTTTGAGTAATTTAATTGCTTTTTTCGCGTCATTCCCCTGCGTTATCAATATGTCCGGTGAAAGAATCTCTAATTCACCACCAAGATAGCCTCTGCAGTTTTTGAATAGAATTGCGTCCGCCTTCCTTCTTTGCTTTTTGTTCATGCAACATTTTGCAGAATTGGCGTGTGCAAAGAAGCTTTTAGCGTCTTGTATTTGTAACTCGCTATTGAATTTCGCCAGAATGTACCAAGCCAGTTCATGAGTTCGGTACCAATGCTTATGTTTATGCAACTTCAAGACATTCCTGTTAACTTCCTCTTGTTGCCTTACAGACAGTGGAAGTCTGGTTTCATCAGCTTTATCACCACTACCCGAATCTAGCGACAAGAAAAGTAATCTAGGTAGGGTGTGCGCCTCATATCCTGAACTAACAAAAGCAGACTTTGGCCCGGTAAAGCTGTCGCAATCACCCTGGCATCGATTTTTATGATGGCAGGTGAATCCAGTGGACAATATTCCATTCTGGCGGTAATAGTTTGTTAATTCTTCAATCATTGATTTTATGCCTAACAGTATATTAGGAAGCGGCTTCCTATCACCCTGAAATGAGGTAGATAGGTAGCGGCTTCCTATCTCAATATAGGATGCCGCATACTATTTAACGACACTTTTGGTACGATAATAATTAGTATAACACTGGTTTTATAGACCGGAACACCGGTTTTGGGGCATTTTCGATTACGGGATAGACAAGCAACTAACCTGATGATCAGGAGTCAGAGCAGACTCACCCTTCGGGTTCCCGTGGTCAGACCTCGATCAATCCGTTCTAAACCCGGGCTCGAGGGTTTCCTCCCCTTCTGTCCTTGTCTTGGCGGTGGCGCGAGCCGGAACGAAATCCGCTCGGCGTGTTTGAGCCCGAGTGAAAAACGGGGTCAGACCCATACACCGGGTCTGACCCCGTTTTTCACCGGCGAGCTCTGAGCGGATTTGTCGTGAAGGCGCGACAGCAGGCCAAGACGGTTAAGGACAGCGGGGGCGTTTCTCTGGTTACTCTCTTGTCGCTACAAGAGAGTAACCCGCCCGCCGGGGCGGGACCCGGCAAATAAATCTTGAAGCCGTCGGCGCAGCCGACACACATCAAGAAAGATTTCTCCCGTTGGTCGAAATGACTGACGAGATCGAAATGACAGCCGAGGGCAACATGCCACCCCAAACCCGGCACGCCATTTGCAACTTACCTTGTCAAAGACAACCAGGGCACGCAAACGGACGTCATAACGCCATGAATCGCCAAAAAGCTGACACAAACGGCCATCCGGCCCGGCAACCATTGCCGGGATGGCGGCTTATTGGCGCGATCGGGTTGCTGGCCGCCGGCCCGGCCGTGGCGGCGACGCCCGGCACACCGGTGCAATCGCTGGAGGCCATTGGCCAGGCGGCGCGGACATTCGTCGAGGCATCGCTGACCGATACCATCGAAACCCACATTCGGGTGAATCCATTGGACCCGCGACTGCGGCTGAGTGCGTGCACACTACCGCTATCAGCATTCCTGCCAACAGGCCGCAAGTTGCTTGGCCATACCGCCATTGGCGTGCGCTGTGATGATGCCTCGCCGTGGAAGCTTTACGTGCCGGTCACTATTGACCGCTTTGCCATGGTCTGGCGTACCGCCCGGCCATTGCCGGCGCGACACCTTATTACTGATACGGACCTCACGGCACAGCGCGCCAACCTGGGTGAGCTGCAGCGAGGCTACTTTACCGACAAGGCTCACGTGCTCGGCCAGCAGCTGAAACGCAACACACCGGTGGGCAAGATACTTGGCGCTATCGATATTGCGCCGCCGCGGGCAGTAAAACGCGGCGACCAGGTCACCATCCTGACCAGGCAAGGCAGCCTTGAGGTGCGCATGACTGGCAAAGCGCTCACCGATGGCGCCACCGGTGACCGGATTAAGGTGAAATCACATGGAAACAGCAAGGTAATACAAGCGATTGTGGCCGGCAAAGGCCTGGTCGAGGTGACTTTGTAAAAAAAGGTCAAAATTCTTCTAAAGTTTGTTAAATCCGTGCCGCTAAAGACAGTGTAAGCACCCGGAGAAATGTAATGAGCATCGACATTAACAGCACCAACAGCAACGCTGCCCAGGTTGCGGCCAACGCGTCGAAGGTACAGCCTGCGCAAAGGGAGCCGGCGGACTCCGCCGAGACCGGCCGGCCTTCAACAGCGGACACGCTGAGCCTGACTGAAGCTGCCAGCCAGTTACAGCGCCTGGCCAAGCAAGCCGAAGCCACACCGGTGGTGGATACCCAGAAAGTGGAATCCATTCGCCAGGCCATTGCCGACGGCAGCTATGACATCAACCCGGCCCGTATCGCCGAGCGCCTGTTGAGCCTGGAAGCCGCCCTGTACGGCAGTGACGTGGAGTAATGCCCGTGAGCAAGGAAGCTGCCAGTCAACTGGAAGAGTTGCTCGGCCGCGAGACTGCCGAACTTGAAGCCTTGACCGGGCTGCTGGAACAGGAACGGGATGCATTGGCCCGTTCAGACGTCGACAGCCTGCTTGGCATTGTCGATAAAAAATCCCGCAGCACAGCGGTGCTGGAGCAAATCGAATCGCAACGCCTGGCGCTGCTCCAGGCCGTGAACCAGCAAAATATTACCGACTTTATTGAATACAACCCGGGTGACAACACGTCACTGGCATCTGCCTGGTTTCGTTTTACCCGCGCCGCGGAAGCCTGCCAGCGCCTGAACCAGATCAATGGCATGGCCATGATGCAGTACCGGCAACATGTTGCCCGCATGATGGCCATTCTTGCCGGCCAGTCCGGCAACGAGAACACCTATGGACCGGACGGCAGCCTGGACTACGCTGCTTCGGGCAAGGCCGGGTTAAAGGCCTGATTCACCAGTAAACCCGTTTTCCGAATGTTTTTGGCATGTTGAAACAAGAACCAGTCACCGATAACACCTTCGAAATCGAACGCATTACCGAGGCGGCGCGCATCGCCGGCCTGTTTAACGCTATCCTGGAAACGCGCGACCAGTTCACCGTGCAACTGCACAACCGCGACGACTTGTTCAATTCCATGATACTAAGCGTGAATGCTGACGGCAAAACACTGGACCTGGATGAGCTGCAACCGCTGGCCGCCAACAATTTTGTCGACAAGGGTGTCACCCTGCGCATGATGATTCGTTTTCGTGGCGCGCAACTGGCATTCAGCACCACGGTCATTAACAAGGGCAGAAAAAACGGCGCCATCAGTTACCGTTGCAGCCTGCCGCCGTTCCTGTTGTCACGACAAATGCGCAATCACTACCGCGTTGAAGTGGGTGTCACCCGTAACATCCTGGTGATCCTGGCCGACGAAACCGGTGCCACGATCCAGGGCACACTGCATGACATCTCCATTGGCGGTATCGGCATTCGCGTCAACGCCACCGAGGTACAGGATGTAAAGACCGGTGAACGCCTGGCCCGTTGTACGCTGCACGTTGATGATACAAAGACCATCAGCAGCCCGCTGGAGATCAAGTTCAAGAAGAATATTGCCAACACCAGCCTGGCGTTGATTGGTGGAAGTTTTATTGACCTGCAACCGCGCGACAAAAACCGGTTAAGTCACTTTGTTGCCGCGCTGGACCGGGAAAACCAGAAACGCCTGCACCGGGTGTGAGTTTTCTGCCAGCCCGGTTGCCGTTACCACGGGAATCATTTTACCGGGCCATTAGTTCCGCTTTTTTCTCAGCCCGTGCAATACCAGCAGGCAGCGCAGGCGCTTGCGACCGAAACGCGCCATACCCTGGAACATGGGCCGCGTCACCGGGACATGGATGTAGTCCATTTCCGTCAGGTGCGGATCCGTCTCCTGATCGGGATCATTAATATAGATAAATTCATCATCGATACCGGTCACGTAAACCCAGTGCGGCGCCTTGTTGCGGTTAAGACGCCAGGTACTGATAAGTGCAATCACGGGATCGCCGTTGCCGATAATGGCATCCAGTTGCGCACCGTCCATTTCCTGCACATTGAGCCTGATCCGCGTCTTGTCGATGCGTGCCAGGAAGTCCTCATGTACCAGTTCAATTACCGCCTTCTTTTCGTCATCGCGCACGCCGTCAATAAACGGTGCCTCGGCATAATTGATATACAGGCTGACACTGAAGCCCCGCTGCCAGGCGCTGAGCGCAAGACCATGCGGCGAACAACCGCCATGGCCCGAGGTCATGAATATGGTTGTTGCCTCGCGCCAGATTTGCAGTTCCTCGGTGCGGCTGAACCGGTATTTCGGGTCCAGGGTTTTCATGGCCATCATCAGCGACGCCGGGCCACAGGTAAAATCGGTGGTTTGTTCATAATAGGGCTTGGCGGCCTTTGAACCCGCGCCCGGCAGGTTCAGGTGTTTTTCCATGCGGTTGGCATCGGCGCCATCTTCGTAATAACCACGAATCCGGCCTATGCGGCGATAGTGGCGCTTTTCATACAGCGCCAATGCCGGCTTGTTGCCAACATTCACTTCCAGGCGGATGAACACACAGTGGCGGGCGATGGCAGCGGCCTCGGCGGCTTCCATCAACTTGCCGGCCAGCCCCCTGCCCTGGGCTTCGGGCAACACGGCAATGGAATACATACGCGCCAGGTTGGTGCCATGACGATAAAGATTCAACACATAACCAAGAATGCGCTGACCATCGGCGACGACAATCAGGTCGTGAGGTCCCGGGCGCACCAGGTTTAAAAAGCTGCGGCGCGACAACTTGTCCGTCTGGAAGCAGGTGGCTTCAATATTAACCAGTTCACCGATATCGGCCCGGGTGGCAGCCCGAAGCAGAACCTCCGGCTTTGTTACGCGGCTCATGATCGGGAATCCTGGGTCATGCCGGCCACGGCCAGATCGACAACCTGGCGACCGCGGAACAACAGCTGTTGCTGCCAGGACCGCTCTTCGGGATAGAAAAATTTTCGCAATGCCTGTACCGCCTCGTGATCCAGTGATCGCGCCTGACCGTTGCGGGCACAATCATTATAGTATGCCTGCTCCTGCAGCAGCGATGTCAGCAAGTCGGTCACCGGGTAGGTGCCGAACTCCAGGGTAACGAAACTGCCGCGATCACCCATGACATCATGCCACAGGTAGTCCACCAGCCCGGATTTAACACCGGAACAGGATTCACCCTTGAGTGCCGAGGTGGCATTGGCGCCGTACCAGTTGCAGGCCAGGTCAAAACCGGCCGTACCGGGCACGTGATCATTGATCAACTCGCCATAGCCGTACGGACCAAGACCGGTATGCACATCAACAACCGCAATATTGCGGGCCTTGCCAATCCACGAATGGGAGGCAACGGTTTCCAGCAGTTGTCGACTCCAGCCCGGCGCGTGGCCGCCAAAAAACGGGCATTGATCGCCCAGGTAATGACCGTGGGCGAACAGCTCTACAAAATCGTTTATCGACTGGTTTTGCCACAGCGCCTGTATCGCGTTCGGATCGCGCCAGTCCAGCGCCGAAACGGTATGGTATAACGCATCAAAGTCGGAACTGCTTCCGGGCACCGATGCAAAATCGATACAGTTGCGATTCACATCAATGCCCTGGTGATCACAGCGGCGCAACCAGGCAAAACCCCAGGGATTGACCGCGTGAATGAGAATCACGCCAAGACCGGGCTGTTGCGCGAGCAGCGTCGGCAACAGTGCCAACAGGTCTGCCTGCACGGCCGAGCCGGCGAACCCTTCAACGCCATGGGTGGCGGACATGACCACCAGCACGGCATCGGGGTCCGGTCGCGTTGCCGCAAACACGACGTCGCTGAACAATTCCTGGCCGTCGGGACCGGGCAAGGGATGCGGGAAACTTTGGCGCTCTATCACCGCGGGGCCGGACAGCCTGTCGCAGGCGTCAATAAAACGGCTGCGTCCCGACCGGTAGGAATCGGCAAACATTCCCGGATCAAAGTCGGTCATTAACAGCGTCATACCTGCCCCAGAAAAATCTGGATGATATCGCCGACAGACGGCGACCACCAACAATAAATTTTTGTTGTGCTTTTTTAACAGCCGATAAAGAATATGCCACCCTGACTTTCCGAGTCACAAACACGCATGACCGCTTTTTATGTCGTTGTCGACAAACCCGGCGACTGGCAACCTTACTACCCCAGCCAGGACGTCATCACTTTCGACGATTATCTTCACAAGGTGGGCGCGGACAAAAAGAACCGCGTTCGCGTAATCAACCTGTGCCGAAGCTATCGCTATCTCGGCACCGGATATTATTGTTCACTGCTTGCCGAGGCGCGTGGCCATCACGTGTTCCCGTCTGCCGGAACCATCAATGACCTTGCCCGTGGTACGCGGCTGCCGATGATGCTCGACGGTGCCGACAAGTTGTTACAAAAGCTGCCTGAAGGCAAGGCCGGCGATACCCTGCAATTCACCTGCTGGTTTGGCGAAGCACTGAACCCGGATCACTCGCGCATCGCACAAATGGTATTTGAGCACTACCCGTGCCCGATACTGGAAGTGCAGCTGGCCTACAAGGGCGGCTGGCAAATCCGCCAGGTACGACCATCGTCCCTGAAAAACCTGGTCGACCCGGCAGAGCAGGAAGCCTTTGCCACCACCTTTGAGCAATTCAGCCGGAAGATGTGGCGCAAACCGCGAACCCGAAAATCCTATCGCTACGACCTGGCGATACTTGTGGATCCCAACGAAGCCATGCCGCCCAGCGACAAGAAGGCGCTGAAGCTGTTCGAGAAAGCGGCCAACAATCTTGGTATTGCCGTGGACCAAATCACGCGAAAGGAATACATGCGCCTGCCGGAGTACGACGGCCTGTTCATTCGCGAGACCACGGCCGTGGATAACCACACCTACCGCTTCGCCAAGAAGGCGGAATCGGAAGACATGGTCGTTATCGATGACCCGACGTCCATCCTGCGCTGCACCAACAAGATTTACCTGGCTGACCTGCTGCGTAATCACAATATTCCCACACCCAAAACCATGGTGCTGAACCAGCCGGATCGCGATGACCTAAAGGCGCTGGTCGAAGAAAGTGGCCTGCCACTGGTACTGAAAATTCCTGATGGTTCGTTTTCGCGAGGCATCATCAAGGTGGAAACATTCGAGGAACTGGAAGCCGGCGTCAAAACCCTGTTAAAGGAATCATCCTTGCTGCTGGCGCAGGAATACCTGTACACCGATTACGACTGGCGCGTCGGCATACTCAACAACAAGCCGTTGTACGCCTGTCGCTACTACATGGTGCGCAACCATTGGCAAATCTACAAGCATGGCGACACAACCAAGTCCGGCGGATATGACACGCTGCCCACATTTGAAACACCCAAGGCGGTACTGGACGCGGCGGTCAAGGCCAGCCAGCTGATTGGCAACGGGCTGTACGGTGTCGATATCAAGCAAAGCGGCAAGCGCGTGGTCGTCATTGAAGTCAATGACAACCCGAGCATTGAATCCGGCGTCGAAGACAAGTATCTTGGCGATCAACTCTACACGGAAATCATGTCCGAATTCCTGCGGCGCATGGAGGCCCGTGGCCGTTAACCTGCAAAGCCAGAAAGGTCCCGATGAGCAATATCGCCGATATCTACGCGCTGTGTTACAGCGACCAGTTCGATTTTGCCGCCATGCGGCAGGGGTTTCTCGCCAACCAGCGCCATGCCATTTACCGTAATGTCATCCACATCGAGTGGTTTGAAAGCGATATCTTCGTTTTTGATTACGGCGTTGTTGTGTTCTGGAATACCAGCCTCGAATACCGCAAGCGTTTCCTCGACCGGATTCGGGACAGCGCCGGTAACCTGGTCGGCAGCACCATTGAGGACGAATTCACCTGCGAAGTCATTGAAAGCAGTCGCTCGGTAAAAAACGATCACATCACCCTGCCTGACAATGACATTATGACGCGCATCGCCGTCTGTCATGCCATCGCCCAATCCACCAAGCTGGCGCTGTTTGAGCAGCGGGTTTCCGATACCATTGTTGAAACCACGTATATCCCGAAAAATATTGCCACCACCGGCAGCTCAAAACTGCGCGGCAAGGAACTGGCCCAGATGCGCGGCAAGCTGTTCATCGCCAAGAGCGATGTCATGTTGCGTTATGATCTGCTGGACGTACCCGATTTTTTCTGGGAATACCCGGAGCTGGATGGCTTTTACACCATGCTCGCCGATTACCTGGAAGTTCGGCAACGCGTTGATGTGTTAAGCAAGAAGCTGGAAACCATTCACGAACTGCTGGAAATGATTTCTGACGAACAGAAACACAAGCACTCATCCATGCTGGAATGGATAATTATCTGGCTGATCGCGTTTGAGATCCTGGTGTTTTTTGTTCACGATGTGTTCAAGTGGCTGTGATGTGACGGCTTACACCTGCTCGCCGGACTCCCTGGCGCCCAGGTCCCTGAGCATGTGATTTAACTCGTCCACCTTCTGGTGCAACAGCATGATCTCGAGCTCACTCTTGAGCCCGACTTCATAGGTGGCCTCGGCCTTGAGCTTGTCCTTGGCCGCCTGGCGGTTTTGCGACATCATGATAATGGGCGCCTGCAATGCCGCTACGGTTGACAACCCCAGGTTCAGCAGGATGTACGGGTAAGGGTCGAATACCCGGTCCGGGCTGATCACCAGCCACGAGTTGTATGCCACCCATCCTGCCATCAACAACGTGAAACCGATAATAAATGACCAGGAGCCGACACCGCGCGAAACATGATCGGCAATTTTCTGCGGTAAGGTGATTTCCTCGGCGAAAACATCGTTGATATTTTCAACAACGACTTCTTCGCTGGCGATACTGTCGATAACGCGCTTTTCTTCTTCCGACAGTTCCTTGTAGTCAATGCCGAGCAGGGATTTTGCCAGTTTTTCGACATATTTTATCATGGCCAGGTACCTCGCTTTGATCGTGGCTTTACTGCCTGCGAGTATACGTCAACGCCATGCAATGCAAATACCCCGCTGTTATGTTCAAGAAAAAACTTGTTAAAAAAAACAAGGGCCGGTTACCCGGCCCTGAATTTGCAGCAATGAAATGAAATTATTCGTCAGCCGCCGGCTTGATCAAAGCGGAACTTGCCCAGCTTTTCCTCGTAGTAACCTTCCGATCCACCCTTCATGAAGTAGTAGTTCTTGACGCCCTGCCGTTCCAGCAGGTACTGGAACCAGCGCACCTGCTTGCCGACCTTGTCATAGACCAGTAGCGTCTTGCCCTGCTTCCTGGAATTATCAATGATCTGCTTGATCCGGTCGATTTCGCGAAGCTCGGCGCGCTCTTCCTCGAACGGGAATACCTGGGTATCTCGCTGTGCCCGGTCACGAATGTCCAGGATCAGTCCACCGCCGCTCTTTTTTGCCTCGAACGTCCTGGCATCTATAAGACGAGACTTGAAACGGTCGTTATCAATAAAGTCTGCCGAACGCATGGGAGTCTTTCCCAGCAACACGCTTTGTTCAGGAACCTTTTGTGCCCAGGCATATATCCCGGCGTCATAGGCAATGCAGTCGGCAACACCGGCCTTGCGCGCCTTTTGTACTGCCTCGTATGACTTTTTGCACTTTCCGCCATTGCAGTAGAAAACAATCTGTTTGCCTTCCGCTTTTTGAATATCGGCAATACTCTGGCCGAAACTGTCGCTGTTCAATGGAATATTCACAGCGCCCTTGATATGCAAGGTGTCATACTCGTAGCGACTGCGAACATCCACTATGGTGACATTTTCCGCAGTAGCCTTGAGCACCTCCATCTCCATTACCTTGACGTCCTTGAACTTGTCCCGGTGCGGAAACGGGTTCGTCTCCGCCAAAACCTGCGCGGATACTGTCACGGCCAACAACGACAACAACGTTATAAATGTTTGCAATCCAGTGAGTTTCATGGTTTCCCCCGTCTATGCAGATTCATGTAGCGACGTATCACGGCAAAGCCATCTGGACATGGTCTTATTGTTAATAGTTATTGTTTACCGTTGACATTAAATTTATAGACGGGTTTGGGGAATATGTAAAATATTTTTTACACTATGCCCGCCCCGTTATCCACACAACCAATAGGCATTAAGGCAATCTTTTAAACTATTTTTATATTGTTTATTTTTAATGGGCTTTTTGTACCGCAGCAGAATTGATGGACTGGATAAAATGATGCCTGGCAGTTACCAGCAGTTTTAATCGTCCGTAATCTTGCAGGCAAAGTAATTGTTCGCGAAAAAAGGTATTGTGTCGGCATCAGATAAATGACGAGCATTGCCCGGGCCATCAGGCCACGCTACCGATCATTTTCAGGAACTGGTTTTCATCCAGTATCGCCACCCCCAGCTCCTCTGCCTTGGTAGCCTTGGAACCGGGATCCGCACCAACGACAACATAGTCAGTTTTCTTGGAGACACTGCCGGCCACCTTGGCACCAAGATCCAGCAGCGCCTGCTTGGCTTCGCTACGGCTCATGGAAGACAGTGTACCGGTCACAACAAAGGTCTTGCCGGCCAAAGGCAACTGTTCCGCACTCTTGACCTCGACATCCGGCCAATGCACACCGCGCTCTTGCAGGCGCCGGATAACTTCCTGGTTATGCTGTTGATGAAAAAACGCGTGAATACTTTCCGCGACGATGGGGCCGACATCGGGCACTTCCAGCAACGGCTCTTCCCCGGCTTTCATGAGCTCGTCGAGATTACCGAAGTGCTTGGCCAGTGCCAGTGCCGTGGCCTCGCCCACCAGCGGAATACCGAGAGAAAACAAAAACCGGTTAAGTGTTGTGGCACTGGCCCGGGTGATGGCATTGAGCAGGTTTTCGGCCGACTTGTCGGCCATGCGATCCAGTGCGGCAACGTCATCCTTATTCAGAACAAAGATATCGCTGATGTCATGGATCAATTCCTTGTCCACCAGCTGTTCCACCAGTTTGTCGCCAAGGCCTTCTATATCCATGGCCTTGCGTGAAGCAAAATGAATAATTGACTGGATGCGCTGGGCATCACAGTACAGGCCACCGCTGCAACGGGCGACGACGCCATCACGTTCGTAAACAATTTCCGAATCACAGACCGGGCAATGCGCGGGGAACTTGAACTTGCGCGCGCCTTTTTTGCGCTTGCTGGTCACAACCGATAACACTTCCGGTATCACGTCACCGGCACGACGAATCACGACCGTATCACCAACACGCACATCAAGACGTTCAATTTCGTCTCGATTATGCAAGGTGGCATTGGTAACAGTCACGCCACCAACAAATACCGGTTGCAACCGGGCCACCGGGGTAATGGCGCCGGTACGCCCGACCTGCACATCAATGGCTTCCAGCACGGTCATTTCTTCCTGTGCCGGGAACTTGTGCGCTGTTGCCCAGCGCGGTGCACGTGAAATAAACCCCAGCTCCTGCTGTTGCTGGCGACTGTCCACCTTGTAAACAACGCCGTCAATTTCATAAGGCAACGTGTCGCGACGCTTCAGGATATCGCGGTAATACTCCAGGCATCCTGGATAGCCATCCACTTGCCGGACTTCCGGGCAGATCCGCAAACCCCAGCTGCGTAATTGTTGCAACAGGTCGTAATGGGAGTCCGGTAGCACCGCATCGGTACTGACTTCGCCAACGGCATAAAAATAAATTTCCAGCGGGCGTTCAGCAGCAATACGTGGATCAAGCTGGCGCAAGCTGCCGGCGGCGGCGTTGCGCGGGTTGGCAAAAGTCTTTTCACCGGCTTCACGGTAACGCCGGTTCATGGCTTCGAAACCGGCCAGCGGCATAAACACTTCGCCACGTACCTCGAGGCGTTTCGGGAAGACCTTGCCCTGCAGTTTCAAGGGCACCGTTTCAATGGTGCGAACATTATGGCTGACATCCTCTCCGGTTTCGCCATCACCACGGGTTGCCGCCCGTACCAGTACACCGTCTTCATACAGGATACTGATGGCCAGCCCATCGAGCTTGGGTTCAGCGGTATAACGTATGCTGTCCGTATCCAGGCGATCGGTTACGCGACGATGAAACTCGGCCAGTTCATTGTCTTCGAACACGTTGGACAACGACAGCATGGGAATGCTGTGCCTGACCTTGGCGAACTCGCTCAAGGGCCGGGCGCCAACACGCTGGGTAGGCGATTCAACAGTTACCAGGTCGGGGAATTGCTGCTCCAGCGCCTGCAGTTCACGAAACAGGCGATCGTACTCGGCATCGGGAATCTCCGGCTTGTCGAGCACATAGTACAAGTAGTTGTGATGGTTGATTTGCTCGCGCAGGTTGTGGATCTTTTTCCCTGCGTCGGCGCGGCTTGTCTTGGACCCTGGCACGGTTTCTTTTCCTGGAGAGCAAATCAACTCTTGTATAGTACAGGCATTTGTTCGCACGGGCTATCGACCTGCTTGCGCGCCCGCCTTCGTCGTTATGTATTAAACAACCTTAACGCGGTCTCGCTTCCGGGAGCGATGGTGTAGGCGCGCATGTGCTGTGACATCTCCTGAATCTGCGCGGCAATGATCTTGATGCCTTTGCGGGTCAGTTCATTGCCATCCGGATCCTGCATACGACCATCAAGAACCGTGCTTAACTGGTCAGCGACACGAGCCATTTCCTCAAATGCAGCAGCCGGGTCAGCAGCCAGGGGAATCTGCATGAACAACACCAGCCCCCGTATCATGTTGTCTTCCATACCTTCACGATTAAAAGTGCCTGGCTCAAACAGGTTGGCCATGCTGAACATATGCTTGCAACCGACAGCCTCATTATTCTTTCGATGATAAATGTCCATGGGGCCAAAACTCATGCCCAGGCTGGTCGCAGCCTTGTGAATCTTGCTGCCCCGGAATCCTGCCGCCACTTCCGGCAACACCTGAATACTGGCAATGGCATCGAATTGTTTGCAGAACGCATCCAGCGCATCGGCGCGCTCCATCGCATCCTCGTATTCCAGCGGGTGTTTGCATGGGCGACGCAGGTTATCGGCCAGCTTGAGACCCAACTGGCTGAACGTGTTCAGCTCGGATTCCTTGATCGGGCCATGACGATCGGCCAACTGGATAGCCAGCGCCAGGTCACTGTATTGCATGGTTTCAGGATCGCTATCGAGGCAGGACCAGGTGCCATCGATGTAGCGCAAACCATATATGCTGCGCGGCTTGTCGAGCATGTATTCGTTCTGCTTGTATATACCCAACGCCTTGTCCCGCTGAACCGGACCCTTGCCCGGCAGGCTGATGATAAAATCGATTTGTTCATTGGGCATACATGACCGGGCGTTGCCGGTCTCGCGGACGGTCTCGCCGGTTTCGACATCGATCATTTCCTCTTCGTCATCAAGTTCGCCGTGATAACGGACATCAAGCGGCATGGCCGCCATCTGCTCGAATCCTTCCAGTGATTCGATAAAGGAATCCGGCTCGGGTCCGTCGATGGCATCGAGGGCATCAAGATCAATTTCCGGCATCGGCGCATCGGTGCGCAACGAACGCGCCCCGGATGCGCGAAGCGGACCGGGATTTACATCGAGCCGGGTATGTGGCTTGAGTCGGTCTTCAACATTGTTCAGCGCATCCCGCGCAAAGCGGACAATCCCGGCCGGCGCGGTTCGGCTGTGTTCACGCAGCCGCTTGGCCGCGCGTGCCCGATCGACGCTGGTCAACACCACAATCGCGATAATCACTGCTCCGATGAGTAATAGCGCTGATTGCAGATCCATAGCATCCTACCCAACCATTTCCATAGCCTCTTCCACGTCTACGGATACCAGTCGTGACACGCCTGGTTCAGACATGGTGACGCCCAGCAACAGGTCCGCGATCTCCATGGTGATCTTGTTATGGGTGATGAACATCAGCTGGGTTTCGGCCGCCATTTCAATCAGGGTCTTGCTGTAACGTTCAACGTTGGCATCATCAAGTGGTGCATCGACTTCGTCCAACAGGCAGAACGGCGCCGGGTTCAGCTGGAAGATGGAGAAGATCAGCGACACCGCGGTCAGGGCTTTTTCGCCACCCGACAACAGGTGAATGGTGCTGTTACGCTTGCCCGGCGGACGCGCCATGATGGAGACGCCGGTATCCAGCAGGTCTTCGCCGGTCAGTTCAAGGTAGGCATGACCGCCACCAAACAGGCGCGGGAACAAGGCCTGCAAGCCGGTGTTCACCTTGTCAAAGGTTTCCTTGAAGCGGGTACGCGTTTCCTTGTCGATCTTGCCCATGGCCTCTTCCAGGGTCTGCAGCGCCTGGGTCAGGTCGTCGTACTGCTTGTCGATATAGGTTTTGCGCTCGCTTTGTTCCTCGAATTCCTCGATGGCAACCAGGTTGATCGGACCTAACCGGGTAATACGCTTGCCAATCTTGTCCAGCTCTTCGGTCCAGGACGCTTCGCTTGCTTCTTCTGGCATGGCTTCAAGCAAGTCCTTGACCGCGTTACCGGTCTCCGCAACCTGCTCGGCAATGGTATCGCGGCGCACCGATGTTTCCTGGCGGGCCAGGCGCTGCTCCTCGGTCTTGCCACGCAATTCCTGGGCTTCCTGTTCGCACTCGGCGCGATTCTTTTCCTGCTCGCGCGTTGCCGCTTCCAACTCCTGGGTATGGCGACGGGCGCCGGTCAGTTGTTCTTCAACTCCCTGGCGCTTGTGCAACAGGGTTTCGCGCTGCTGGTTCAGTCCCGTTGCCGGGTCTTCGGTATTGGCAAGCGTACGGTTGAGTTCATCACGACGACTGATCAGCTGCTGCAGCTGCTTTTCCAGGCGCTCGACACTTTGACGGGTCTGTTCAAGCAAGGTGGTCATGCGCTGACGCTCAACCTCGCGCTCCTGCAACAGGTCACGGGCACGGGCGGCATCGGCCCGCACCTGTTCCAGCTGTTGCTGGTACTGGTTGCGTCGTGCCTGCAGTTCCTCTCGGCGCTGCTCCAGGCTGCCGGACATGCTTTCGGCTTCACCCAGCAACTTGCGCGCTTCTTCCAATGATGCCGCGTCGTTGGTCAGTTGTTGGCCAATTTCCGCCAGCTCATCAGCAATTTTCTGGCGACGTTCGGTCAGGTTGGACAGCCTGGCTTCCTTGCTGCCCAGGGCCGCGTGGGCCTCGGTACGTTTCTGGTTATGTTCGTTCAGGGTCCTGCGCAGGCTTTCGCGCTGCTGATCCAGCTCCTGCACTTCGTGACGCAGCTTGCCCTGCTCTGCTTCCAGGCGCTGGATTTCGGCTTCGTGCCGGGCCAGCTCCCCGGTGAGCGTATCCATTTCACGCTGGCGACGCAGCATGCCGGCACGCGCACCCTCAGGATGAACAATGCTCAGCCAGTTGGCGCCCAGCCAGGCACCATCGCGGGTGATAATGGATTCATGAGCCGCCAGGTCGTTGCGCCTGGCCATGGCAGCTTCAAGATTATCGGCAACGCGCACATGGGCCAGCCACGGTGCCAGTGACACATCGGCCTTGACCTTGTGCAGCAGGCTGTCGGCGGCGATGGCGCCGCTGTTGATGTTACTGCCATCGACCATGACCAGGTCGGTTTCCAGGGTTGCCGCATCGGCAGCAAGGCTGCTGAAGCTGTCCACGCGTACTGCCGACAATTGCAGCGCCAGTACCCGTTCGGCAGCCTTTTCCCAACCGGCTTCCACCTCGATCATGGATGCCAGTCTCGGCGCCTGCTCCAGGCCGTGATCACCTAACCATTTATTAAGCGCTTCGTCATGCTTGCCTTGCGCCGCATCCTGCAATTCCTGCAATGATGCCAGCCGCGCCTGCATGGTATGCGCCTGGCCACGATGCTCCTCCAGGGCAACACCGTCTTCATCAAGCTGCTCGCGCAGTTCACGCACCCGGGTATTCACGGATTCGAGTTGCGATTCGTGCTCCTGCGACTGGCGATCCAGTTCGGCCGCGCGACTGCGCAAGCCATCGAGGTCTTCGCCGGCCAGCTCGGTATCAATACTTGCCGCTTCGTCGCCCAGTCGGGACTGACGCTGTTTCAATGATTCCAGGTGCTGCTCGGTCTGCTGAATACGTGAACGCTGCACATCGCGGGTTTTTTCCGGCTCGGCCGCCATGGCGTTAAATCGCTGCCACTCGTGCTGCCAGTCATTCATCTTCTGCTCGGCCGATTCACGTGCCTGCTGCTGGCTGTCGTTATTGCTCCGCACTTCCTGCAGCAACGGTTCCAGCTCGGCCAGTTCACCGGTGAGGCGTTCCACCTGCTGCTTGTCCTGGGTCAGGTGCTGGCTGGCTTCTTCCCAGGCGCGGTTCACCTGCTCCTGTTCACGCAACTGCTGTTCGCGGGTCTGGCGCGCATGCTGAATCTTCTGCTCGACGCCGGAAATATCAGCGCCCAGTGCATAGTATTCTTCCTGCACCTTGGCCAGCGCATCGTTGGCCTCGGTGTGCTCCGAGCGCAGCGCTTCAATCTGTGCCTCGGCTTCGCGCTGGCGGGCAATAATGGCTTCGCGTTCGTTGTCATACTGGGCCAGCAGGCGATCGAATTCGCCGAGCTTGTTATCCAGTTTTTTCCAGCGCAGCGACAACAACTGGCCCTTGACCAGCCGCTCTTCCTGCTTGTATTCCTTGTACTTGACCGCGGCCTTGGACTGGCGATCGAGCTTGCGCAACTGGGTTTCCAGTTCCTGGCGGATATCCTGGACACGCTCCAGGTTCTCGCGAGCATGGCGGATACGGTTTTCGGTTTCGCGGCGACGCTCCTTGTACTTGGAGATGCCGGCGGCTTCTTCGAGAAAGCCACGCAGGTCTTCAGGCTTGGCTTCGACAATACGCGTGACCATGCCCTGCTCGATAATGGAGTAGGCGCGCGGTCCGAGGCCGGTGCCGAGGAACAGGTCGGTAATGTCCTTTTTGCGGCAACGGGCCTTGTTCAGGAAATAGTCCGAGGTGCCATCGCGCGAGGCTTCGCGGCGAATGGAGATTTCACCAAAGCCGGCATACTGGCCAGGCGCGCGGCCATCGCTGTTGTCGAAAATCAGCTCCACCGATGCCTTGCCCACCGGTTTGCGGGTATTGGAACCGGAGAAAATAACGTCGGCCATCGAGTCGCCGCGCAGGTTCTTGGCCGAACTCTCGCCCATGACCCAACGCACCGCATCAATAATATTCGACTTGCCGCAGCCATTCGGGCCGACCACGCCAATGAGGTTGGAAGTGACCGGCACCGAAGTGGGATCAACGAAGGATTTGAATCCTGACAATTTGACTAGTTTAAGACGCATACTACCTTGTGATTTCTGAATTTCTGCTTAATTATGTAAAAAATAGGCGCTACAATCCGCGGCGATTCGCAACGCTAACACACGGATTCACTCATGCCTACCAAGCCGTCCAAAGACCTGGAAACCTTCGACAATCCCAACCCTGAGCGGGATTATATCATCGAGATCGAGACCCCCGAGTTCACCTGTCTGTGCCCGAAAACCGGCCAGCCGGATTTCGCCCACATATACATCGAGTACGTGCCGGATCAACACTGCGTTGAACTGAAGTCGCTGAAGCTGTATTTCTGGTCCTACCGCAACGAAGGCGCGTTTCATGAAGCTGTCACCAACCAGATTCTGGATGACCTGGTGGCCGCCACATCGCCCCGCTACATGTGCCTCCGGGCCAAATTTTATGTCCGTGGCGGAGTTTACACAACGGTGCAGGCCGAGTATCAAAAAGAAGGCTGGGCACCGCCGGCACCGCCGCCGGGCTGGCTGCCCAGGGAGTCCCGCGCGCTGCCAACCCGTGAGGAAATGGAGCGCCAGGGTGACGAGAGCCGGGGCGTAAAACCACGCAGCGGCTCGGCACTGAAAGGCCACGGCGAATAGGATCAAGACGCTGGCCGCCGCGAACCAGGACCTGTATCTAGGCATCGATGTCGGCACCAGCGGCGTGCGCGCCGTGGTCATCGACCGCGGCGGCAACACCCGGGCCCAGGCCCAAACTCCCATGCCGGCGCCGGTTCGCGATGGCGATGCCATCAGCCAGGACCCGGCCATTTGGTGGCGAGCGGTTACTGACACCCTGGCCAAGCTGTTTGCCTCCGTTCCCGCCTCGTCGATTCGCGCACTGGCGGTCGATGGCACCTCGGGCACACTGCTGCGCACCGACTCGGCCGGCCAAGCCGCGGGCGACGCACTCATGTATAACGATGCCCGCGCCCGGGACCAGGCCGCGCGCATTGCCGCGGCGGCCGGCAGCACCACGGACGGTGCCGGCAGCGCAGCAATAAGTGCGAGCAGCGCCCTGGCCAAGCTGCTTTGGTGGCAGGATCAAGCTTTACTGGCCAACACGCACCACGTATTGCAACAGGCTGACTGGATTGCCGGTCAATTTACCGGCCACTGGAACCAATCCGATGCCAACAACGGCCTGAAGCTGGGCTGGGACCCGGCCACTCACTGCTGGCCCGACTGGTTAACCGATCTGCTGGTTACTGAAGACATTGATACCGGTTTGCTGCCCGAGATTCAGCCTTGCGGCGCCGATTTCGGGCCAGTATGCGCCGAAGCCATTGCCCGGTTCGGGTTTCGCACCGATACCCGGGTGATGGCCGGCACCACTGATAGCATTGCCGCATTTATTGCCGCAGCCGGACCGACGATCAATTGGCAGCCGGGCCTGGCGGTGACATCACTGGGCAGCACCCTGGCGCTGAAACTGCTCTCGGACACGGCGGTATTTTCCGCCCGCCATGGCGTGTATTCACATCGCCTCGGCAAGTACTGGCTCGCCGGCGGCGCCTCCAACTGTGGTGGCGGTACATTATTAAAGTATTTCAGTATTGAACAACTGGATGCCATGACGCCCGGGCTGCAACCGGACCAGCCCACCGGCCTCGACTACTACCCGCTGCCCGCGCCGGGCGAACGCTTCCCGGTCAACGATCCGGACAAGCTGCCGCAACTGCAACCACGGCCCGATGACGATGTGACATTTTTCCAGGGCATGCTCGAAGCCATGGCAAACATCGAAAAACTGGGCTATGACCTGTTGGCACAACTGGGGGCCGCGCCGTTGAAGCAGGTATACACGGCAGGGGGTGGTGGCCGTAACGCAGCCTGGACACACATCCGCCAGGCTCACCTGGGCGTTGCCGTTGCAACCGCCAAACACGATGCGGCTGCCTATGGCGCCGCACTCATTGCAACAGGTATGATCGGCCACTCACTGTCGTAACACAACACAAGCACTCGCGACCTGTCCCGGTCTTGCAGCTTGAAGTCTCTAGGTACGGGAAGCTGTCAGGTGATCAAAAAAGAAATACAACACATTCTTCGGCTGTCGACACCGCTGATTATCGCCAACGTGTTCCAGCTGGGCATGGGCTTTGTCGATACCATCATGGCCGGTCGTATCAGCGCGCTGGATCTTGCCGCCGTGGCCATGGGCAGCAGCCTGTGGGTGCTGGTCTTCCTGTTCATGCTGGGTGTGTTTATCGCGGTCTCGCCCATCATCGCCCACCACGTTGGCGCCAACAAACCCGAACGCGTGGCGCCGGTGTTCCAGCACGCCTTGTGGTTTGCGCTGCTGTCGTCCATACCCAGCATTATCGCCGTGCGTTATGTATCCGGCATCATGCCGTGGCTGTCCATTGATGCCGCCGCCATTGATATCACGTCAAAATACCTGGCTGCCTATTCCTGGGGCATGCCCGGGGTTGCGCTGTTCCTGGCCTTGCGCTTTACCAATGAAGGCCTGGGCATTACGCGCCCAATCATGGTCTGCCAGATCATCGGTTTCCTGCTGAACATAGTTGGCAATTACATCTTCATGTTCGGTCACCTGGGCATGCCGGCCATGGGCGCGCCGGGCGCCGGCGTATCATCAGCCATCGTTGTCTGGATTAACGCCATCCTGCTGCTGGGATATGTCGCCCGCAGCCAACGTTACAGGGTTTATGAACTGTTTTCGCGCTTCAGCTCGCCGCGCCCGGAACTGATTCGCGAAATCGTTGCTATCGGGTTTCCCATCGCCATGATGTTATTGATGGAAGTGGGCATGTTCAGCACGATCTCGCTGCTAATGGGCAAACTCGGTGTCGTCAGCGCCGCCGCGCACCAGGTCGCCATCAACTTTGCCTCGCTGACATTCATGGTGCCGCTGGGCTTTGGACGCGCCGCGACGATTCGTGTCGGCAATGCCATGGGTGCGGGTGACATGATCAAGGCGCGACGTTCCGGCTACACGGCCATTACCATGTCGTTGGCAGTGATGATCGTATTCGCCGCCTTGCTGATCAGCTTCCCGGAGCAGATTGTCTCAATCTATTCCAGCGACGAACACGTTGCCGCCGTTGCTATCCAGCTAATCATCATCGCCGGGCTGTTCCAGGTGTTTGATGGCATACAGGTCGCCGCCAACGGATCACTGCAGGGCATGAAAGATACGGCCATCCCTGCCATCATTACCTTTATCGCCTACTGGGTTGTTGGCATACCTTCCGGGTATTACTTTGGCATCAGTCATGGCATGGGCGCCAAGGGATTATGGTGGGGTTGCATACTGGGACTGGGTGTTGCCGCAGTATTGTTGCTGGCGAGGTTTGTGGTGCTGACCAGGAGCAGCCGACACCGATTTTTGATTGGGCAAGAAACACGCTCATAACACGCCCCTGATCCGGTGCGCTCAAACTAGCGCTTGTAGCCGATGGCGGCCATAAACAAGGGTATCAACTGCCTGACCAGGTTGATTAATGTGAAGTCCCGGTAACGCTTGTCCTTGAGTATGCATTTGCTGTACAGCGCTTCACGCAGCATGCCCTGGAACAACAGGCTGGCCATGCGCGGATCGACATCACCGACACGGCCCGCCTCGACCAGTTCGGCCAGGCTGAACTCAATATAATCAACAAAAGAGCGCCAGCGATTTTCAAAAAAGCTGTTGGCCGCCGGCGTGCCTTCCAACGCACTCATGAGTTCCATGCGCAGGTAATCCGGGTCCCGCGAGATCGCCTCAACAAACACCTCGGTCATGCGCGTGAGAATACTCTGAAAATCTGATGGCTCGGCCAGCGCGGCACGTACATAGTCTTCGCGCTTTTCCGACATTTCGCGCAACACCGCTTCGTACAGTGCTTCCTTGGAGCTGAAATGCCGGTACAACACGGCCGGGCTCACACCCAGCCGGTTGGCGATGTCATCCACCGACACCCCGTGGTAACCCTTGTCCGCAAACAGGACCTTGGCTACCGCGAGGATCGAGGCTTTTCTCTCCGTGGCCTTCAGGCGCTTGGTCATGCAGGCGCGATCAGGCCTTGCGAATATCAAACACGTACTTGCCGTTCACTTCGCTGGAAGCAATCAGCTCGTTGCCGGTTTGGTTACAGAAGGCTTCCATATCCTTGACCGAACCCGGATCGGTAGCGGTCACCTGCAGCACCTGCCCGGAAGCCAGCTTGCCGATGCTCTTCTTGGTATGAAGAATGGGCAACGGACAGTTCATACCGCTGGCGTCGAGTGTGGCGTCTGGACTGATCATTGTGGAACTCCTTTAAGTTAGTGAACGTTCGTTTACTTTATCACAAAAAAGGCGTTCGTCAAGATGTCGTGGCAAGGCCACAAAAATACCGGAAAAAGGCGGTCCACAGCACATGGTGGAACCAGGCAGACTGATCGGGATAGCGCGGCTTTGCCGGGAGGAATCGTGGCCCAGCCGACCGGCTCAAACGGCAAACGGAGGCCTGTCAAACGGGGCAACCTCTGTCCCCCCGCTTCCAGGGGCCATAAACAAGGCGACCGAAGCCGCCTTGAAAATGCTCTCGCAGCACTGCGCTCAAGAAAGCCAGATCGCCGAACCGAAAGTCCAGCCGGCAACCATGGCTACGAGAAAAAGCAATATATAAACATCCGACTTTGACAGCTCGATAGTGAACCGATAGTTGTCGGTTTCATCTTCCTTGCTCATGGAATCTCCTTTTCCAGGTAGTGTAACTCGGTTTAACTGTATAACACGTTCGTGCGCACTGCCAAAAGACGTCGGACCAATTTCAATTGAGCCAGACCCTTTTGGTTCCTGCGGCGCTCAGAGCTTTCCGCGCGGATGAAGCCGATCCGGTTACCGTTGAGTATTTATGTAAGCGCCAAATCCTCTTTGACCTGGTTTTTGTACACGCCGGCTCCAGGTGCTACGACAACCCGATGGCAATAACACCGCCGACGCCGAGACCATAGGGAATATGAGACAACGTACTGGCAAGCAAGGCATTGGAGCCTTGCGGGCCTTGTCGCCCGAACACTCCCCAGCCGAAAGACGGAAGCAGGATAAACCATGGAAGAATCGACGTTGCCAGGCCAAACACTACGCCGCCCAGCAGATGATTGATGGCCAGCGAAACACCTGATGCCTGGAGCACAAGCGGGTACACAAGTGCAACACCGCCGCCACCAACAAGAAAATGAAACACCCAGCCCGCCTTGACCTCGTGTCTGTGCGGGAGCGAATCCTGAATATCATTATAAGCAAAGCGGCCGCGCAACAGGCCAAGAAACCAGCGACCCACCAGCCCAACACTGACACCACTGGTAACACCAAGTCTGCCGGCAAAGTGCTCCGTAATGTCCATCAAAATGGCGCCAACAATGCCGCCCAAAAACGCCCAACCCAGAATCTCCATTCGTTACCTCGTATGCAGCGCAAGTATATTTCGCCTCGCTACATGATCAAATAAATCGCCATGTGCTGTAGGTAAAACAGGGCCTCAGCACCCTTTGAATTGTTTCTAAGCCCCATCGCTGGATATTTTTTCCAGTATAAACGGGTGCTGACCAATTTTATTCTTATAGGCATAACGATTACATAATGGGCGCGCGGTAGCGCGTCCAAGTGAGCGAAGCGAACGCATTGATGTTCTTGTTAGGCATCTAACCATCTCCATCACCGCCATCAAAGTCCCCCATGTCACCAGCTTCAAATAGTCGTCCAATAAAACCAGTAAACCCATTAGAGCCATCGCCACTAGCACCAATATTATTTCCGGAGTAGCCTTTACTATCTAGATACTCAATCATTTTTAAAAGATTATCTGAAGTATTCCCATTATCTATCAACACCTTTTTGCCACAAAACATAAGCAACGCATAGTTTATGTACTCTTGGTTTAATTTTAGTTTCTGCACTGTCGTAACTACCTGGCCTTCCGTATAACCTGATAAACCAGAGCCGCCATACCGGCTCTTAAGGGCTCCTGGCAGAGTCGTAATATATTTTTTTATGGCCATTTCTTTGTTCATTTAGAATGCCTAACGCTGCGTTGAGCCGCGCGGGGCACGACCAGACCAAGAAACGGTACGCCGTATCACCGCGTCGGCCTCGAACGCGAAGTTAGGTGTTTCATTTATCTGGTGGCTTATAGTCAATGTTTCCACTTTCATACCACGCGCCATCTTTTACATGCTTATATGTTGATGGGTTCTTCTGATCGACCAAAACTAACCGACCCGCGCTCAGTTTGTACTGTAGAGTTTTTGCTTCTTGGTTTGGTGAAGTAACCTTGACTTCATTTCCAGTTACTAAATAGCAACCACGTGTAGATTGCATTGGGAGTCTGAACTGCATCAGCCCATCGGCCGTAAATTTCTCATAGGCAATTGCGCCTGTGTAATGCCGATATTTATACTTTCCTACGATGGAATTGGCTCTTCCTGGGCTTATCCTGTTTCTAACCTCTTTTTCACCATTCTGTCCTATTAGTATCAAAGTGTTGTTATCGACTTTTATTTCTGTGCCTGCCTCGTACGACACCGGCTCTCCAGTGTTTTTGCCAGTGTAAAGCTTCCCATTTTTTACTTCATAACGCAGGTCAACAAGCACAGTTACTGCTGCAACATAAGATCCGTCAATCCTGAACTCGATATTGTTTCCAATCCCACCTTTTGAGATTGAGGTGGACTCCCAAAGGCCCACCAATCCCTTATTGAGGGCTGGTTGGCAGGTTAATGTTGATGCCAGAGCAAGAGCGATGAGATTCATTTTTACACCTAACGAGCCGCTTCACGGGCGGCGGCGCGTTAGCGACGCCGTCCTGTGGATGCGGTGGTTAGCTGTAATAATTAAACCCAAACACATACGTTTCGTCATCGCGCCACACATACACCTCGAACGTCGCCTCATCCTCGTAGTTAAGAAGGTATGCTCTCGGAGGACCCGGTTGCATCCATTGCTTTTCCTTGATTACTCGCTCCAAAATATTGGTATCCACTATCCCTTGTGAGTAGCTTCGTGCCAAGCGGACGATCAGAGCCATTAGTTCGGATTCGCTCTGGTATTTCGTTCCGATTTTTGTTTTTAGCTCAACCGACACTCCATAGTGCTCACAACCGCCAATGGTGATTTCTACTCGCCCCTCGGCGACAGGAACGACTAAAACCAGGTTATTCTCGATAAGATAGCTTCCTGGATATTTCTCCTTAAGTTGAATATTACGTTCAACGCGGGCTTCTTGATCGAATTGGCACTCGTCGGCAAACACTGGCTGGCAAATACCAGCCATGATCAAAACCACTATCGATGCCTTCATGCGCGTTTTCCTGACAGCTAACTTAAATTCGCTGGCCGAAATGTATGAGTTGCAACCCGGCTTTTCGGCCAAATAAAATCCTTGATTTCAATATAATCAAGGGGTTGGTATTTTTTATTACGGACAAGCTCGCTTCCATTTTCT